>JAEWSN010000001.1 GCA_023459915.1 Bacillota bacterium
TACTCATGGAGCGGATCGTCCAGCAGGAACCGGCCGCGCTCGAACAGCATCATGGCCGCCGTGCAGATGATGACCTTGGTCATGGAAAACAGCCGGTACACGGAATTCTCGTCCGTCGGCCGGCCCGCGGCAACATCCGCCATGCCGCTGTAATGCTCGTAGAGCACCTTTCCGTTTTGAGCCAGCGCACAGCCGCAACCGGCCGGGCCTTTCGCCACAAATGCGTCCAATAAAGCCGTCAAATCCTGAAACTTGCCCATCCTGTTCTCCTTTCAACTTGCACGCTGATTCAGCGCATCATTCCGGCACGACATCCCTCACACAATGATCTCCGGTCTCTCAACCAATGGCCTGCGAACATGCGCATTCAAACGCTTCCGGCCCTTCATAAATGAACCGACTGAACCGGGCCTCACCGCCAACGGTTTCCGTGGACTGCACAAACAAGCCGAAGCGGGCGCCCATGAACTGATCGAGTTTGTAGTGCATCCGGTGCGCCGGGCCCAGTGGCACCCATTCTTCTCCCCGCAGCCACGAAAACCGCACTTCATCGCGGTTGTCCCGGAAATCGCACTGTGCGCGCAGGGTCACCGTTGCGGATGCTGCGGGAATGCGCGCCAACACCTCTCCGGGCATGCCATCCGTCAAATTCTCGAAAATGGACTCCTCCCGGGACGCTTTCGCCTCCATCACCAACACATAACCCTCCGCCTCCTTGCGAAGCGCAATGAGGCCATAAGTGCCAATCAACAGGCACAAGCCCGCCTGATCCCCCGGGTTCAAACGGCTGCCATCCACCGTGACCACCGCCCCGCTCTGCGGGCCGAAGGTGCGCTGGGTCAGTGTATTGGCGGCATGGTGCACATTGGGGCTGCGCTTGTCCGTACGAATGCGCAGGAACCCCGGCGGATCCGTCACCGACCAAAGGGCGGGATCCGGTTGATGGTTCCACTGCCAGACATCCTTGAGGCGCACGGTGCCATCCGCATCCGGCGCATACATGAAACCGTCGCTGTCCACGAGCGGCTTGTACGGGTGTTCGGGGCGTGTGGACAATGCGGATACGAACCGCGGTACCCGGCCGTTGTCGCCAAGCACCGGTTTGCCATCCCGCCACACCATGGGCACCAGCACCGGGATTCGGCCCACCGCGCCGTGATCCTGAAACAAAATGGAAAACCACTCTCCGTCCGGGGTGTCCACGATGCCACCCTGTGCCACACCGGCATTGAAGTACCCCATGTCATCATCCAGGATGTCGCCGCCGGAGTATGGGCCCTCGAGCGAATCGGCGGAAAACCAGGCCTGCGTGCGGCGCTGGTGGCCGCTTTGGGAGATATGGATGAGAAACAGGTGATGCCGGCCGTTGATCTTGTAGAAATGGGCGCCCTCATATCCCAGGTGGAACGGTTCGGTTTCGGTGACAATGACGCGGTCCACGCCTCCCGGCAGCGGGCCCGACAAATCCGGCTTCAGCTCCACCAGCCGGATATCCGTGTTGCCATAGGCCAAAAAGGGCCGGTCTTCCTCAAAAAGCAGGGAGCAGTCGTGATAAAACCCCTCGATTTCCCGCTTCTCCCACGGACCGGCCATTTCGTCTGCCGTGAACAGATAGGTTTTGTGCGTGTCGTTGGCCACAAAGACGAGGTAGCACTTGTTGTTGTGATGCCGCAGCGTGGCAGCCCACATGCCCTGTCCGTAGATGTGGGACAGGCCGTCCAGGCGCTGCGCGGGCGTGCCGTCAAGGGTGTCGTATACGTGTGTCAGCGTCTCCCAATGCATCAGGTCGTAGGAGCGCAAAATCACGCACCCCGGCATCATGTGCATGGTGGTGCTGACCATGTACCAGGTGTCCTCGATCCGGATCACGTCCAGATCCGGGTAGTCCGCCCAGAGAATGGGGTTTGCGTGCATGGATGTTCCTCCCCGCCGATATCGGCTGCAAATGATGAGAATTGGCCTCCGGTCAGTATCCCGGGCTGCCATGGACAAGGCAGCCCCGGGGTGCCTTGGGTAAGAAAACCCCAGTCTACCGCAATGTCTGTCCCTTGGCCCAGGCGTTGACCTCTTCGGTGATTTTGGCGCCGCCGAGTCGATACCAGTCTTCCACAAACGCATCGAAGGCGTCAATGGGTTCCGCGCCGACAATGATTTTCACGAACATCTCGCGTTCCAGCTTCTCCAGCGTCGTCTTGCGTTCCACCATGGTCAGGGTGGGCGCGGCAACGAACGCGTCCTTGAGCATGGCACCGTCCTCCCGATACCGCACGGCCCAGTTCATCACGCCCTCCGGACCATAGATGCGCTCCCATCCCCACTGGCTCCGATCCCCCGCCAGATAGGCCTCGATGTTGCGGTGGATGGTGGCCGCCTCTCCGGTCAGGGTCTTGAGCGTCCCCGCCTGTCTGGCGGCCTGCAGGGCCAAAAAAGATTCCACATTCTTCGACGGCGGCGCCGGCTGAACCGGGGAAAATTTCCAGACCCCCACGCTGCCGTTCTCCTCCGGCATGTAATAATGGTTGAAGTCGCCATTCTCCCCCCAGCACAACGCCACGTGCAGGTTGAACATGCGAATCAGCGCTTCCGGATGGGGGAAATCCTTCCGCACCGCCAGATACCGCGAGGACATGTTCCGCCCGGGGGTGCGCACCGGCCGGTCATCCGCTGAAACCAGGGGATATCCAGTCCAGTCCGCCTCCGGATCCTGCTGATGGCTGCCAATCAGCGGGTACATGGGATTCCACTGTGCCCCGAACTCCATGCCGATACGCCCATCCACAATGGTTTCCGCCACCTTGGCGACTTCCTTGACCCCAAACTCCGGATCGATTTCCCCCTGCGCGTACATGTCGGCCAAGGTGGCCAGCGCCGCCTTCATTTCCGGCTGCAAGCTGCCGTACACAAGCGTTCCGTCGCCCCGCTCCACCCACATGAACGGGTAGGCGTGATAGCCGGCGCAAAACCCTTCCAATCCCATGGCGCCGAAATACAGATCCTTGTAGACCGCCAGTCCGAAGGTGTCGTCCTCCCCGTTTCCATCCGGATCCTGCGTGGTGAACGCCTGCGAGATGGCCCGGACATCCGCCATGGTGCGGGGCGGATCAAGGCCCAGCGCGCGCAGCCAGTCGGCCCGGATCCATAGGAAGGTCCCCTCCCAGTAGGCATCCGCACCCTGCATCAATCCCTTGAGGCGCCCATCGTACGTGGTGATGCCCAGCACCCCGGGGCCCTGCTCGGCATAATAGGCCTTGAGCCGGTCGGTGGCATGAGTCTCCCAGGCATCGGTCAGGTCGGCAACCAAATCCGCGTCCGCCATCTGGCGGAGCCGGATGGCATCCACGCCGATGACATCCGGCAAGTCCCCGGAGGCGATGATGACATTGATCTTCTGATTGTAGGCATCTCCAGACGGCGTCATCCAGTCGTAGGCCACCTCGATGCCAAGCCTGTCCCGATATGCCTGTATCCAGCGGTTTTCCTCCATGGTCTCGCCCGGACAATTCGGGAGAATATTGGTTTGCAAGTCCTCGTCCACATCCCGAACGAACCGAATGGGCAGCACCGGATCATACTTGCCGAAAGGACCCTCCCGGGCGCCACTTTCCGTTCCCGGGGAAGCGGCCACACCGGTTGCCGCAGTTCCCGATTCCGGACGCACTGCTCCCTGCCAAAGGGATTGCGCCGTACAGGCGCCCGTCACAAGTGCACACACCCCCGTCAGGACAACGCACACAAGCACGCAATGGATGCGGCGGATTCCGACACGCTTTATGCCCATGCGTCGTCTCCCTTCTCCGGGATCTCTCCCGATACCCGGGTGTCGGCACATGCCTCCGCATACTCCTGTGGGGTCATCCCCGCCCATTTTCGGAAAAAGCGGGTGAACGAGGCCGCCGTGTCATATCCCACCATCCGGCCCACCTCGTGGATGCGGAGGGAGCCGCCGCGCAGCAATTCCCTGGCCCGCTCAACACGTGCCTTGTCGATGACCTCCGACAGATTCCGACCGGTGAGGCTCTTGTACACACGGGACAGATACGAAGGGTTCAGGTAGACCACCTCCGCAAGCCTTGTCAGGGAGAGATCCTCACCAAGATGGGCGTGGATGTGTCCGTCGACCGAGGCGATGAGGCTGTTGGCGTGCTGTGACTGTCCCTCATCCTGCAATTGGAACATCAGCGCGGCCACACGTTCCAGATATGCTGCCGCGGCATCCCAGGAAGCATGGTTCTCCGCGCGCATCAAATCGGCCAGACCAATATGAAACGGCAGGCGTGTCACCAGTTCCCATCGATTGATTTGGCGCAGCAGCATCACCGCCAGCGAGTAGTACAGCTCCAGGGCGTGCGGGCTGTTTCTGCTTCGAACGCCCCGCAGCAGCGAAAGCACCGCGTCCAGTTGCGTCATGAACGCTTCCTGCTGTGCGGTTTCCAGATACATGCCCAGCACACTCAGCTGGCGCGCCGCCTGGCGGAACGCGTCCACCGGCTCGGCCAAGCCCATCTCCCCAAACGTTGCGGTTACAGCCGACGGGTCATCCTCCTGACGGCACGTGGCAAACATGATCAGCTCCGTCTCGGGCCCCATCCGGCACTGCAATTGATGGCAGAGGTGATCGAACGTGTCGGGGATTCGTTCCCAGGGACAGGCATCGGCAGACGCGGCGAAACTGATGGAAAAGCCAAGAGAGGCGCGACAGGCCTCCTGCACGAGTTCAAGCTTCCCCCGCAGATAGGTTTCAGCGTCCCGCACATCCGCCGCCACCTGCAGGAACAGCACAAACCGGTTCATGTCATCCAGCAGGGGCACCACCTTTGCGCGATCCTGCAGGTGCAGCTCCGCCAGCGTGCGCAGTGAGTAGAGTTTCTGAATGCGTTCCCGATAGGTCCTTTCCTTCACCAGATTATGCAGCGTTCCAACCACCATGTGGACCGGCAGGTCAACATGGAAGGGGATGCCAAACTGCTCGAATTGCTCCACATCTGCCTTTGCCATCTCATCTCCGGCCAGCAGCCGCAAGAGATACTCGCGCTGAAACAGCCCCCTTGCCTGGTTCATCCGCTTGGTGGCCGTCCCGACCAGATTCTCTATCCGGATATCCCGCTCTATTTCCGCCACCGCTTCCCGGATGGCCGCCACCACCTTTTCATGCGCTTCCGCCTTGAGCAGGTATCGCACCCCGGGATGCCGGTTGGCCTGGTACACATAGTCGAATTCATCATAGCCGGTCAAAAAAATGATTCTGCAGTGGGGCCAGGTTTCACGGATTCGCGCCATCAGCTCCAAGCCATCCATGCCGGGCATGCGGATGTCGGTCATCACGATGTCAATGCGCGTCCGATGCAGCTGGTGCAGCGCTTCCTTTCCGGAATACGCCTTGTAAATTTCCAGCTGGAGCGTGGGAATGGCGGACAGGATTTCCATCATGCCGTCGACAATGTATTCCTCGTCATCACAAATCAGCAGTTTGTACATCCGTCCCCGCTCCCTTCCCCGGAATCTCAAGCGTCACCTGCAGTCCGCCAAGCGC
>JAEWSN010000002.1 GCA_023459915.1 Bacillota bacterium
GAATGGAGGAACGGTGTATGGCACAGTATTGGCAGGAAGATCTGGAATGCATGGATCGGCAGGCGCTGGAGGCCCTTCAGGGAGAGCGTTTGCGCGATACGGTGCGGCGCGTGTACGACAATGTGCCGTATTATGCCGAGAAAATGAAGCAGGCTGGCTTGGCCCCGGAAGATATCCGAACGGTTGCCGATCTGTCCAAACTGCCGTTCACCTATAAAACCGATTTGCGGGACAACTATCCCTTTGGGACCTTTGCCGTGCCGCTCGACGAGGTGGTACGTGTGCACGCGTCCTCCGGCACCACGGGCAAGCAGACCGTTGTGGGTTATACCGCCAAGGATATCGACACCTGGGCCGAATGCATGGCCCGCGCCTTGACGAATGTCGGGGTCGGCAGCAAGGACGTGGTGCATGTGGCCTATGGCTACGGTCTGTTCACCGGTGGACTGGGCCTTCACTATGGCGCTGAAAAGGTGGGGGCCACGGTCATTCCAGTTTCCGGCGGCAATACCAAGCGCCAAATCCAGCTGCTGGTGGACTTCGGGGCCACCGTGCTGTGCTGCACGCCTTCCTACGCGCTCTATATCGCGGATGAAATGGCTGAAGCCGGCATCACGAAAGAGGATTTGAAGCTGCGTGTCGGTGTGTTCGGTGCCGAACCGTGGACAGAAGGCATGCGCGCGCAGATTGAGGAACGCCTTGGGTTGAAGGCGTACGACATATACGGGCTCTCTGAAATCATGGGCCCCGGCGTTTCCATGGATTGCGAGGAACAACAGGGCCTGCACATTCCCGGCGATCATTTCATTGCGGAAATCATCGATCCCGATACGGGAGCGGTGCTGCCGGATGGGGAAGAAGGCGAAATCGTCTTCACCTGCATCACCAAGCAGGCGTTGCCGCTGATTCGGTATCGCACAAGAGATTTGTCCATCCTCAACCGGGAACGTTGTGCCTGTGGCCGCACCGCACCCCGCATGAAAAAAGTCACCGGCCGTTCCGACGACATGCTCATCATCCGCGGCGTGAACGTCTTCCCGTCTCAGATTGAGTCGGTTCTGATGAAATACGGCGAGTTGGAGCCGCACTACATGATTTACGTGGATCGCATCGACAACCTGGACCAGATGGAGGTGCGGATTGAGATGACGCCCGCACTGTTCTCCGACGAGGTTCGCAAGGTGGAGGCGCTCGAACGCAGGCTGTTCCAGGACATCGAATCCACCCTTGGCATCTCCGCCCGCATCCGGCTGGTGGAGCACAAGAGCATCCAGCGCAGTGAAGGCAAGGCCAAGCGTGTGGTGGACAATCGCAAGCTGTAGGGCTGGTGACAGTCGTTAGCCGTGCGGTTGCGGTAGAACACGCGGGCTCCCTTCCTTCAGAAAGGCGGCGTGAAGCCGAGCATGAACATGGGGAAATTTCGCCTGGAGCGGATTTCCACCATACTGCCCTCCGCGGGGTGACGGAAAACCAACCGATCACAGATCAACGCCTGTCCTGCCAACGGCGCAAAGGCCGGTCCGCCATAAAGGGTGTCCCCCAGCAGGGGATGCCCTTTTGCTGCGCAATGCACGCGAATCTGGTGTGTCCGGCCGGTTTCCAGCCGGAACCGGACCAGCGAGCAAGTGGGGATGGGGTCAGACCCCATGATCCCGGTGGGGTCTGACCCTGATTCGCTGGTGGGGGCTGTGTCTGTGGCGTCAGATCCCGTTCCAGTGGGCGTGAAGACCTGCAGCACCTCATAGTGCGTGACGCTGGCATCGCCCGTTGGATGGGCCTCCCGCTCGATGATGCTGCCCGGCTTGCGTCGGATGGGCATGTCCAGCGTGCCCCGGGGGCTGGACCCACCGGGGTCTTCAGCGGGGTCTGACCCCCATGTGCCGACGGTGACGCCAAGGTACTCCTTGTGGAACAAGTCCTGTGCCGCCTGCTTGCCCAGCACATGCTGGGCGTGGGCGGTTTTGGCGAACAGGGTGATGCCGGCGGTGTTCCGGTCCAGGCGTGTCACGGGATGAACGCGATGGTTGTCGCCTTCCTGCCGCAGATGCCACGCAACCGCGTTGGCCAGTGTGGTGCCCCTAAAGAGGGAGGAGGGGTGAACCGGGAGGTTGTCCCCCTTGTCCACCGCGAGCAGATGGTCGTCCTCGTACAGAATTTCCAACGGCAGCGGTTCGGGCTTGAGCGCGGAGTCTTCCGGCTCGGACAGCCAGCATTCCAGAAATTGGCCCGGACGGATCACATCCCGCACGCGGGCCGGCTGCCCGTCCACCATCAGGAGTCCCGGCTGGCGCATGCGACGGATTGTGGTCCCGGAGCACCCGAACTCATGGCGCAGCACTTCCTGTATTGTTCGGGGGGTGCCGGTTTCGAGGGCCCGCCATTCCAAGCGGACACAGCCCTGCCGGATGTCGGGGGTCCATGGCATCTGGTAGAACGGATCCCTGCTCATGCGGTTTCTCCGTTCTGCATCGGTGGCAGGGCCACGGTAAAGGTGCTGCCTTCATCGAGCTTGGTGGTGACCCACAGATCCCCGTCGAACTCCTTGACGATGCCATAGGAAATGGAAAGGCCCAGCCCCGTGCCCTTGCCCACCTGCTTGGTGGTGAAGAAGGGCTCGAAGATTTTGGCAAGCACCCGCTCCGGGATGCCGCCGGCGGTGTCCGTGATGGTGATGGTGACCATGCCATCGGTCAGGGCGGTGCGGATGTCGATGCGCTTCTCCCAGGTCCGCGTCCAGTCCGGTGCGTCCGGTTCCGCCCGCAGGGTGTTGACCCGGACTTCCTGATCCTCCAGCGCGTCCCGCGCGTTGCCGATGATGTTCAGGAAAACCTGCTCGAGCCGGTTTGCGTCCCCCAGTACCGGCGGCAGACGCTCGTCGAGGGTGAGGTTCAGCAGCACATTGTGGTTGCGCAGCTGCATGCCGATGAGGTCGAGCACATCGCGAAGGGGCTTGTTCACGTCGATGGGAGACTTGGATTCCGGGGCCTGCCGCCCGAACACGCGCAGGTGGTTGATGATTTTGTTGATGCGCTCAATCTGGTCCTGGATGGACTGGATGCGGTTGGCCAGCAGCTCATCGGTGAGCTTTCCCTTTTCCAGCGCGCGTTGGAGCCCTTGGGCCATCAGGCTGATGCCGCCCAGCGGCTGGTTGATTTCGTGCGCGATGCCGGTGGCCATTTCGCCCAGGGTGGCCAGCTTGCCGGATTGCACCAGCTGGGCGTCCTTTTCGCGCAACTGGTCGGTGCGCTGCTGCACGATACGTTCCAGATCCTCCGCATAGTCGTGCAGTTCCTTTTCCAGTTGCTTGTTGCGGATGGAGGCGGTCAGCTTGTTCGCGATGAGGCTGAGCACCTGGCTGTCCTGGATGAAGGTGCGCAGCAGGCGTTGCGGGATGGCCACATGGAGCACGCCGAGCACGGCCACGTCGGAAAGCAGGGGGATGTGGATGAGTTCGTAGGCCTCATGCAGATCCTCCGGGTGGGGCAGCAGATCCGAGATGCGGTGGTTGAACAGCGGTTCGTGGGTGATGGTCAGCTCCGTACACGCCTCCATGCAGCCGGCGGCGCGAGGTTCGACCGCACCCGATCCCGCATGGCAATACTCTTTCATGGCCGTGACAGGCAGTCCGCTGACGGCAGTGACCTGGAAGGCGCCGCCATCCGCGGTGAGGCAGACATATGCGAGCGGAATGTCCAGCGATGTCTGCAGCACATGCATGATGTCCTCGAGCATGGGGACCAGCTCCTTGGGCTGGTTGGCCAGGTGCGCCACCTCGATGATGATGTTGCGCAGCCGGTCCTGCGCGGTGTCCACGCTGGTGTCCTTGATGATGACCAGCAGATGCTCGCCGGCCGGCACGTTTTGTTCCAGGTTTTCCGCCTGAATCACAGACATGCCTGAACCGGGAGATTCTGTCTGCACGGCGCCCGGAAAGGCGCGCGCGCAATCCGGATCCTGCGGGGAACAGGAAATCACGGATACGTGGGCGGGAAAGGCGCGGCCGTTTACGTCGTGGAGCGTGGTGTCGTACGACCAGTACCCGCGATGATCCTCCACGAGCGCCCCACCAAGCAGCACATTCTCGGACAGGCCGCCATGGCGCGCGATGTCAAAGGGGCAGCGTTTTCCCACCAGCGCGTCCCGTGGATACCCGAACAAGGACTGGGCACCCCCGTTGCACAGCAACACATGAAAGCCGGGATCCAGAACCAGGATGGCATATTCGCTGTCGTGATTGAAAAAGCCGGACAGCATGCGTTCAAGCGAGAGTCGGTTCATCTTGCCGCTCCTTTACGAAAACGAGAGTCCCAGGATGGTGAGATCGTCCTCCAGCGGCTTTCCGCCGGCGAGGTCCAGAATCTCCTCATAGATCTCGTTCAGATTGTCGTCGATATCCAGGTCTGCATAGCGGGACAGCAGCTCGAGCGCCTGATCCTGCCCGATGATTTCGTCCTCCTGCCACACCTCGGTCAACCCGTCCGTGAACAGATACAGCCGATCGCCGGAGGAGACGGGAACCGTGCCGGTTTCGAACTCGGCAAAATCGAAAAGGCCCACCATGGTGCCTGTTGAGGACAACGGCACCCATTTGCCTTCGTGCAGCAGCATCTGATCGATATGTCCCGCCGACAGCCAGGTGATGGTTTTGCCGGACCGGTCATAGTAGCCGCAAAACAGGGTGGCGTACATGTTTGCCGGTGTGTTCCGCTCCATTTCCCGGTTCAGGTTCTGGAGCAGATCCGGCAGGTTCACGGCCACATCCATGAAGCGCTGCATCCGGCGCAGGGAGTCGAAAAAGGACTTGATGATCATGGTGATGACCGCGGCCAGAATGCCGTGGCTGCACACGTCAAAGATGTAGAAGAACACCTTGTCGCCGAGTTCGAACACGTCGTACATGTCGCCGCCCACATCATCACAACTCTTGTAGACCGAGGCGGTGCGTACATCGGGAAACTGCGGAGGTTTTTCCGGAATGAGCTTGAGCAGAATCTGCTGGGCGGAATCGTGCAGGCCCTGCAGGTATTCGTTTTTTTTCAGGATATCCGCCTGCAGCCGCTTGTTCTCGTATTGCAGGCTGTACCGGCGGATGGCGTTCTCCAGCGTAATGAGCAGCTTGTCCGCATTGACCGGCTTGTTCAGGTAGTCGAACGCGCCGGCCTTCATGGTGGCGACCGCGTTGTCCATGTCGCCGTGTCCGGTCAGGATGATGACCCCGATGTCCGGATTTCGCGCGCGGATGGCCTGCACCACGTCCATGCCGCTCATCCCGGGCATGCGCATGTCGCTGATGACCGCCATGATGTCCGGTGTTTTTTCAAACAGCGCAACGCCTTCCGTGCCGCTGGCGGCCGCGAGGACCTCGTAGTCCTCCAGCTCCAGAATGAAGGACAGGTTGTCCAGAATGGTGTGCTCGTCGTCGATGATCAGGACCTTTTCCATGTGAGCTCCTTCTCCCGGGCCGGTTGCCAGACCCGGGGTTCCGGTTTATGATGGGGATGCGGCCCGGCCGCGGGAATGCGTTCGGGCGCGGCGGTGGTTGCGTTGTATGTTCGGGTGCGGCGGTGGCTGCGCTGTATGTTCGGGGGCGGGAGTGCCGCGGGAGGAATGCATGGTTGTTGGTGTGATGTCGATCTACGCGCAACTCCACGAGCCGGTGAGTCTCAAGGACAAGCGGCGCGTCATCAAGAGTGTGTTGGCCAAGGTGCAAAACCGGTTCAACATGTCCGCCGCCGAGGTGGACTATCAGGACGAGTGGCACCGGACGGCACTTGGCTTTTCCTGTGTCTCCAACGAGGCGGCCCATGCGGACAGCATGCTGGGCGCGGTGCTGCGTTTCCTGGAGTCCGACCCGGAAATGGAAATCTACGATGTGGCGACCGAAGTGATTCACATCTGAACACCGCTGCTCCCACATTGACAACCGGCTCTCTTACCATTATACCCGGAAACCGTTCCGGGAATCGCGTGTGCGTGAAGGTGCCACGACACAACGGCCGTACTTGTCCGAGGCATGGTGTTTCGGCCGAACCGGCTCCAACAGACAAAAAGCGCAGCGGGTTCGGATACTTGATGTCATCGGGAGGAACCCGGTGATGGAATGAGGAGTGCCGCATGTCAAAAATCAAGGGAAAAGATCAAGGGAGCTTATCCGAAATCCAGCAGGACAGACCGAAGGAGCGTTCGCAGGACAGTCCGCAGGGTGGGGCGCAGGCTCGTCCGCAAAAAAATCGGCAGGTGCCCTTGCAGTTGCGCAAGCGCCATCGCCAGCCATTGCGGCTGCGGATGAAACGCAAGAAGACCTACCGCGTGTCCCTGCAGGGAGACTCCATTTCCAAGGGCATCATCTGGGATGAGGATGCCGGGAAATACAAGGTTTTGCCGGAGAACTACGCGGAGCTGGTGAATCGTCGGCTCAGGGGGAATTTGCTGAACCGGGCACGATTCGGCATGACGCTGAGCCGGGCCATGACAAAGTCCATCCGCGATCTCGACGACGTGCAGGCGGGGGAAAAACCGGATCTGGTGCTGATTGAATACGGTGGCAACGATTGTGATTTCGATTGGGAGGCCATTGCGCGGGATCCAACGGGAAACCATGACCCCAAGACAAATCTTGCCCAGTTCAAGGAGTTGCTCAAGACGCTGCTGCTGCGCTTTTCCGGAGAACGTGTGCTGCCGGTGCTCATGACCCTGCCGCCGCTGGACGCGGACCGGTACTTCGCGTGGGTGAGCCAGGCCAGCCCTGACGCGGCGGCGAACATCCTCGCCTGGCTGGGTACTGTGAGCCGCATTTACTGGTGGCAGGAACGGTACAACGCGGCCATCCTGGATGTGGCGGCCCGCATGGGCGTGCATGTGCTCGACGTCCGCAGCGCCTTTCTGGGTGAGGCGGATTATCGGGAGTACCTGTGCATGGACGGCATCCATCCCAACGCCTCGGGTCACCGGCTCATGGCGGACTGTGTCAGTGACTGGCTGGAGCGCTTTTGTGGCCGCATGATGCTGGAAGCCGAAGTCGGAAAAAGTTCAGACAACGCCGAAGTGGACGTGTTATGATCCGTGGGAACCCATGGAAACGGAACGAACGGGGGAGGACTGCTTGACAACGGTATCGGAACAGAAGGCCCGCAGGGGCATCCCATTGGGAGACCGCATCGGGTATGGCATCGGGAATTTTCCTGTCGGCATCTCCATCCAGGTGGTGGGGGCATACCTTGTATTTTTCAGCACCACCATTCTGAAACTCCCGGGTTCGCTTGTGGGATTCATTGTGTCCATCGGCATCATTTGGGATGCGGTCACGGATCCCGTGATGGGCTACCTTTCGGATCACACCAACAACCAACGGTTCGGACGGCGGCATCTGTATCTGCTGCTCGGGGCCATCGGCATGGCGGGCGCCAACTGGATGGTCTGGGCCATGCGCAACGAGGGCAGCGTGGCGGTGAAGTTCGCGTTGCTGCTGCTTCTCATTCTCATGACCAAGACCTTCATGACCGTGTATACCACACCGTATACGGCACTGGGCGCGGAAATGAGCACAGATTACGATGAGCGCACCGCCATTCAGGGAACCAAGACCGTCTTTTTCCTCGTCGGGCTGGCATTTGTGACCGTGTTCGGGCTGTATGTCATCTTTGCGCCGACCGAGGCGTACCCGGTGGGGCAGCTCAATCCGGCCGCCTATCCGCGGCTGGGCATGTGGACCTCATTGCTGATCCTGGTCTTCGGGCTGGTCAGCTTTTTCTGGACCCTGCGCTATGTTCCCCTTCTACGAAAAACCGTTTGGAAGCATCCCGGAAAGCCCTTCCGGTTCAAGAACATGGTCTTCGACATGGTGCGGATTTTCAAGATTCGGCAGTTCCGCAGCGTGGCGCTGACCTATATGTTCAACAACATCGCCTCGGCCATCATCAGCAACATCGGGCTGCATGTGTTTACGTTCACCTTCGGGATGGACAGCCAGAAGATTGCCATTGTGGTGGGGGCGCAATTTGCCACGAGCATTGTGTGCCAGCCGGCCTGGTCGTATATCGCCAAGCGGCTCGACAAGCGCAATTCCCTGCGCCTGGCCATCACCATCAGCATTGTTTCCTGCTTCCTGTTCGGGCTGCTGGTGTTCGGCCGTGAAGTGGTGGGGCAGAACATTCTGCTGTTCCTGCCGTTCTCCCTGCTGGCCGGGTTCGGACTGGGCGGCATGTTCACGCTGCCGCTGTCCATGATGAGCGATGTCATCGATGTGGACGAGCTCGGCGCGGGCGAACGTCAGGAAGGCATCTACTTCGGCTCTCTCACGCTGTTCTACAAATTCTCGCAATCCATCACGCTGGTGCTGGTGGGCGGGTTCCTCGACTTGGTGCGGTTTGACGCGGATTTGGCCGTGCAGCACCATGTCACGGCGTTTTCCATGGGCATGTTCTTTGCGGTGGGATCGCTGCTGGCCTTTGTGTTCGCGTTCATAGCCGTGAGCCGGTACAACCTGTCCCGGGAAGATATCGCCGAGGTGCAGCGGCAGTTGAAGGAAAAAGCCGATGCTGCAGAAGCAACCGCGGCAGCCGAAGCAGCCGTGACACTGGAAAACGGCGGCGTGTGAACCCGGGAAGGCAACAGTACCCTCGTGCGTGAAACAATTGACGCGCGTGGTGTGGGGAACCCTTGATCCTCGCTTGTATGCCGCTTCACGCGCAAAATCGATATTGCAACAGCATGGGCTTTGTGTTACTATGAATGGGCGCCTTGAACCGGCGCACAACGGGGTGTGGCTCAGGTGGTAGAGCGCTTGGTTCGGGACCAAGAAGCCGGAGGTTCGAGTCCTCTCACTCCGACCAAGAAAAGTCCTTGAAGATGATACGTCTTCAAGGACTTTTCTTTTGTTACAGAAGTATTACGGTACCTGGTACCGTAATACCCTTGCAAAGTTCTCGTTGTTGGTGTAACTTATTCATGTAAGATGAATAAG
>JAEWSN010000003.1 GCA_023459915.1 Bacillota bacterium
GTGGCTTTATACACCTGCATCTTATGACAACAGAACGGGTTGGGCAAGGCAGGAAGGGTTTCTTCATGCAACCGTTTCAAATGATGACATCAAGCATCCATCGTCTGCCTTTTTGTGAGCAGCAGCCGCTATCGTGAAGAATATAATCTTCAAAAACAACAAAAATTGTAGATTATAATCGACAAAACAGATATAATGGAGGTGAGATGAGGTGATGTGATGTCGTTGCGTGCGTTGATGGCCATGAACCCATGGTGGACAACAGGCGTTGTGAGTTCAGGATATCCGGAATACACGGTTCGCGAGGAAGTGCGCGATGTGTTGGCTGGGATGAACTCCGCCCGTATTCTTTCTCTTGTTGGACCAAGACGTGTCGGAAAAACCGTCATGATGATGCAGGCAATCCGAAAGTTGCTTGGTGATGGTGTTGCAGCGCAACGCATCTTGTTTTTTTCATGCGATGATCAGGCGCTCTTTTCCACGGTGTCCACAATCGGGGATGTTTTCCGCCTGTATGAGGAACAAGTTTTGTTCGAGACTTTTGCGGAGCTGGCGGAGCGCATCTATGTGTTCATCGATGAGATTCATGTGATGAGGGAGTGGCAACTGTTTTTGAAAAACCATGTGGACCGCCGCGAGAACGTCAAATTCATTGTCAGCGGATCTTCCATGACGCAGCTGCTTCACGGGTCTCGCGAATCCCTGATGGGGAGGGTGGATGACATCCATGTGCTGCCGTTGTCTTTTCGGCAGTTTGTTTTCTTTGAGCATGTGCTCAGGCCGGCAGAACCGCTTCACACATGGCTTCAGGAAGTTCCCCCATACAGTTTGTTTGCAGATCCGGCTGCTTATGCGGCGGATCTGATGCGAAAGCAAGTGATGTTGGAGTCTGTCCGGCTGCCAATCATGAAATTGTATCAAACATACCTGCTTGTGGGTGGCTATCCCGAGTATTTCGAAGAGGTGCCGCTCCTGTTTTGGCAGCAGCGGCTGCTGCAGGACATCGTCACGCGCGGGTTGTTTCGGGATATTGTTCTTCAGTATACCATCAGAAATCCAGAGAAGCTCGAACGCCTGTTGTATTTTGTCGCTGCCAATGCCGGCCATCCGCATTCGTGGCGTACGCTTGGGCAAACCATTGAGCTGGACAGCGCCACGGTCTCCCAATACGTGTCCTACCTGAACGATGCAAGTTTTTTGGAGGTGCTGGAGAACTATTCGGAGAATGCAGGAAAATCAATCCGCCAAAACAAGAAGCTGTACCTGGGAGACAATGGCGTTCAAAACGCATTTCTCCTGCGGCGCAGCATTTCGGAAGGGGAGGCGGGCACGCTGGTTGAGTCGGACTACTGCCATGCCGCGGAAACGTACGCAGCGAGAACCTTGTCTCGACTGTACTATTACCGTGATGACAAGGGGGAGGTTGACTTTGTTCTGGCAGGCCGGGAGAAGCCGCTGCCGGTTGAGGTGAAATATCAGAGGAGTCTGAAGGATGCGGATTTTGCCTCCTTGCGGCGCTTTATGGAAAGGTTTGGTTCAAAGCACGGGGTTCTGGTTTCTCGGGAGGATCTCATGCTGGAAAACGGGATTTTCGTTGTTCCAGCATGGCTTGTTTGAATCCTTGGCAACGCGCTGCGGAAGAGAGGAGTGACAACCAATGAATCTTTTTGGCATTTGCCTCATCACAGAGGATGTGAACCGGCTGTCCTCATTCTATCAGGCCGTGCTCCAGACGGAAGCGGAAGGCAGCGATGTGCATGTGACGCCGCCGATTCGATAGTCCGGCGGTCTGTCCATGGCCATCATCTTGCCAGCCCGTACAGCCCCAGCGGATCTTCCCTGAGCGCGGCGGCATACAGGCCCACCACGTCGCCAACCGGGAAAAACATCACCGGACAGGCACCGATGGTGCCGGTGCGAATCAGCCCGGCGGCAAAAGCCCGCTCCTGAATGGTGTACCACGCCTTCACCGGCGCATGGCCTGTTTCCACGAACCATTGATCTTCCGGATAAACAGCCCGTACGGCATCAGCGGGCTTGAAGATGTCGCGCACACGCTGCGGCAGCAGATCTTCCACGTAATGCATGGCTGTGAGCCGGTAGATGTCCACGCCAAGCATCAACGCCATGCCGCCGTTGTCGATGAGGTGCTGGAACCGTTCCGTCCGGGCTTTCTCCGCGTTCCGGCCCCAGGCGGCAGTGCCAAAAACACCTTCTGAGACCACGACGTCCGGCTGCAGGCGGAACGTGTCCGCCACGATGCCCATAGCGCTGCGGGGTTCTTCGTCAGAAAGGATGCGTGCCTTGTAGGTGATCCCCATGCGCAGATCCGCTTCGGTCTTTGGGAGATCGGGGGAGAGCCGCAGCGCAGGCATGAACAGACTGCCCTCCGGGCCAACAGCGGTTTTGAGCGCGGATAGGACGGTTTCCGCACCCCCGTCCACATGTCCGAAGGATTTGAGCGAGCAATGGACTTCGAGTTCCATGCCCGGCTGGACACCGATGTCGCGCAACCCTGTGAGAATGTCTTTCCGATTCAGTTTTGATGCGTCCATCATCTTCTCCTGATCCGCGCCGGGGATCTCATCAAGCATCATCAAATCTTCCTGCACCATCATACTGTTTGGCGCTGCGATTGACCATCCCGATAACAATGCGGCTGGCAATTCTGTAAATCCTGTATTTACATTCCTGTGGATCATGTATTTGCAATCCTGTGGATCATGATTTTGCAATCCTGTGGATCATGAATTTGGCAATTCTTTGAAGAACGGCTTGACCATCCGCTCCGGTTGGTGCTACGATGGGAAAAATCGGATGGGCGGACTCACCGGCCCATACTGGATCCACAGGAGCGGCACATGAACCGGAATCCAAGCGCAACGCGCACCCTGCATCATCATCACAAGCCGCATCTGTAGCCACAGGCAATTGCTGTTGGCACAGGTGCTTGTCGCGCTTGTGCCGATGGTGGAACGGAACACACACCACTCGGCCGTTACCGGACCGGGTGTTTTTTTGATCGCTCCCGATCCGAAACGGCTTCACCGAAGCGATGGGGAAGGAGATCTGCATGTTGAACAACAGGGAAATGGATATCACAGGATATGCGAATCGCGGAGAATCAGCCGGAGGTGCGACCAACACGGACAACACCGGGAAGCCGCTGGATTTGTCGAACCTCAAGGGTACACGGGATTATCTGCCCGAAGCGCAGCGAATCCGGGCGCGCGTCATTCGGACGCTGGAGGACACCTTTGCGCTGTATGGCTATCCGCCACTGGAAACCCCGATGCTCAACCGGTTCGATGTGCTGGCGTCCAAGTACGCCGGTGGCGCGGAAATTCTCAAGGAGATGTACCGGCTGCAGGATCAGGGCGGGCGTGAATTGGCACTTCGTTATGATTTGACCGTGCCGTTCGCCAAGGTCATGGGCTTGAACCCGGATCGGCCGCTTCCGTTCCGGCGGTATGAAATCGGCCGCGTGTTTCGGGACGGCCCGGTGAAGACCGGGAGAAACCGTGAGTTCACCCAGTGCGATGTGGATGTGGTGGGCATCTCCTCCGTGCTGGCCGAGGCGGAGCTGATGGAGATGGCGGTGCGCATTTACAAGACACTGGGCCTTGACATTGTCATCCGCTACAACAACCGGAAATGGCTGCAGGCCGTGGTGGAGGCGGCAGGCATCCCTTCGGACAAGGTGTTGCCGGTGCTCTCCGCCGTGGACAAGCTGGAGAAAATCGGCCGTGAGGGGGTTTGCGGGGAGCTGACCCAGCGCGGCATCACCCACGATCAGCAGGGCAGGTTCTTCTCGTTGTTGCGCATGGGCCGCCAGGCGCTTCGAGAGGCCTCGGCCGAGCTGGATGCGTTGGAATCCGCGCTGGAGGCCCTCGGTGTGGCTTCACGCACGGTGTTCACGCCCACCTTGACGCGCGGTCTGGATATTTACACCGGTACGGTCTGGGAGGTGTTCATGACATCCGGGGACATCACGTCCAGCGTCGGCGCGGGGGGGCGGTATGACCGCATCATTGGCGCATTCCTGGGCGCGGACGCGCAAACCCAATACCCGGCTGTGGGGATGACCTTTGGACTGGATGTGATCTACGCGGTGCTGGAAGCGCAAAATCGGGCGCAGGATCAGGAAGGGGCCGAGGTGGTGGTGATCCCGATTGGCTTGGAACAGGATGCGGAATCCAATCTGTCACAAGCCTGTCTGCGGCTTGTCACCGCGATTCGGGAACAGGGTGTGGCGGCGGTGTTGGATCTCAGTGGCCGCCGGCTTCGGCAGGCCATGCGGGACGCGGCCAGGCGAAAGGCGCCGTATGTGGTGCTGGTGGGGGAAGACGAGCTGGGGCAGGGGCGGGTGATTGTCCGTGAGATGGGAACCGAACTGGGAACCGGCCGGGAGACAGCGGTGCCGTTGGAAGCGGTGGGGACATGGCTGGGAATGGCCCGCGCACAAAAGACAACCGCTTCGGCTGATGCGTAGTCTGTATAATGGAATCATACAGTCCGGGGGGAAGTCCCCCAAAGACCCCGCCGGGAGTATTCCCGCAAGCGGTCATACATCTTGCACACAGGAGAAAGCATGTACCGGAGAAGAAGAATTGTTGGGTTTATTGTGGCCATCGCACTGCTGGTGGCGATTGGATTTGGCGTCAAAGCCCTCGTGGGCGCTGCACAGCGTTTTCTGCAGGCAGACACGCATGCGCCCACCGCGACAGCCGATGGCGGGTTGTTTGGGGAAGGGGGCCTGTTTGGGCCTGCCACCCCCACGCCGGAAGTCATTGTGCCCGTCACGGGGGAGATGGAAATCCTGAATTTCCTGATGCGCGGGGATCTCTCGGAGTCCAAACGGATCACCGGCCAGCTGGCGGCGCTCACGGAGCGGAAGGACACCACGGGCTATTATGCCAATTTGTATCTCGCCGCCCTGCGTGAGCAGGGTGTGGCGGAAGACCCGCCGCCTTCATCGACGCTGGCAAACCCGGCAGGGAGTGCAGCCGAAACGGTTGCGGAGAGCGGTTCGGATGCCCAGACTGGCGTGGAGAGCGGTTCGGACGCCCAAACTGGCATTGAGAGCAGCGCTTCAACCGCCATGGCACGGCAGCTGAACCGGACCGCATCGGCGGCCTATCGCAAGGCACTTGATTTGTATGACAGTCCGGAGGTCCGGTTCCAACTCGCACAAGCATTGGAGAACGAGGCGGATGTGGCGGCGGCGTTGGCCGAATATGCCAAATTGCTGCCGGATCAAGCCGCGCTGGAACGCATACAGGCGCTTGCGCCCGATCCCGTGACAGGATGCGACATCCTGTTGAAAAAGGGCATGGCCACAGAGGTGACAGCCATTCTTGAGCCGCTGTTGGCACAGACGGCGGAGGGCAGCCTGAGACAGCAGCTGCTGGTGTGCCAGGCGGTCGCCGTTGCGAGTAGTGGTGATTATGCCCTTGCGGTCTCCTTGTTTGAAGCATTGCCGGAAGGCGCACGTAGTCTGGCGGAAGGCGCGGCCGACGCGGCACTCGCGGATGCGGGCGAGACGTCTGCTGTTAGTCTGCCGACAACCCATCCGGCACAGGTGGCCTGGTGGTACGCACGGGCGCTGGAAGGCGCGGGAGAAGCAAAAAAGGCCATCGCCGTATACGGAACGCTAGGTTCGGCCGGCGGGGAGCGATTGGGCGCGCTGCTCGAAAAAAATGGGGACGCAAAAGGGGCGGCGAATGCCTATCTGTCCGCGCCAAATGCAGCCGCCAAATGGCTGGGTGCCAAATTGTCCGAACGGCTGGGGAGAACAACGGCCGCGCTCGAGGGCTATCTGGCCATCGCCAGTGGCGAGGGGACCCTGCAGGATGACGCGGCATATCGGGCGTATATCCTGTTGAAACGTCAGGGAAATCAGGAGGGGGAAGCGGCAGGAACATGCCTTGCCATTCTCTCCGAATATCCCGCCTGGCAGGAACGGCTTGGGATGGAGATCGTGTTTCCGGAGACGCCGGAGGGGGAAGCCGCGCGCCCCGCGTTTTTGGATCGGGTGGAACAATTTGAGGCGGAAGGGCGCGACGAACTGTCCCGGCTGGAACTGGCGATAGGCAGATATGTGGCCACGCCGGGAGAAAAGCTGTATCTGGCGCAATGGTATCTGGACAAGGGAGATACCTATACCAGTGTCATCTGGGGCATGCGCGCCTTGCTGGACGAGCCGAGCCGACTGGGCTACCAATACGCCTATCCGCGCGCCTTCGAAGCGGAAGTGACGCGGTATGCGGAGGAATACGGGATGGATCCGCTGCTGCTGTGGGGCATCATCCGGACCGAAAGCACCTATCGGCCGGACGTGCTCTCGCGTTCCGGCGCCATTGGCCTGATGCAAATCATGCCGCCCACCGGGCAGGATATCGCCGGCCGGCTGGGGGTGACCATCACCGACGAGGACCTCAAGAACCCGGAAATCAACGTCCGCTTCGGGGCGTTCTACATCAGCGCGATGATTCGGCAGTACGGCGGAGATTGGGACAAGGCGCTGGCCGCCTACAACGGTGGCCCGGGCAATGTCAACAAATGGTCGCGGGACGCGTTTGTGAAGCAGCCGGAGGATTTCCCGACAGTCATTCCGTTTGATGAGACACGGGAGTACATCACCAAGGTCATGGAAGCCTATCACCGGTACAAGTGGCTTGAAAAGGGCGCGGTGGGTTCCCCATAGCGGGGAGGCGCCGCGCGGGGAACGGGCCTCTCAGGCGGATGGATTCGTGTCCGCCAGAGCGTCAGCCTGGTGCCCTTGCGGCGGCCGGGGTCAACCCGGGGATCCATGCGATGCCCGGTGTCAGCTCGGTGTCCCCTGCGATGCCCGGAGTCAACCCGGGGATCCCTGCGGTGGTCGGAGCTCCCTGGCTTCCTTGCCGGTCAACCGGTCTATGGCCATGTCCAACACCAGCGTGCGGTCAAAGAATTTGTCGATTTCCTGCGCGTGCAGCGCGGGTTGATCCGGCGCGTACCGCTCCGCCAGCCACAACAGTGCCTGCCGCTTTTCGTCCGGCTCCGACAACACCCGGACATTGCCGAACGCAATGGCACTGCGAAAATATGTGGTGTAGGATTCCGGCACCACCTGATCCTGGTCGATGACACAGAAAGAGGCAAGCGGATTCTGTGCCAGCAAATCCACCTTGTGTCCCGTCAGGGCGCTGTGGAAATACAGGTGTCCCTCGCGCCACACATAGCTCAAGGGGACGGCATAGGGTTCGCCGTCAGAACCGCACAGCGCGAGTACGCCGGACGTGCCGCGCGCCAGAACCTGTTCGGCCTCGGCCTGCGTGAGCTGTTGGTTTTTCCTGCGCATGTCCCTGTTCATTGGATGTCCTCCCTGTCGGTAGAATGGGATCCCTTCTTTCGTAACACGCAAACGGCATCGGTGTCAAACAGGAGTTCCCGGAACGCCGTGTTGCCACAACGTTGTATGACGGCACAAGAGAAAATGGCCACCCGGAAAGCGGATGCGTTCCGGGTGGCCATCTTCAGGGGATATGCCAAGGGGGTCATGAAACGGGGGACCTGTCTGGTTGCAAGCCCTGTTTCAAGAAGTTGGCAGGGAGATTATTTCACAGCCGCGTTGATCTCGTCGAGCACCGGCTGCACTTTCGGCATCATGGAAGCCACAAACGTGTCCCAGTCGCCTTCGATGTCATTGGAGGTCTGCAGCAGCTCGATGAGCTTGGCCTTCACATCGGCGCCGTACGTGCCGTACTTGTCCTTGTTCGGCGCGCTCATGAAGGAGACATCGTAGTCGAAGCCCTTGATGCCAACAGGGTTCTTGCCCATGTAGTCCCACACCATCTGGTTCTGCTCAACGCCGTATTGCGCGCTGGCAGGGTTGCCCGGACGGGTGAGGCCGGCAGCGGTGAATTCGCCGAAACGCATTTCAGAATAGGGGTTTACATACTGGCCGGTGGCTGAATCCAGTTCCCACAGCACCTTGACGGAGCCGTCGGCTGCCTTCTCATAGTCCTTGCCTTCAAAGCCGAGCCACTGGAACAGCATGCCCTCATCGCTTTGCAGGTAGTCCCACATGTCCAGGACGCGATCCATTTTCGCTTCGTCCACTTCGTTCGAGAAGGCGGTGACAGACCAGTAGTCTTCGGTCTGGGTCATCCAGAACTTGCCGTCAAAGGTGACGATGGCCGGTCCGACAGCTTCAGGATCCGTGACCAGCTCCGCCTTGAGCAGCTTGCTCTGCAGATCGTTGTAGGTGTCCGCACCGCCGAAATAGGTGGCGAACGCGCGGCTGGCGGCGAACATGTCGGTGTGTTCGCTGGCCTTGAACTGGATGTTGTCCTTGTAGATGACGCCGTCCTGGAACAGCTCATAGGTCTTCAGCACGCCATCCTTATACTCAGGGGTGGTCGGCGGCCAAATGTACTTGCCGTCGGCGCCTTTGATGTAGGAGCAGGTTTCATTGCCTTCAGCGGGAACCGGGCCGATGAACAGCACCGGCGCGTGCGGGAACGCCCAGCTCGGCATCACCAGACCGGCCATGTTCGGGTCCTTTGCCTGCGCGGCCTTGATGAGGGCCACCCATTCGTCGTAGGTGTAGACATCGCCTTCGTTGTACATGCCCAGCTCCTTGGCGATGTCACGGCGATAGACCCAATGGGAAGAGTAGGTATTTTGTGCCACTTCCGGGTTGTTGCGGTTGGCGGGCCATGCGTACAACTTGCCATCCACCTTCATGGCCTCTACGGACTTCATGCCCGAAGCCAGGCGATTGAGCTCGGGGCGGGCCTGCAGCTTGGCCATGGGGATTTCGGTGAACGCGCCCTGGCTGGCCCAGGTTTTGTATTCCTGGGAGCTGGCACCCTTGAGATCCCACCAGACCAGATCCGGCATGTCGTTGGCGGAGACCCAGGTGCGGATCTTCTCGCCCCAGTCACCCCAGGAAACCGGCTGATAATCGAACTCGATACCGAAAGTCTCCTTGATGTAATCGGATTTTGGATTGTTGCCACATTTCTCGGCATCCATGACGTTCATGGAGACGGTGATGACATCCTTCGCGGCGACGGCGGGCGCGGTGTCGCCATCGGCGGATGCCGCAGGAGCGTTGGAAGAAGTCGCCGGGGTGTCGCCTGTGGGCGTGGTGCCGCCACATCCGGCCAGCATGCCGATGAGCATGAAGACGCAGAGCAGCAGCGCAAGTGTTTTCTTTCTTGTCATGTCAGTGTCCTCCTTTTCTTGTTATCACGACGGCCGGAGCCGTGGATACCGGGGGGAGAGGGGTCAAGGGATTTGCCGGGTGCGCTGGGTTTACCAGTTTCGCCAGATTAGCTTGGGGTGCCCGGTTCGCCGGGTTCATTGGGCAGTCAGGGCCGCTGCCAGGTGTCTTTTGGGGTAACAAAAACCACGGCCTCACAGGGGAGTTCCCTGCAAAGGCCCGCGTGGTCACGCGGCCTTGCTTGCTTCAACGATTGCTGTGTCTCTGGTTGTGTCTCTCGTCGAGGCTTTGTTGCGTTGTTTGTCGCGTTGTTTGTCGCGTTCAGGCTATTCCTTCACGGCGCCGAGCATCATGCCGGAGAGGAAATAGCGCTGCAGGAACGGATACAGCATCATCATGGGGAACATGGTCACAACCACGGAGGCCATCTTGATGCTGTCGCCGTAGGTGTCCGGCCGAACCTGGCCGGGGACGAGGGTGGTGTTGGCGAAGTTCGCGTCCTGGATGATTTTGCGCAGGGTCAGCTGAAGCGGCCATTTTTCTGTGGACCGGATGAACATCATCGCGTTGAACCACTCGTTCCAGCGGTCAACGACGTAGTACAGGGTGAAGGTGGCCAGCAGCGGCAGGGACAGTGGCAGAATGATGCGCAGGAGAATGGTCATGTCGCTGGCGCCGTCAAGCTTGGCGGATTCCTCCAGTGAGGGGGGCAGGGAGCGGAAGTAATTGGAGATGATGAGCATGTAGAGGATGGCGATGCCGCTGGGAATGATCATGACGGCCAGCGTGTTCATGAGCTTCAAATCCTTGATGAGCAGGTAGAAGGGGATGATGCCGCCGGAGAAATACATGGTGAACACAATGAGGAAGCGGAAGAACCGGCGGCCCGGCAGCGGCTTGTTGAGCGCATAGGCGCACAGAACCGTCAGGGTCATGTTGTAGGCGGTGCCCACCACGGAGACGATGACTGAATTGAGCATGCTCGACCAGATGAGCCGGGATTTGAACACGAACTCATAGCTGTCCCAAATGATGGCCTTTGGCCAGAGCATGAACGGAGAGCGCACATAAATCTGCTGCGGCACCAGGGAAACCAGGACGGCGTTATAGAACGGGTACAGGATACTCAGCGCAAAGGCGCTCAGCAGGAAAATGAGGATGCCGTCGGCCACCGTGAACTTCCGGATGCGGTTGTTGCGCGCGAGAAGTGCCTGTTCGGCTTTTTTGGTTGTCAACTTGCTGGAACGGGTCTCCGTTGTATCCATGGACATCTTGCCAATTCTCCTTATTGCGGTGGCGCTGATATATCGTGGAATGCCTGCCGACAGGTATCGGTGCGGATCCGGTCATGTCGTTGCCAAACCGCAGGCGCTATGTGGTGCCGTCGTTGTCAAAACGCAGGCGCTGTGTGATGCCGTCGTTGTCAACCGCAGGCGCTATATGATGCCGTCGCTGCCAAAGACGCGGGCTACCCGGTTCGCCGTGATGAGCAGGACGAAGTTGATGACGTTCTTGAACAGGCCCACGGCAGTGGGGAAGCCCATGTCCACCGCGATCTCCCGCTGGAAGGTGATGCGGTAGATGAAGGTGTCGATGGTGTCGGCCGAGGGGTAGACCGGCGGGCTGTACAGGTTGAAGATTTGGTCGAAGCTGCCGTCCATGACGCCGCCGACGCGCAGCAGGAACTGGATGACAATCATGCTGGCGATGCCGGGCAGGGTGATGTACCAGATGCGCTGCATCCGGTTGCAACCGTCGATGGTGGCGGCCTCGTACAGCGCGGGGTCGATGCCGGCGATGCTGGCCAGGTAGATGATGGTGCCCCAGCCGGCCTCCTTCCAGATGTCCGTACCGACAAGGAATCCCCGGAAGGTGTCGTTGTTGTACAGGAAGCTCCAGTCCTTGGCCATGGCCGGATCCATGACCTCGATGATTTTCTTCATGGCGCCCGCGTCGCCGAACAGGTTCAGGCAGATGCCGGCCACAATGATCCACGAAAGAAAATGCGGAAAGGTGTAGACGGTCTGCAGAAACCGCTTGTAGCGGGGCATGTAGACCTCGTTGAGCATGATGGCCAGGATGATGGGGAAGGGGAAGCCAAAGACGATTTTCTGGAAGGAGATGATGAGCGTGTTCCACAGGGCGCGGAAAAAGTCCGTCTCGATCATCATGCGCTCAAAATGGCCGAACCCTATCCAGGGGCTCTCCGCAATGCCGCGCAAGGAGTATTCCTTGAACGCGAGCTGGATGCCATACATCGGCACATAACGGAAAATGACGAAAAAGGCCAGTGGCAGCGCGAGCATGGCATAGATGTACCGGTATTGCCAGATTTCCCTGCGCAGTGTGGCCCATTTGCTTCTTGTCGGAGGCTGCCACGGGGAATCCGAGGGAGATGATCCGGATGCAGGGGTGGAATTTGTGTTTTGCAGGTTCTTTTTGAAGACGGACACGATGCGGATCTCCTTCCATTGATGGGGATTCGGGCCAAAGAGATGGCGCCGGGATGTTGTGGCATTCCCGCTTGCAGGGGAACAAGGCAACACTGGGAGAAGGCGTGTTCGCGGCTTGTTCAAAATTGTAACGTGACAATAAGGACTTTGGATGAGATGATTCTATCGTTTGCGTTGGGTGTTGTCAACACAGAACTGTTGTCCTGATTTGTCATATTCATCACTTTTGACGAAAAACAAGCAAAATCTCTGAAGGCGCTCTGCCTTTGCGTCATGCAAGAACGCCCGTTTTGTAACGTGACTAAAGCAAAAAGTGATCAAGATACGAATCTTAACGTGCTGGTTTTGTCATGTGTTTCCGCATTGACAGTGTATTCCGGGAATCATAAGATGGGACCACAACAGAGGCATGGAAACACGGGGTCAGACCCCAAAGGAGCGAGTATGAAACTGACAGCCTACCATTCGAAAATGGGTGTGGAGACAGGGATCGTCACGGATCGGGGCGTGTTGTCCGTCCGTCTGGCGGGAGAAGCGCTGGGGGCGCGGTTGAACCCGGATCCCATGTCATGGATTCAGGGGGGCATCATCACAAGGCCAACCCTTGAGGCGATTGCGGCAACCGCTGCATCCGAGCTTGGCCGGCGCGTGTTTGCCGACTGCTTCCTCGATGAGGCGGCGATGAGCTTCGCACCCTGCGTGCCAACCCCGGGAAAAATCCTCTGCATTGGATTGAACTACCGCAAACACGCGGAAGAAACCGGTGCGGCCATTCCGGATTCCCCGGTGGTGTTCGGGAAATTCAACAATGCCTTGTCCGCGCACAACGAGACGATTGCCCTGCCGCCCTCAAGCACCATGGTGGACTATGAGGCCGAACTGGCCATTGTGATTGGGCGCCGGGCGTTCAATGTTTCCAGGGAGGATGCCCTGAATGCCGTGTTCGGCTATTGCTGCGCGAACGACTTCTCCGCGCGCGATCTGCAGAAGCGCACCAGCCAGTGGCTGCTCGGCAAAACCTGCGAGGGCTTCTGCCCGCTGGGGCCGTATCTTGTCACGGCGGACGAGGTGGCAAACCCCAACGCACTGGCCATTCGCAGCACGGTGAACGGCCAGACGCGCCAGTCCTCCAATACCAGGGACATGATATTCTCCTGTGCCGAGATCATCTCGTACATCAGCGAGCACCTGGTGCTGGAACCGGGAGATGTCATCCTCACAGGCACCCCCGAGGGCGTTGTGTTCGGCATGCCGAAGGATCAGCAGGTGTATCTGGCGGACGGGGATGTGGTGACGGTGGAGGTCGAGGGGCTGGGCGTGCTGGAGAACCGCATGGTGGCGCGGGCGTGAAGGGGTGGCAGCCGTCACGGTGCGATGACATGCGGTGAGGGCGAAGACCGGTTCGTGCGTCTGGCGGCAATGCCCGATGCGTCCTGGTGGACGTGAAATGTGTGAAATGACAGAAAAAAGCCCGATCCCAGTTGCGGATCGGGCCTTTTCCTGTTCAGCCATTGGGCCGGATGAACCGGAGGAATTCCTGAATATGCTCGTCCCAGTATTCCCAGGTGTGGGCGCCGGCGTCTTCGTTGTAGGTGTAGCCGAACGGGTTGCCGGCCAGGCTCTGGAAGAAGTCGCGGGTCTGGTGCGCGGCGTCGAGCAGGAAGTCGTCGCGACCGATGCTGTGGTAGATGCGGGGAAACGGCCCGCCGGATTCCGCGAGCTTCCGGGCGTTGTGCAGCACATCCTCCTCCGTGCCGTCGGTATTGCGGTCACCGTACACGATGCGCATGCGCTCCGCCCAGCGGGGATTGATGTCGCGGCGGCCATCCTTGTCCTTGGGATGGTTGTCCGCGCCGGCGGACAGGCAGCCGATGGCCGCATAGTTTTGCGGTCTGGCCAGACCGATTTTCATGCAGCCCGCGCCGCCCATGGACAAGCCGGCGATGTAGTTGTCCCCACGCTTGTCGGAGAGCGGGAAAAAGGTGCGCATCAGGCGGGGCAGCTCGTCGGCCATATAGGTGAAGTATTTTCCGCCATGTGCCATGTCGGCGTAGGAGGACAGATGCGCATTGGGCATCACCACCGCCAGCCCCAGCGGCGCCACATAGCGCTCAATGGATGTGCGGCGCTGCCAGATGGTGTGGTTGTCGCTCGCACCGTGCAGCAGCCACAGCACGGGATGCTTTTCCGCGGTCGCGGTGGTTTCCATGCCGATGAGCCGGTTCGACGCCTGCGGCAGGATCACATCCACGGCCACGCACATGCCGAGAGACTCGGAGAAGAAATTGGTATGGATCAACGCCATTTCTGTTCGCCTCCCTTCGGCTGTGCCACCGGCAGCCAGGCCAGCACGGTCTGGATTTTCTCGTCCCAGTATTTCCACTGGTGATCGCCGGGAGATTCCTCATAGGTGAAGGTGACGCCAAGGCTTGTGAGGTGGTCGCGCATGGCGCGGTTGTGTTCAATCAGAAAATCCTCCGAGCCGCACCACAGGTAGATGGCCGGCGGTGTGGCGCCGGAAGCGACCAGCCGTTCGGCGACGGCGAACAGATCGTTGTCGCCGCCCCGCACCTTGTCACCGGGGCCGAAAATGTCCTGCCAGAGCGTGGTGTCCTGATAATTTTTGGGATCCTCGCAGATGGTCGCCACATCCACGCCGCCGGAGAGCGACGCCACGGCGCCAAAGATCTGTGGCGCGCACAGCCCGCATTTCAGGGCGCCATATCCGCCCATGGACAGCCCGGCCGCAAAGGTCTTCTCCCGTTTGGTGGTGATGTTGGGGAAGAAGGAATGGACGACGGCGGGCAGTTCCTGGGAAATGTAAGTCCACCATTTCTGGCCCACCGCCATGTCGGTGTACCAGGCCAGCTGGGTGCTCGGCATCACCACGGCCATGCCGTATTCGCTGACATAGCGTTCAATGGACGTGCGGCGCTGCCAGATGGTGTGATCGTCGCTCATGCCGTGCAGAAGATACAGGACCGGCCAGTCGCCGTCATCGGCGGACTTGCCCTCCATGCCGATTTGGCCCTGGGTGGCCTGCGGCAGGATGACATCCATTTCAACGCACATGCCCAGCACATCGGAGAAAAAGTCGACATGCAACAATGCCATGGGAATTTCCTTTCCCGGGGTCAGACCCCACCGTGTGGGGTCTGACCCCCATCACTGTGCCACGCGACCCCGTTGCGTGGGGTCAGACCCCATCGGTGAGCCACAGGGCGCTGTTCCGGATGAGCTTGCGGAATTCGGGTACCGCAAACGAGCGCTCATCGTGCCCCTGGGCCAGGTAGACGATGCGGCCCAGGCCATAATCGATGACCCAGGCGGCCGGATACACGGTGCCGTTGAGCTCGTATTCCTGCAGCAGGGTGCGTTCGGTCAGCGGATCGAGCAGGAATTCGTAGGGCTCCTCGCCCATGGAGAACGCCGCCACGCCGTCGGTGACGGGATGCGCCACGTCCGTGTTACGGTAGTTCAGCGTGTCATACGCCTCGTGCTTGGTGAAGGCGCCCCCCTGCATCTGCTGCAGGAAGAACGGCTTGCGCTGGATGATGCCGCTGTGCAGGCACAGCAGCTGTCCGCCGTTGGCGACAAAGGTCTGCAGCGCCACGCCGGCCGCCACCGTGCCGCGCTCGGCCCAGTTGTCGATGTAGTTGATCACCAGATCGTAGCTGCGCAGCTCCTCGAGGGTGAGGGCAGGGTATGCCTCTGAAAACGTCAGGGCGTACACATCGCCGAGCACCTCGGTGAGGGCCGGCTGGGCCTTGTTGAGAAAATGCCATTTCGCATGGGCGGTGTCTCCAAGAATCAATACCTTTTTTTGTGCCATGTCTGCTCCTTCCGGCCGCATGCCGCTTGAACCGTGGCGATGCGTGCCATTTGACGGCGGGGACCAAAGACTAGAACGGCCAAACCTTTCCGGTATAGTCCACCAGCTTGAGGGTGTCCTCGTCCACGGTCTCGTCGAACCAGTGTTTCACGGCATACTCGCCGGCCTCCTCCGGTTCCAGATCTGCGAAGGTGGATTTCACACCGCCCATGTACGAACGCACCCATCCCGGATGATACAGCCGGAACGAGTAGCCCTCGGGACGAAGCCGGTTGAACAGGATTTTGACATACATGTTGACGGCGGCCTTGGACATGCAGTAGCCGAACATGTCGAAGCGTTCGGCGGCGGTGACGCTGCCGGCTTCCGAGGAGACGAAGCACAACCGGCGGAAGGTGGATTTTTTCAGCAGTGGCAGGAAGCACTCCACCACGCGGGCCGGCCCGAGCGCGTTGACCTCGTAGGCGGCACGGATGGCATGATAATCCTGTTCCAGCCCCTCTTCCGGATGCTCCGGACGTCCCCCCTCGCGGGTTGGGCGACCGCCTTCGGGTGGCTCGCCGGTACGGGGGATGGGCCGGCCGGAAATGCCGGCGTTGTTGATGATCATGTCCAGGGAATCCGTTTGGCTGCCGACAAGCTGTGCGGCCGCGCGGACGCTGTCGAGATCGGACACATCCAGTTCCAGGATATGCAGGGTTTTGGGGAAACGCGTTTGCAGTTCGGAAAGCTCGTTCCAAGCGGTGAGGTACTGGCCGGCCCAGACCGTGTGGCCGCGTTCGAGCAGACGCAGGGTGGTGCCATAGCCGAGGCCACGGTCGGCGCCGGTGATCAGAATTTTCATCACGGTTCCTCCTGTGAATGGGGCCGCCTCGATGAACAGGTGTCCATTCTGACGCGCACGTGTGTTTCGCCATGCGAAATCCGCATGGTAGAGGGTTTTTTACACGAAGGGATCGATTTGCTACCATTCTATGAATTGACGTCGCCATTCGTCAAGCACATAATCGAAACAGGGGGTTGCGCATGGGGGATTGTGTGCTTGTTGCGTGCGGCGGTGCATGGTTCGCGCGCACGGGGATGCATCCGGAAGGCGCGCCGAAGCTTGAAAGGACGGAACGGACATGGCAATGAAAGTGGGAATCCAGCTGTATTCCATCAAGACCAAAATGAAGGAAGACCCGGTCGCCGCCATCGCAAAGGTGGCCGACATGGGCTACAAGTATCTTGAAGGGGCCAACCACAACGCGTTGGAGGATCCCGGCGTCGGGTTCCCGGCCGCCGCGTCGGAACTGAGAAAGCAGGCCGAGGCGCGCGGCTCCCGGTTCATCGGCTGCCACATCTCGCCGCTGCAGGCGTCCAACCTGCCCAAGGTGCTGGCCTATCACAAGGCACTGGGCACCTCCTATCTCATCAATCCCGCGCGCTTCTTCTCCTCGAGGGACGACGTGCTGCGCCAGTGTGAGGAATTCAACGATGTGGCGGGCAAATGTGCCGAAGAGGGCATCGCCTATCTGTATCACAACCATTTCCACGAGTTCCAGCGCATCGACGGGGAGAAAACCGTGCTCGACCTCATCGTGGAGAACACGGATCCCGGCAAGGTGGGCATCCAGCTCGACACCTACTGGGCCATGCGCGGCGGGTTCGACCCGGTGGCGGTGATTGGGAAATATGGCAGCCGCATCAAGATTTTGCACCAGAAGGACATGCCCGCGGATCTGCAGGGCCCGGTCAACGCGTTTGAAATGGTGGACGAAAAATCCGAGCTGACCATGGAACAGCTGCGCGGCGCCTTCATTCCGAACATGGTGGTGGAAATCGGCACCGGGTGCATCGACATCCAGCGCATCATCGACGCGGCCGCCAAGGTGACAGACATCAAGTACATCGTGCTCGAGCAGGACATGACCCAGCTCGACGAGTTCGAGAGCATCCAGCTGTCCATGAACGCGTTCCGCAAGTTCTCCGGCATCGAGTGGAACTGACGGACAGCCCGGACCCCATACCCTTTCACATTCACATTTCCCATTCCCCACACACGAAGAGGATTCGCGTCACAAGGACGCGGGTCCTTTTTTCGAGGGCTTCGTGCGCGGGCGCGCATGGTTTTACAATTTGTTCATCATTTCTCAAGAGTATTTTCAAATTTGGATGTTACAGTGAGGTTACGGTACCTGGTACCGTCATATATTACGGTACCAGGTACCGTAATGGTTCTGTAACAGAAAGGAGATGCGTGAGATGAATGAATATATGAGCCATGATCTGTATGAACTCGACGGCGCCGGCGCACGGCGTCCGCGCAAGGGGAAGGGGGCGCGCCGCTTCCTGGCGGTCGCGCTGGCAGTGGTGCTGCTTGCGGGAATGGTGCTGGGCGGTGTGTCCGTTTATGGTGGCATGAATGATCGGCTGGCGCAGCAGGCTTCGCAAATCGAGGCGCTCTCGAAGCTGGTTGCGTCGCAGCAGACGCAGCTGGCCCAGACCAGCGACATCCTCGGCGAAACACAAACCGCGCTGGCCCAGACGTTGGATGCCGCAACGCTTGCCGGCAAGGCGGAGGCGTTGTCCAATACAGCCGGTGCGGCAGCGGAAGCGCCTGCCGGTGTGGCTGCCGGGGGTACGGTCGCGCAGACCGCGCTGCTCAAGGGATCCTCGGTCACAGACATCGCCGAGGCGGTGGGGCCGTCCGTGGTGGGCATCCGCATGACGGTCAACATGAACAGCCGCCGCTTCCAGACGAGCACGAACAGCAGCGAGGGATCCGGCATCGTCATCAGCTCGGACGGGTATGTGGCGACCAACCATCATGTGGTCAGCTACGCGGATCCGGCCAGCGCCTACAGTGAATACACCACGCTGGAGGTGTTCCTGCCGGACGGCCGCACCGCCAAGGCGGAATTTGTCGGCGGGGACAGCGAAAACGATCTGGCCGTGATCAAGATCCCGCTCACGGGACTTGCGGCCGCTGAACTGGGCACGTCCGCGAACCTGAAGGTGGGTGAGCTGGCTGTGGCCATCGGAAACCCGCTCGGCATGGAATTCGCGGGTTCCGTGACGGTTGGCGTGGTCTCCGCGCTCAACCGCAAGCTCGACGGTGAGGAAACCTCCATCAACCTCATCCAGACCGACGCGGCCATCAACCCCGGCAACAGCGGCGGGGCGCTGGTGAACTCCCAGGGTCAAATCATCGGCATCAACACCGCCAAGATAGCGCAGACCGGCGTGGAGGGCATCGGGTTCGCCATTGCCATCGACGACGCCAAACCCATCCTCAGCTCGCTGATTGCCTACGGATATGTGCGCAACCGGCCGTATCTCGGCATCGGGGGACAGGACATCACCGAAGTCATGGCCGGCATGTATGACGTGCCGATGGGCGTGTATGTCTCCTCCGTGGATCCTGACGGCGGGGCCCACAAGGCCGGCGTCCAGGTGGGGGACATCATTGTGGGACTCGCGGGTCAGGACGTGACCACCATGTCTGAAATCAACGCCATCAAGAAAAGCCACAAGGCAGGCGATACCGTTGCCATGACGGTGGTGCGCGGCACGAAAACCCTCAGCCTGAAGGTGACCTTCACCGAAGCCAGGTGAGCGGCAATACCCAAATAACAAATTTATGACAATGACACCATTCGTTGACGTATTGCAACGCCTGTGGTACAGTGGCATCAGATATCAGTCACCAGCAAGTGGCAGCCGGTATCCGCACGAATGAAAAAAACGGTCCATTGGGCGGGCTATGCAGAAAATTCGCGTCAATCACATCGCACAGGGTGCAATCATCGCGCAGGACGTCCATGCCAGTGATGGCAGGATGCTCATTTCCAAGGGAGCGCAGTATCGCGGTTCATTTTTGGGTCGCCTTGAAAACGCCGGCATTCACGAAGTGTATATTGCGGATGACGAGGATCTGAAAAAGGATCATCCCCTGAACGAGCCCAATCCCATCGAACAGCTGCAGCAGGAAATCCACATCGACGATGTCATCTATGAAAAGACGCGCAAGCAGGCGGAACATCAGGTCATGAAGATCATGGTGCGCCTCACCAGCATGCGGCAGGCCAACCTTGAAAAGCTGTTCCGGGTGGTGGACAACATCATGGAGCAGCTTTTGGCGAGCTCGGATCTGGTGCTTTCGCTGTCCAAACTGCGTTCCATCGACGATTATACCTATGAGCATTCCGTCAACGTCTGCGTCATCTCCATCCTCATCGGCATCGACATGTTCATGGACAAGTCCATGTTGCGCGAACTCGGCATCGGCGCCATTCTGCATGACATCGGCAAGGTCGGGGTCAGCGAGAAGATCATCAAGAAGCCGGGCCGGCTCAACCGGGACGAGTTCAACGAAATCAAGCACCACACCGAGCTGGGGTACCAGATTCTCAAGGGTGCGGGGTTCTCCGAGGATGTTGCCAAAATTGCGCTGTACCACCATGAACGCATTGACGGCTCGGGCTATCCGCACCATCTCGAGGGGCGCGAAATCCCGCCGTTTGCACGGGTTGTGGCCATCGCGGACTTCTATGACGCCATCTCGAACAACCGCATTTACCGCCAACGCATGACCCCGGACGACGCGTACCGGGAAATCGTCAAAACCTCCACCAACCATCTCGACGAGCTGCTGGTGGAGAAATTCCTGCGCCATGTCCATATGTATCCCATCGGCTGCGGCGTGGTGCTCAACACCTTTGAAAAAGGCGTTGTGATCCGCCAGAACCGGCTGATGCCGGAAAGCCCGGTGGTACGCGTGTTCGCGCGGGAAGCGGGACGGCTTGTCCCCCGGTACGAGGATGTGGATTTGGCCGCGCACCCCAGCCTGTTCATCACCCGTACCTTCTGAAGACGGGATGCGTCCGTCACGCCTTTTTTCTGGTAAAATGAGGGCAACACAAGACTTCTCCGCGGAGGCAGCATGAAAGACCTTGTATTTGTGTCAGGCCACAAGAATCCGGACACGGACTCCATTTGCGCGGCCATCGGATATGCCGAGCTGAAGCGGCGCCGGGGCGTCTCCGCCATTCCCGTCCGGCTGGGTGAGGTGAACCGGGAAACCCGCTTTGTTCTCGATTTTTTCGAGGTGCCCGAACCGCTGCTCCTCGAAACCGTGAAGCGTCAGGTTTCCGATCTGGAATACGACCAGGTGCCGTCGGTCAGTCCGCATATCACTGTCAAAACCGCATGGAACCTGATGCGTACCCACAATGTCAAGGTGCTGCCGGTGGTGGATGATACCGAGCAGCTGGTGGGCGTTGTCACCCTGTCAAACATCACGCAGCGCTTCATGGACGCCATGGAGGAGAGCA
>JAEWSN010000004.1 GCA_023459915.1 Bacillota bacterium
AGACATCATCCGTTCAATCAGGAATCAGACCTTGAAGAGAGCTCCGGCCAAACGGCCGGGGCTCTTTTTTTCCGCCAAAGTCCAATCGACGATGCGCAAATGCGCACGTGTTCAGCAGGCGGAGTGCATGTTGTGCAAACATTCTTTTTTTCCTATCTTGATTCTTGAGCTTATTCCTGTTTTTTTGGTACTTATTTATGTTTTAACATCTCTGTTTTCTATTTTTTTGTGGTTTATTCATTGACTTTCTTGATATCGATGCTATAATTTGATTTGCAGTTGCGCAAGCGCTTGCGCTTTCTACAGAACCATAATGCAATATTTGCACCTTCAAGGAGGAATCCACATGAAACGCAGAAAAATCACCGCCCTATTGCTTGCCACGCTTTTTGTCCTTTCCGTGATGACTGCCTGCGGCAACACCACCCCCACCACGCCCGCCGCCTCCAGTGAACCGGCCGCATCTTCGGCTGCACCCGCCGCTTCCAGTGAAGCATCCGCGGAAGCCACCCCGGAACCCGAACCGGCTGCCAGCAAGGACCCCGTCACCCTGAAGATGTGGGAATCCGACGGCCCGGAGAAAACCTTCATGGAAGCCGCCGCCGCGGAATACACCGCCATGAATCCCCATGTGACCTTCGAATATGAACCTGTCGGTCACACCGACGCGGCTCAGAAGCTCAGCCTGGACGGGCCTGCGGGCGTCGGCGCCGATGTGTTCGCCGCCCCGCATGACAAGCTCGGAGAGATGGTTTCCCAGGGCCTCATCCTGGAAGCCTCCAATCCCGACGAAATCAAAGCCAACTTCGTGGAGCCCGCCATCAAGGGTGTCTCCTATGACGGCAAGCTGTACGGCTACCCAACCGGTGTGGAAACCTACGCGCTGTTCTACAACAAGGCGCTGATACAAACCCCGCCGCAAACCTGGGACGAACTCGTTGACTTCGCCAAAACCTTCAACAACGCTGCCGATGGCAAGTACGCCCTGTCCTGGGAAGTCGGCAACGCCTATTTCAGCTACATCTTCCTCTCCTCCTTCGGCGCGGACCTCTTTGGCCCGGATGGCACCGACAAATCCCAGCACATGGTCAACAGTGACGCGGCCGTCCAGGGCATGACCTACTTCCAGAACCTGCGCAAGAACATTCTGGATGTCGCCCAGGCAGACCTGACCGGAGACTTCATGAATGCCGGCTTCCAGGAAGGCAACATTGCCATGGTCATCACCGGTCCCTGGTCCATCTCCGGCTACAAGGAGGCCGGTGTGGATTTCGGCGTGGCCGCCCTGCCCCGCTTCCCCGGCATGGATAACCCGCCGGCCTCCTTCTCCGGCATCCGCGGTCTGTACGTTTCGGCGTTCTCCGAACACCCGGAAGAGGCCCAGCGCTTTGCGGAATTCTGCATCACCAAGTCCATGCTGGAACAGCGGTATGAAATCACCAGCCAGATTCCGCCCCGCAAGGACATCACCATCACCGACGAGCACAATGCCGGTATCCTTGCCCAGGCCGCATTTGCCAAGCCGATGCCGTCCATCCCCGCAATGGGACAGTACTGGCCGGCCATGGGATCCGCCTACGCCAACATCTGGAACGGCGCGGATGTGAAGACCGAGCTCGACGCCGCCGCCGCCGCAATTGAGGCGGCCAACTGACAGACCCTCTTCCAGGCCGCGGCGGACAACCGCCGCGGCCATCTTTTCTGAAAAGGGATTTGCCACATCCCCATGTCTTTCGCAACAACGGGCGTGATTACTCCGGCCGTTGAATATCAAAAATAATGCCATCCTGAATCACGCTCCCACAACGGCCGGAGTTATGACCGTTTCTGATATTTTTCCGCCACCGCAATAACCAATCACCCCGTGAGGATTCAACGGAGGAGCAAATCATGAGAGAACGTGCCGGTCTGACGGCCCCCATCGCTTCCGCCCTGTTCATGGGGTTGGGGCACTTCGCCTTTCTCAAGCAATACGCCAAAGGGGTTGTCCTCGCGCTGATCGAGGTGGTGTTTCTCCTGAACGCACACACCCTCTTCACAGCCATCGCCGGATTCGTCACTTTGGGAGAACCGAAGCCGGACCTTCCGGTGATGAAGCGCGACAATTCCATATTCATGATGATCGACGGACTGATTGCCATCGTGATCCTCGTGTTGTTCCTTGGGCTCTGGCTGTACAATGTCCGCGACGCGCGCAAATCGGGCCTGACTTACGCGCAGACCGGCGAGGTGCAGGGGACGCGTGCCTATCTGGCCTCCCTGTTCGACAAGACCTTTCCCTATCTGGGGCTGTCGCCGGCGGTTGTGATGCTGAGCTTCTTTGTGGTGATTCCCCTGCTTTTCTCCGCGTTGCTGGCGTTCACCAACTATACGGCCCCGAGCAACCTGCCGCCGGCCAACACGGTGGACTGGGTGGGACTGGACACCTTCCGGCAGATGGCCAGTCTGCCCCAGTACACCAAGGGCTTTACCCGAACAGCCTCCTGGACACTGGTCTGGGCATTCGCCTCCACGATCACCACCTACTTCGGCGGACTGTTCATGGCTTTGGCGCTGTTGGACAAAAAGATTCGGCTTGCCAAGGTGTTCCGCATCATCTTCATTCTCCCGTATGCCGTCCCCGGCATGATTTCCCTGCTGATCTGGGCCAATCTGCTCAACGGGCAATTCGGACCGCTCACCCGCGCGCTTCGCGAGCTCGGGATCATTGAATGGCTCAACCACACAGGCTTGCTGAACATCGACTACATCCCCTGGCTGTCGGATGTGACCATGGCCCGCGTGATGCTGATTGTCGTCAATCTCTGGCTCGGGTTCCCCTACTTCATGCTGCTCATCACCGGCCTGATGACTTCCATGCCCCCGGAGCTGTACGAAGCAGCAACCATCGACGGCGCCGGCAAATCACAGCAGTTCCGGTACATCACGCTGCCGCTGCTGATTTATCAGACCATTCCGCTGATGATCATGAGCTTTTCCTACAACATGAACAATTTTGGCGGCGTCTACTTCCTGACACAGGGCAATCCCAGCGACACGCTGACCACGCAGTCCTTCGCCGGCGCCACCGACACCCTGATGACCTGGATCTACAAGCTGACGGTGGATCAGCGCATGTACAACAAGGCGGCCGTCGTGGCAATTCTGGTCTTCCTGGCCATCGCGCCCTTTGCAATCTACCAGTTCAGCCAGACCAAATCGTTCAAGGAGGGGGATCTGTAATGGGAAAAACACTGCAGGCGCTTCGCTACATCCTGGTTTACACGGTGCTCATCATCATTTCGCTGATGGTGCTCTACCCCATCCTTTTCACCGTTTCCGGTTCCTTCTCGGCCGGCAAATCGCTGGCCACAACCTCCATCCTGCCTATTCCACGCGACCCCACGCTCATCCACTACCAACGGCTGTTCCAGGAAACCAAATATCCACTGTGGTTCATGAACACGTTGAAAATCGCGTTGGCCAACACCGGTCTGAGCCTGGTGCTGACGCTGATCTCGGCCTACATCTTCTCCCGGTTCCAGTTCAAGTTCAAGAAGGTGGGCCTGATGTCCATGCTGGTGCTGCAGATGTTCCCCGGATTCGTGGGCATGGTGGCCATCTATGTGCTGCTGTACCGCATAGGCTTGCTGGACTCCCACTTCGGCCTGGTGCTGGTGTACGCGGCCGGCCAGGTGCCCTACAACACCTGGCTGCTCAAGGGTTATTTTGACACCATCCCCAGGAGCATCGACGAGGCGGCACGCGTGGACGGTGCGGGACACCTCACCACCTTCCTGCGCATCATCCTGCCGAACACCCTGCCCATTGTCGCGTTCCTCGGCATCACCAGCTTCACGGCACCCTGGCTCGACTTCATCTTCCCCAGGCTCATCCTGCGCAGCGAGGACAAAAAGACACTCGCGCTCGGATTGTTCGACATGATCCGCGGCCGATCCAACGACAACTTCACGATGTTCGCCGCCGGCGCGATTTTGGTGGCCATTCCGTTTGTCATCATCTTTGCCGTGAACCAGAAATATCTGGTCAAGGTGATGTCGGCCGGCGCGGTCAAAGGGTGAGCCCATGAAACACTGTTCATCAGGCACCCCCACCATGGGAAGCAGGATTCCTCCCGTCTTGCTGGCCATTTTGCTGCTGGCCTCAGGCTGCACGCCTCGCGTTCAGCCCGAGGCGGAAAGCCTGCCCGCAATTGCGGAGGCCGCACAACCGTCACCGTCAGCCGATTCCACGGCCGAAGCACCCGCACAGGCACCTGCAATGCGCACCGCAACCGGTTCGCGCCAGGGCGTATTTTATGAAGTGTTTGTCCGCGCTTTTGCCGACGGTGATGGCGATGGCATCGGCGACCTGACCGGGCTGACCGAAAAGCTTGACTACCTCAACGACGGGCGGGACGAAACCACTGATGACCTTGGTGTCACCGGGTTGTGGCTGATGCCCATCCATCCCTCGCCGAGCTATCACGGCTATGATGTCACCGACTACCGGGATATCCATCCGGACTACGGGACACTGGAGGATTTCCGCGCACTGCTCGACGCGGCACACACGCGCGGCATCTCTGTCATCATTGACCTGGTGCTCAACCACACCAGCTCCGCCCACCCATGGTTCGTCCAATCGGCCGCCCGAAAAGAACCCTACCGCAATTGGTACCGTTGGGCGGAGCCGGAGGAGGATGCCTATTCACTGTCCGCCGCCGTCTGGGGACATCCGGTCTGGATTCCGCGCAACGGCAGCCTGTACTACGCCATTTTTTGGGACGGCATGCCCGATTTGAACTATGATGAACCGGCCGTGAGGCAGGAGATGAAGGATGTCGCCTCCTTCTGGCTGGATATGGGCGTGGACGGCTTTCGGCTGGACGCGGTCCCCCATGTGTATGGCACGGCGGAGTTGCCGGACAACGGCACAGGACTGACGCCGACCCGTGCCTGGTGGGCGGAATTCCAGGCGCACTGCCGTTCGGTGAATCCGGAAGTGCTGCTGGTGGGGGAGGTACTCGACCGTCTGGAGGTTCGCCTCCCCTATGCCGATTTGTTCGATTCGGTCTTCCAGGTTGATTTTGGAGAGACCGTTGCCACCGCGGTCAAAGGCGGCGGCAGCCGCAACGATCATCTGGCCCTGACGTTGGAACAGGATTTGGCGCGGTATCGGGCGGTCAACCCTGACTTTCTGAACACGCCCATCCTTTCCAATCACGACCAGAACCGTATCTTCGGCCTGGTCGGAGGCAAGGTGGACAACATGAAGCTGGCGGCTTCGATGGTTCTGCTTTCCGAGGGATTGCCCTTCCTGTACTATGGTGAGGAGCTCGGCATGTTCGGCAGCAAGCCGGACGAGGATATCCGGCTGCCTTTTGTCTGGGGAGATGACGATGCCCAAACCACATGGAGGACCTCCCGCTACACCAAGGTGGTGGACGCGGCCAGCCAGCTGGCTGATCCGGATTCGCTGCACGCCCATTACAGGCGCGTGATTGCCCTGCGCACCGCGCATCCTGCCCTCCATGCAGGCAAGCTGTCCGCCGTAAAGGCAGGAAATCCGGCGGTTGTCGCCTGGCGGCTGGATACAGCGGGGCAGATCCCGCCATCGCAGACCGTGCATTCGGACGCCAAAAAAGACCATTCCGCACTGGTCCTGTTCAACCTGTCCACCGAGCCGGTGGACCTGACCCTTTCCGCGCTCGGGTTGTCACGCGAGCCCTGGAAACTTGCCTTCACACAACACACCGACACCGCCGGTTTGTCCGAGGGTCTGCCGGTGCCCGCCGACACGCCAATTCATCTCCACCCCAAAACCACGCTGGTGTTCATCCATGACGACACCCCGGCAAACGCAGGAGGAAAACCATGAAGCGAAATGAAGCAACAGGGAATATGCCTGTTCAGAGCGATTCCCCCGGCCAGAAATTGCCTGTTCAGAGCGATTCCCCCAGCCAGACGCAGCCCATTCAACGTGCCGCACTGCATCATCGGGCTGGGGACGCCTGGCGGTACGCCACGCCGGACGGCAGTGTCACGCTGCGGTTGCGGGCCGCCGCAGGCAACCTGTCCAAGGTGGAGGTCTTCTACGGCAAGCGGTATGATCCAGCGCCGGAGCCCGCATGCAAAAGCGTGTCCATGATCCGCAGGCTGTGCGACGGAATCCACGACTGGTTCGAGGTTCGTATTGCACCGGAGGATCCGCGCTTGTTCTATTTTTTCCGGCTCACCGGACAGGGCCCGGCCCCCGAGGTTTGCCACCTGCAGGAGAGCGGCCTGTACGACGAGCCCACCCTGTCAAACCGCAACCTGTTCTTTTTCTTCCCCTACATCCTGCCGGGTGACATCCATGATCTCCCGGAATGGGCCCGCGGCGCGAGCATCTATCAGATCTTTCCCGACCGGTTCGCACGGGCGGAAGGCTTTGGAGGCACGCGCGCCCCGGATGGCGGGCGGCTCAAGCGATGGGGCACCCGGCCGCGCTCCGGCCACGACTTCTACGGCGGCAACCTGGAGGGCATCCGGCAGCGGATTCCCCATCTGGTGTCGCTGGGCATCGAGGTGCTGTACCTCACGCCGCTGTTTCTCTCCCAGTCCGCGCACCGCTACGACACCGACGATTACTTCCTCATCGATCCGCTGCTGGGCACCAGGGAGGATCTGCGCCGGCTCACCGCCGAACTGCACCGGCACGGGATCCGTGTGGTGCTCGACGCCGTGTTCAACCACTGCGGGCCGGGTTTTTTCGCCTTCGCGGATGTGCTGGAAAAAGGTGTGGCCTCCAGGTACGCGGACTGGTTCTTCCTCGACGAATTTCCCGTGGACATGCAAAAAAAGAATTATGCCACCTTCGCCTCCGCAGCCAACATGCCCAAGCTCAATGCCGCCCATCCCGATGTGCGCGACTATCTGTGCCAGGTGGGACGGTACTGGATCCGGGAGACGGACATCGACGGCTGGCGCATCGACGTGGCGAACGAGGTGGATCCAACCTTCTGGCGCCACTTCCGGGACGCCGTGCGGCACGAAAAGGCCGACGCCGTCATCATCGGCGAAATCTGGGGGGACGCCACCTTCTGGCTGGGTGGGGACATGTTTGACGGAGTGATGCACTACCCGTTCACGTTTGCCGTCAAATCGCATTTCACCGGCAAACAAAACTTGTCCGGTGGTGCCGGGCAAACTGCCGCGAGCGGAGGGCAGGATATCGCCGGCACAGACCCCGGGGCGGCACACCGCCGGCACATGGGGGATCTTGTGTCACTGGACCACCAGCTCAACCGCATGGCCGCCATGTATCCGCATCCGGTCCGCGACGCGGGATGGACACTGCTGGAATCCCATGACACCGAGCGGTTCCGGACCGCTGTCGGGGAGGACGAGTCCGCCGTCCGGCTGGCCGCCTTCCTGCAGTTCGCCTATCCTGGCGCGCCGATGGTGTATTATGGTGCGGAAGCCGGCATGACGGGTGGAGATGATCCGGACTGCCGGCAATGCATGCCATGGGAAGAGACCGCCCCCCCACACCCGGCCTTCTCCTGGTACCGGCAGCTGCTGGCCGCGCGCAAGGCACTTCCTGCGCTGCGAACCGGGGCCTTCCAGACCGCAGTTGTGCGGGACGGGCTGTACGCGTTCTGGCGGATGCTTCCCAGCCAGACGGTGTTGGCCGTGATGAACGAATCCTCCGAGCCGCAAACCCTGTCCATCGAGGGTGACGCGCTCATGGGCTTCCCGGGGCAACCGGCCGATTTTCTCGGGCAGGCGGAGGTTCTCTCCTGGGCGGAAGGGCGACTCGTTCTGCGGATGCCGGGACGAACCGGTGCCCTGTTGGCAAATTGCGCCACAGAAAGCACAACCGTTCCGGCATCCGCACAGGCAACGAATTGACAAGCACAGATGACAAAACATAAGATGTAAGGGACTGCATGATGTGGGTTGCATGATGTGGCACACGTGATGCGGTTTGCACGATGAAGGTTGCATGATGTGGCACACATGATGCGGTTTGCATGAGGAGGTGGAATTTTGGGCGTAACCATCACAGACGTTGCCAGGGTGTCAGGGGTTTCCACCTCTACGGTTTCCCGCGTCCTGTCCGACAACCCGCGCATCAGCGAGAAAACCCGTATCCGCGTGCTCCAGGCGGTGGAGGACCTTGGCTACCGGCCACATGCCGCCGCGCGGAGCCTGGCCAACAGCGCAAGCAGAACCATCGGCCTCATCCTGAACACGGAGGCCGAGCAATTCGTGCGCAATCCCTTTTTCATCGGCGCCATGGCCGGCATCAGCCAAATCGCGCAGGAGAACGACTATGATGTGATGTACGCGTTCAATCCCGCGGAAAAGGGAGAGCTGGAAATTGCCAGCCGCTATGTCCAGGGACGCACCGTGGACGGCATCATCCTGTTCACCTCCCGCGCCCAGGATCGCTGCATCGCGTATCTGCGGCAGCAGAACTGCCCCTTCTCCGTCATCGGCCGGCCGGATCACGCGGAAAATACACTCTGGGTGGACAATGACAATTTCCAGGCCTCCTACCAGGCGGCGGATTTGCTCATCGCGCGCGGGCACCGGCAAATCGCGTTCATCGGCGGACCGGACGATCTGAACATGACCAAGGACAGGTACGATGGCTACCGCCGCGCGCTGGCCGTTCACGGCATTTATCCCCATCCGGATCACGTGATGCTCGACGGGGTTTTCACAGAAGCTTATGGCTACGACTGCATGCGCACCCTGCTGTATCTGCAGAAGCCCGGCTACATGCCCCCCACCGCGGTCATCACCTCGGACGATCTGCAGGGCATCGGCGCACTGCAGCTGCTGCGCGAACGCGGACGGCGGGACGTGGCGGTGATTGGCTTCAACAATACCGGCATCGGGCAATACCAATCTCCCGCGCTGGCTTCGATCGACATCAACGCCAACGATTTGGGCATGCATGCCGCGCGGCTGCTGATCAACCGCCTGCGCGACGAGCACATGGCAGAAAACCATGTCATCGTCCCCACGCAGCTGGTGGAACGGGAAAGCCTGAACGTGCCGGCTCCGTCACGGCAGGAATACCCATCCCAGGAGATCAGCCCATGACTGGCCGCTTCGCCCCCAGCCCCACGGGACGCATGCATCTGGGCAACATCTGGTCCGCCCTGCTCAACTGGCTGTCGGTTCGAAAGGCTGACGGCCTTTTGTTGCTGCGTATCGAGGATATTGACACGGGTCGCTGCCGGCCCGCATACACCGCGCGGCTGATGGAAGACTTGTCCTCGCTGGGCCTGAACTGGGATGAATCCCCTGCGCATCCCGTCCTGCGCCAGCAGGAACGGTTGGACATCTATGGCGCACTGCTGGCCGACTGGCGCGCGCAGGGACTGGTGTATCCCTGCGTCTGCTCCCGGCAGGAGCTCCTGGCGTCCTCCGCGCCCCACCCCGAGGACGGACATCATCGGTATGACGGCCGGTGCCGCACCGAAACGGGCCGTCGCGGACGCAACCCCGGCAAGCCGCCGGCATGGCGCCTGCGGATTCCGGATGACGACACGTCGCCGGACTCCTTTGCCGATCTGCTACAGGGGCACCAGCAGATGGATTTGTTCCGGGAGTGGGGAGATTTCGTGGTGGCGCGCGCGGATGGCCAGTTTGCCTACCAGTTTGTCTGCGCGGTGGATGACGCCCTCACCGGTGTGGATTTCGTGTTGCGTGGGGCGGACCTGCTGACCTCCACCTTTCCACAGCGCCATATTTTCAGGCTGCTGAACCAACCGATGCCGACCTATTGTCATGTCCCCCTTCTGACCGACCCGGATGGCATCCGGCTTTCCAAACGGCAGCAATCGCTGGATTTGGGGGCCATGTACGAGAGCGGGCTGCGCGCGCCGGACATTTTGGGCCGACTGGCCCATCTGGCCGGCTGGCTGGACCGGCCGGAGCCCGCCACGGCAAGGGAGCTCCTGACCGTGTTCCAGCTGGAAACGCTGGCAGGAAAACGATCACTGGCAGTGCGGCCTGATGATTTCATCCATCCCCTTGAGGCCGGGCATTCGGCACCGTCACGCAACCCGGACGCCCACAGGACATAACGCTGTCACAATCCGGACACCCACAGGACATAATGCTGTCACAATCCGGACAGCCACAGAAAATCAAGCGGTCACACAATCCGAATGCCTTCGTACACGTCCAGCAGGGGGATCCGGATTTCCACCTCTTGCGCCGTCCCGCGAAGTGCCAGCCGCACATTGTCCTCCCGGTACAGGCTGTACGCGCGGCACTGTTCGGTCATTTCCGGCAATCGCAGGGTCACGCGCACATCATGGATGGGCAGCGGCGCTTCAAAGGTGATGCCGTTGAAACCGCTGTGATTGATCAGCTGGAGCATCCAGCCGCCGGACCCATGCCGGTGGAGGAAGACCTCCACACAGGCGGGTGCGTCGGTTTCAAGCATGCCGTCACCACCGCATGCCGCGTCGATGGCATCCGTCACAAGGTCCCGGTGTGCCGTGTGGCCATGCCGGAGAAAAAGGGTTCCCGGATGCCAGGGCAACAGGGTGACAGACCCGCAACCGTCCCTTTGTGCCTGATACAGCCCATATTCTCCCGTTTCCCCATGCCCGCCGCATTTCTCCGGCGGGCCGTAGCGTCCCGCGGACAGGATTGGCCAGCGTGTTGCGATATGCCAGTCACCAGGTGCGCCCGGCGCATCCGACACCGCCCGGCACACCCCGGCGCCATCACGGTCTTCCTGCGGCATCCGTCTTGCCGGGAAGACCTCCCCCGCGAGAAACACCCATGACCCCATCCGGCGGTCTTCCCGTGCGTGTTCACCGGTGCCTGCCTCCCCCGCCACATCCAGATAGGCCGAGCGTGAGGGGATGGGGTCTGACCCCACCGCAAACGGAAACACCGTTCCCGCCAGCTGTGCCGGCACACGGCCGGTTGCAAGCAGCTGCACGCCCTCCCGATGCATCTGCCGGATCACCGCTGCCGCATCCTCATCCAGAACGGGCAGCGCAGGCAACACAAGCAGCTGCAGCCGCTCCCGCCCCCGCCGCAGCCCTTCCGCCAGGTGCTCCGCGTGCAGCACGTCGAAGATCAGGTGACGCTCCTTCATGGCGCGGAACAGCCCCCGGTATTCGTCCATGGCGCTTTTCGGCGCGAACCGATCCGGCTTGACCAGCGCCACTGCGGCCACCGATGCAAAGCAGCCGTACTCCCGCTCGTGTGCCGCCGCGAACCGGAACACCTCCGCCGCAACCGCCGGTCCGGCCGGATCGGGATAATCCGGAAAATTGCCGATGATGCAGAAGTCCAGTCCGGAACCGGCAGCCAGGCTCCCCAGCAGCCTGGTCCGGGTCAGATGCGGTGACACCCCCATGAACCGGACATCGAGCCCCACCGCATTGATGCAACAGTTGCTGATCTGTTTGTCCGCCCACGCGTCCGCCACGGACTGCACGTTCTCGCTGGTATCATACAGCCACAGCGGATACGGCCTGTCCAGCTCCGTGTTCGATTCCTTGCGCACCACATCCACACAGTGTTCATCATAGGTGGAGATGGCGATGTCAGGCCGGATGCCCTTGACCGTTGCCGCAATCCGCTCGAGCATGCGACGGGTGGTCCGGTGCTGGAACTGCCGGTACGCCGGCCACGCCGGATCACCCGCCTCCCCATCGGCGGGCAGCGCCAGTCCGTACATCCCATGGAACTCCTGCCGGCAGGCCTCACACCGGCACAACCCGAAGACACGGCCCGAGTAATCGCGGGTCTGGTAACCGAACATGTTGAAGAACACCCCGTCGATGGGATATCGGGTCAAGGCCTCCCGCAGGATGTCCAGGGACTTGTCCTGCTGATACAGGCCATTGACGCAGGTGGCGACCGTCCCATTGAAGCGCATGGTCTCCCCGGCACCGTTTTGGTAAAACCATTCGGGATGCGCCTGGTGGATGGCCGCATCCGCCTTGCTGAAATCAAAGCGGGCAATGTACCGGATCCCGGCCGCGTGGCAGGCCGTGACCACTTCTCCCACCAGGTCGCGCACCGTTCCGTCCGGCCGCAGCAGATGCGGATTGCGCCAGTGGCAGTCCAGCCCGGTGGGATAGAAGGCGACAATCCCGCCCGTATTCATCATCAGGGCGTTGGCATCCATGTCCTTCAGCCGGCGAACCAGGTCGGGGACATCCAGCCGCGCGTCGGTCTCCCTCAGGTTGAGCTGCACCATCCGCAGATTGTTCTTCTTCCACCAGTCCATTTCCATCTCCTT
>JAEWSN010000005.1 GCA_023459915.1 Bacillota bacterium
TCGAGATCCTCGAGCGCCTTGCCGGTGCCAAGCGCCACACAGGAAACCGCCTCGTCCGCAATGATGACGTTGATGCCGGTTTTTTCGCGCAGCAGCTTGTCGAACCCGTAGACCAGGCTGCCGCCACCGGTCATGACAATGCCACGGTCACTGATGTCCGAGGCGAGCTCCGGCGGGGTGCGTTCGAGCACGGAATGCACAGCCTCCACGATGGCGGAAACCGGCTCCTCCAAGGCCTCCAGCATTTCCCACGAAGACACCTTCAGCGTCTTGGGCAATCCGGACACCAGGTTGCGGCCCCGGATTTCCATGGTGACCTCCTGGCTTCTGGGATAGACGGTGCCCACATTGATTTTCAGATCCTCGGCGGAGCGTTCGCCAATCATGATGTTGTGCTTCTTGCGCATGTAGCGCACAATGGCTTCGTCGAACTTGTCGCCGGCGATTTTGATGGAGGTGCTGACCACGGTGCCGCCCAGCGAGATGACCGCGATGTCGCTGGTGCCGCCGCCGATGTCGACGACCATGGAGCCGCAGGCCTTCGCGATGTCGATGCCCGCGCCGATGGCGGCCGCGATGGGTTCCTCGATGAGATAGGTTTTCCGGGCGCCGGCCTGCATGGCCGCGTCCTCAACCGCGCGTTTTTCCACCTCGGTGACCCCGGATGGCACACAAATCATGACGCGGGGCCTGAACAGCCGGAAAAACCCGCGGGAGCAGACCTTGTTGATGAAATGCTTGAGCATTTTTTCCGTGACATGATAGTCGGAAATGACGCCCTCGCGCAGCGGCCGGATGGCCACAATGTTGCCGGGTGTGCGGCCAAGCATTTTCCGGGCTTCCTCGCCCACCGCGAGGATGCGATCCGTATTTTTGTCGATGGCCACCACGGACGGTTCCCGCAGCACAATGCCCTTGCCCTTGACGTATACCAGAACGGTGGCCGTTCCCAAATCGATACCGATATCCATGCCGAATCCCATGCAATGCTCCTCTGTATGCGCGTGACGCGCGGCTTCCACTCCATCTTAACAAGGATGGGGGTGAAATACAACAACGACAGGTGGTCGAAAGACAACAACCACAAGGCTTCCGCCGGTTTCATCCCGGGATGTTGCACACAGGTTACGATCGGGATACGGCTTTGTTCCAACCCGCACAAGCGGCCGGTTTTCACGTATACTGTAAGAAGAGGCCACATTGGGCCGGGAACACAGTACAACACGCACCCCGACACGCACACAAACACGCACACAAACACGCAAACAAAGGAGAAAAAATGATTCGCCTGTTTCCGGCGCTCGCGCCGATCCTGTTGTCCGTATCCATGCTGCTGGGCAGTGTTTCATCCGCCCTGCCATCGACAGCGCCTTCACCCGACGGTTCTTCCGTGATGACGTCGCCTTCAACCACCGGTTCTTCCGTGGCGACGTCGCCTTCAACCACCGGCTCGTCCGGGACAGCTTTCTCCGCGACTTCTTCCATGACGCCACTGCTGCATGCCATGCAACCGCCCACCGGCGGCTCTGTTGAGGACGGCGTTGGTGGGGACATCCCTGCGGATGCGTCTGAATCCGTTTTGATTGACGACTCCCTGCCCAACGGCACCCTCCCTGATGGGGCAATGCCCCCAATCCCTTCGGCAGACGAGGAAATGCGCGGACTGTGGGTGGCCAGCGTGGTGAACATCGACTGGCCGAAGAATCCCACCACATCGGCAATAGAATTGAAGCTTGAAGCGGACGCCGCGCTCGATTTCGCGCAGGCGCACCGTTTCAACGCCATTTTCCTGCAGATTCGGCCCACGGCCGATTCGTTGTTCCCCTCAGACTATTTTCCGTGGTCCAAATACCTCACGGGCACTGCCGGCACCCCGCCGGAGGACGGGTTCGATCCGCTGGCCTACTGGATTGAACAGGCCCACGAACGCGGCATTGAACTGCATGCCTGGCTCAATCCCTACCGCATCACCAAGAAGGAGGCCGCCGACCCGGCGGTGTCTCTCGACCAGCTTCCCGCCACCCATCCCGCGCGCCTGCACCCAGACTGGACCGTGAAGTTCGGGGAGAACCTGTACTTCAATCCCGGGCTGCCGGAGGTTCGCCAGCTGTTGATGAACAGCATCGGGGAAATCCTCTCCCGATACGCGGTGGACGGCATTCATTTTGACGACTACTTCTATCCGGACGGCTCCGCCTCAAAGAACAGTGCGGCCACCATTCCCGCCGGCGCGGCCAAGCGTGGCTTCTTTGCAGACAAGAACGGCAAGCTTGCCTACGCCTCGGCCTTTGATGATTCCGCCGCTTTTCTGAGATATGGCACCGCGCACACCAGCGTGGACGACTGGCGGCGGGCCAATGTGGACACCTTTGTCCGGGAGACAGGCCGGTTGGTGAAACAGCTGGCTCCGGATGTCCGGTATGGCATCAGCCCGTTTGGCATCTGGCGCAACAAGGATTCCGACAGGCTCGGCAGCGCCACCCGCGGGGCCGAGTCCTACACCGCGCATGCCGCCGACACCCGCAAATGGGTGAAGATGGGCTGGGTGGACTACATTGTGCCCCAAATCTACTGGAACATCGGCTACACCATTGCCGACTATCAAATCCTTTCCGACTGGTGGACGGATGTGGTCAAGGATACCGGCGTGGATTTGTATGTGGGCCAGGCTGCCTATCGTATGGACGCCGACAACATCGACTCCGCCTGGTATGGCGTGTCCGAACTGGAAAAGCAGGAGGCATTGAACCGAAACAACCCGGCATGGGCCGGTTCCATCTTCTTCTCCTATCAGTCTTTTGTGGAGCGACCCGGCCTTGCGGCCGCGCTCAGGGCCATGCGGGAAGCACAGGATGGCCTGTCCACCCCGCTGGGCGGCGGGCTGCGTGATGTCATGGAGATGACAAGCACCGCCGGCGGTACCCCGCCAATATCGGCGGAAACGGCTGCAACGCAGTCCCAGGCATCCACCTCCGGCGCGTTGATGGTGGCCCGGCCGGCTTCGAGCACCCGCACCGGCGCGGCCAACCAGTATTTCACCGGCGCCTCGAATCCGGACAAACCCCTGTACCTCAACGGCGAGGAAGTGGCAGACCGCTCTGCAAACGGTTATTTCAGCGTCTACAGACCGCTGACCCATGGAAAAAACACCTTTGTCTTCTCACAGGATGGCGTCTATCTCACCCGCACCATCTGGCGCAACAAGCCCGCCGCCGCGTCCGCGCCGGCCAAAATGGCCACCATCGGCATTCCGGCCGCCTCGGCCT
>JAEWSN010000006.1 GCA_023459915.1 Bacillota bacterium
GGCAGGCGTTTCAACACCCGCCGTGTTCCCTTGTAGGTCTGGGGATCCAGCAGGGCGACGGCCTCCGCGGCGCCCTGCGCGATGCCCTCGGCCACCTGCTGCCGATAGGCATCCGAGCGCAGCCGCGCCTCATCCTCCTGATTGGTGAGGTATCCGATTTCCAGCAGCACCGCCGGCATGTCGGTTTCCCGAACCACCGCGAGCGATCGTGGAAAAACGCCGAGCAGGCGGTTGCCCGTTGCCGTTGAGACCGCCTCGCCGATGCGGGTGGCCAGCCATTGGTCGCCAAGGGCGTCGTAGACGGGATCCTTCTCCCGGTAATAGCATTCCAGACCAAACACCCCCGCGGCACCGCGTTGGGACAAATCGAGGCTGTTGACATGAATGCTGATGTACAGGGTTGCGTCCGCCTCATTGGCCATCCGGCTTCGAGCCGCCAAATCCTGATTGACCGTGTCGGCCAGCGCCACATCTCCTGTTCTGGTCAAAAGCACGGGAATCCCGCCGGCCTCGAGCAGTTCGGCGCATCGGCGCGCGACGTCGAGCGTGACATCCTTCTCCTGCAGGGATTCATCCGACGTGCACGTCCCCGGATCGCGGCCGCCATGACCGGGGTCGAGCACCACCAGCAGGTTGTGCCAGGCATACCCATCCGGGGCGGGCGGGGGCGTGGGAGTTGGCGTTGGCGTGGGTCCGGGGGTGGGGGTGGGCAACGGCGTGGCGGCCGGCGTGGGAGCCGGAGTGGCCGGCCTGTCGCCGGAGGCGTTTGTCTGCCCCGCCTCACGCAGGTACCCGGCGGTGAGGATGATTGCCGCCGCCAGCAGAACCAGCAGGCCCAGCCTTGCGAAGAACCGGCCGGGGCGGGCCAGGCGAAGCCGTTCCGGTGCGTTTTCCTTTTTTTCACCGTCTGACAGGGGGGTGTGGTGCAACGGCATGTCTCCTCCAGGAAAATGTACTTGTTCGGGCCTTCAAGCCGGACGACAGGCCAGCCAGACCGCTCCCCCATCATACACCATTCCATGGGCCGTTGGCCATACGGCCCCGGCTCCGCGGCGACGCGACAGCGTAAAAAGGCTTGCGCGCAATGCCTTGCTGTGCTATGATTCTATGTGCTGACTTTAAGCAACCAGGAGGTGAAACACGTGCCGAATATCAAATCAGCCATCAAACGGGTCAAGATCACGAAGGCGAAGAACGCCCAGAATCGTGTGAAAAAGTCCGAACTGAAGTCCACACTCCGCGCTTTCCGGGAATCCATCGCCGCCGAAGCTCCGACAACGGCGGAAGAACTCCAGGCTGCCATCCGCAAGGTGGATCAGGCTGCCACCAAGAAGCTCATCCACAAAAACGCCGCCTCCAGGAAGAAGGCCCAGCTCATGAAGGCCTTTGCCGCCGCGAAATAATCCGGCTTCCCATATTCCGGCCAACCGTGGAACAAATCAAAACGTACAGTGATGTACGTTTTTTTGTTTTCCGCGCGTTCACCCAGCTGTCCGCTCCCAGCCCGCAGGCCATTCCCCAAACACAACAGCAGCCCCCGGCGACGGAACCGTTTGGTTCGCTGCCGGGGGCTGCGCAGGTTTTTCAGGGGACTGTCGTCATGGCTGCCGGTCACGGAGGTCGGTCCTCGGCCTCAGGTTGGCTGCCGGTCACGGACATCGACGCATGGCGTCATTGCACCGTGAAGCCCTCGAACACACGTTCCTTGAGGACCAGATTGTTCTTGGGATCGGCCATCCAGCCGTCGAGCGCGTTTCCGTAGAAGGTCAGCTTCGCCTGCTCCTCCATTTGCGTGCGCAGGCCGGACTCCGCCTCCGCAAAACCGGTACGCCCCTCCACCCGCACAATGAAGATGCCGTAGGTTGTGTCGATGACAGACAACTCATCCGCATTCGCCGCGAACGCCCAGTCGATGATCTCGGGCATGTAGGGTTGCATGCTGTAATTGAGCTCCTGCACCCCGCCATCCTCCTGGACCGACTGGCTGTCCGACCGTTCCTTGGCCAGGGTTTCCATATCCGCGCCCTGGATGATTTCGGTCATGATGGCCTCGGCAAGCGCCTGCTTGTCCGCAAGGGCATCCCCTTCCAGGGTATTGCCCTCCTCATCCACCTTGGAGAGGTAGATCATGCGGGCCGTCACCACGTCGTACGCGTTCGGGTTTGTGTCGTACATGTCGCGGACCGCGTCGGTACTGATTTCCCCGGCCTTGTAATTCTCCTCGATGTATTTGGAGCGGAAAACGTCGATGAGATAGAAATTGCGGAGAATCTCGGCATATTTGCCTTCCGTAAGCCCCAGGTCGGCCAGGTTGGCCGTATAGCTCTCTCCCAGGGACTGACGGATGCTTTCGATGTCCGTTTGGGTCTGGGCACGGATTGCGTCGTCCACCGACAAGCCCATCTCCCTGGCCTGCTGGAGCTGGATCGCATATTCCTTGGCGATGTCGAGCGCGTCGTTCTTGACACGGAGCACGGGGTTTTCCCCGTCCACGGCATCCTGTTCCCAATAGGCCTTGCGCTCCTCCTCGGTCTTGGCGTCGAGGCCCTCGGCCGCCTCCACCTGCCCCTGCTGCAGCTTGAGGAAGTACTGGTATTCCGCATTCTTGATGCGGCGCCCGTCCACCGTGCCCACATAGCTGTTGCTGTCCGTGATGAACCAGACAACACCCAGCGCCACGATCAGCACGGCAAGCGCAATGAGCAGGATATTCCGTGTTCTTGCCGACATGGGGGGCCTGGACTTGATGCCGGCCTCCGCCTGTTTTTCCTCAAGACGCGCTTCCCGCCGTGCCAGACGACGGGCATCACGACCAACAACCTTGTTTGAACCCATTTGCGCAACCACCTTCAAAAAAGGGCTCCACCAGCCTGCGCCAATTTTGCCCGGATACCCCCCATTATAAGCAACGGGGGTCACGACTTCAATTTATGCAGACCCTGTAATAGAATCTTAATATTCTCCAGACGGGTTTCCATGTCCCATTCACGTGCCTTGAGCGACAGATAGGGGTGCCGGCCGGCCGAGAACAGCAGCCGCCCCTTCCACTGCCCCATCAGGGTGCCGATGGTTTCCAGCGGCAGGGCAAATCCGTCGGCAAAGGTCAGCTCCACCAGCTCCCCGCGGTCCTTGACCGAGGAGATGCCACAGGCGGCCGCCAGATTGCGGATCAGCGCGATGGTGGTCAGGCGCAGGGTTTCCGGGGGAATGTCCCCATACCGGTCGATGAGCTCGTCACGCACATCCTGCAAATCCGTCTCCGACTGGATGACCGCGATGGTCTGGTACATGTCCACCCGCTGCTCCTCATCGGGAATATATTTCCCGTCCAGATAGGCGCTGGCCGGAAACTCCACGGTCACGTCCGTGACGCGCTGCGCGCGCTTTTCGCCGCGCATCTCCTCCACGGCCTCCTCCAGCAGGCGCAGGTACATGTCATACCCGACGGTTTCCAGATGCCCGTGCTGCTCGGCACCGAGCAGGTTGCCGGCCCCGCGGATCTGCAAATCGCGCATGGCGATCTTGAACCCCGACCCGAACTCGGTGAACTCTCGGATGGCCTTGAGCCGTTTTTCCGCGACCTCGTTGAGCACCTTGTCCTGCCGGTAGGTGAGATAGGCGTAGGCCAGCCGGTTGGAGCGGCCGACCCGCCCCCGCAGCTGATACAACTGCGCCAGGCCGAGCCGGTCGGAATCCTCCACGACAATGGTGTTCACATTGGGCATGTCGATGCCCGACTCGATGATGGTGGTGCAGACCAGCACGTCGATGTCCTTCTCCTCGAAGGCGTTGACCACGCGCTCGAGCTCGCGTTCCCCCATCTGGCCGTGGGCATGGGCGACGCGCGCGTCGGGAACCAGCTTCTGGATGGCCGCCACCCGCGACTGGATGCCGCGCACCCGATTGTACAGATAGAAGACCTGCCCGCTGCGGGCAAGCTCCCTGGAAATGGCGTCCTGCACAATGTCGTCACGGTACTCCACCACATAGGTCTGCACCGGATAGCGCTCCAGCGGCGGATCCTCGATGGTGCTGATTTCCCGGAGCCCGGACAGCGACATGTTGAGGGTGCGCGGAATGGGTGTGGCGGAAAGCGTGAGCAGATCCACATTGGGGTAGCGCAGCTTGATGGCCTCCTTGTGCTCCACACCGAACCGCTGCTCCTCATCGATGACCAGCAGACCCAAATCCTTGAACTGGACCGATTTGCCGAGCATCATGTGGGTGCCGACCACCACGTCGGTCCTGCCGCTGCGCAGGTTGCGCAGCACCTGCCGGTGCTCGCTGTCTGTCCGGAACCGGCTGAGCATCTCCACCTGCACGGGAAATCCAGCGAACCGGCGGCGGAAGTTCTCAAAATGCTGTGCGGCCAGCACGGTGGTGGGCACCAGAAACGCCACCTGCCTGCCGTCCATCACCGCCTTGAACACCGCGCGCAGCGCCACCTCCGTCTTTCCGTAGCCCACGTCGCCACACAGCAGCCGATCCATGACCGTGGGCGCTTCCATGTCTTTTTTGATCTCTTGGATGCACTTGAGCTGATCCGGTGTCTCATCGAACGGGAACATATCCTCGAACTGCCGCTGCCAAGCGGTATCAGGGGAAAATGCGTGCCCCTCGCGCGCCTGCCGCTGCGCCTGCAGCGCAATCAGCTGCCCGGCCAGCTCCTTGAGGGATTCGCGCACGCGGGCCTTCGCCTTGCCCCACTCCTGCCCGCCGAGCTTGTTCAGCCGGGGTTCCCGTCCCTCCGACCCGATGTATTTCTGGATGAGGTCCATGCTGGTGGTGGGGATGAACAGCGAGCCGCCATCCTTGTACGCGATTTTCAAGTAGTCGCGCCGCACCCCTTCCACCGTCAGCTGCTCAAGCCCCGTGTAGGAGCCGATGCCGTGCGTCTGGTGCACCACATAGTCGCCCGGCTTCAGGTCGGTGAACGCGGCGATTTTCTGTCCCTGCGGGCCGCGCCGGGGCCGCGCGCGTCTGGCCCGGCCCGCTTCGATGTCATTCTCGCATACAACGGACAACTGCAGATCGGGATACTGGAATCCGCTTTGCAGCGCACCCAGCGCCACCAGCACGGCGTGTCCCCCGAAGGGATCCTGCCCATGGCGGACCGAACGATGGCCAAACACATCCGTCACCGCCACGGCGGCATCGGACCAGGTCACGTCCGGCTTGGCCACCACATCCGCGCCGGCCTGGGTCAACTCATCCGCCAGCCGCCGCACCCGGTCCTCCGAGGACGCCAGCACGACCGTGCGCATGCCGCGTTCGGTCCATTTGCGGATGTCCTCGAAAAGCAAGTCCAGATGCCCGGCATACGGCGCGAGCGTGAGCCCGGGGATGTGCACCGCGGTGGCCGGACGTCCCAGGATCGACAGCCCGGGCGTTGTGTCGTCCACGCGATCGAAGGGTTGAAAGCTGACCACCTGGCACTGGGACATCGACGCGTGCAGGGTTTGCGGATCGTGATGCAAATCATAGCTGCCCGGCAACAGCATGCCCTTTTCGGTCAGGGTTTCGCAGAGCCGGAAATGATCCTCCCGCTCATTTTCCATGCGGGTTTCCATCCGCGCGGGATCCTCAAGGAAGACCAGCCCTTCCCCGCCGACATAGTCGAAAATGGTCGCCGGCTCCTTCAGCATGTAGGGGATGAACTTGTCGGCTCCGGTGAACCAGTGGCTGTCGGAAAGCTTGTCCATATACCCCTGGATGTTCCGGCGCAGGGTGCCGGCCTCCTCGGCCGGCAGGCGGGCCGCCGCGCGCGCCAAATCCTCGGTAAGCCGCGCCGTGATCCCGGGAATGTCCGCGCGCGCGTAGAGCACCTCCCGGGCGGGATGGACCACCAGCTGTTGTGCGCGTTCCACGGAACGCTGGGACTCGGGCGAGAAAAAGCGCATCGAATCGATGGCAATGTCAAAAAACTCGATGCGGCAGGGCAGCTCCGCGCCAATCGCGAACAGATCCAGAATGCCGCCGCGGACGGCGAACTGGCCGCGTCCCTCCACCTTTTCCTCCCGCTCATACCCCATTTCCAGCAGCCGTGCCATCAGGGCATCCATGGGCATTTCCATGTCGCAGGTCAGGGTGAGCGTCATCTCCCGGTACGCCTGCGGCGGGGTGAGCAGATGGAGCACGGCCTCGGCGGACGTCACCAGCAGCGCGTAGTCTCCCTGCAGCAGCCGCTCCAGGGCGCGGACGCGGTCGAACGTCTGCTCAAAGCTGCGGGCGGACACGTCGTAGAGCATCACCTCGCGGTTGGGCAGATAGGCAACGCCCTCGGGCATGAAATGCTGGAAATCCTCGAGCGCCTTGCGGGCCTGCATCTCGTTCCACGCGATGTACACGCCCTTTTTCCCGGATTCGTGGAGCAGCGCGTGGCAGACATGCCGCAGCTGTGTGTCGGAGAGTCCGGAAACCACCGGATCCTCTCCCTGTTTCGCCAGCGAGAGCAGTTCCCGCAGTTTCCCGTATCCGCGCAGCAGTTCCGTGGACAAGCCCATACAAACTCCTTCAGTCTTCAGCCGTTGTACCGGCTCATGGTCGCTTCCGCGCCAGCCAGCAAAATGGCGGGCACCGCGTCCGCCGCGCGTTCCACCGCTTCATTCACGAGGGGGCGTTCCTCCCCGGAAAACCGGGACAGCACAAAATCCGCCAGCTTCCAACCCGGCGGCGGCTTGCCCACGCCGATGCGCACACGGGGAAACGCGGTGGTGCCGAGCCGTTCCACGATGGAACGCATGCCGTTGTGCGTGCCCGCACTGCCGCCGGGGCGGACGCGGACCCGGCCGACCGCCAGATCGATGTCGTCGTAAATGACAATCAGATCCGCATGGGGCACCTTGTAGAAGCGGACAAGCTCGGAAATGGCCTCCCCGGACAGGTTCATGAAGGTCTGGGGCTTGATGAGCATCACCTTCCTGCCCTGGATGATGCCCTCTCCGGTCAGGGCCTTGTGCCGGACGCGGTTGAGGGGGATGCGGTAGGAGGCGGCCAGATAATCGATGGTGTCAAAGCCAACATTGTGGCGGGTGTTCGCGTATTGGGCGCCTGGGTTGCCCAGGCCGGCCACGAGCATCATAGGTTCTCCTTGTGGGGTCTTGTCTGTGGTGTGTCACAGCTGGGTGAACAGGGTGGAAATGGACAGGTCTCCGAAAATACGCTCGATGGCGTCGGCCATCACGTCTCCCACGGACAGCACCCGGATTTGCGGAATGCGCTTCTCCGGCGGCAGCGTGATGGTGTTGAGCGTCACCAGCTCGCGGATGGCGGAATGGCGGATGCGCTCGAGCGCGGGTCCGGACAGGACGGCGTGGGTGCAACAGGCAAACACCTCCACGGCCCCGATTTCCGCGAGCGCGTTGGCGGCATTGACAATGGTGCCGCCGGTATCGATGAGGTCGTCCACCAGCACCACCCGCTTGCCGCGCACATCTCCGATGATGTTCATGATTTCGCTGACATTGGCCTTGGGGCGGCGCTTGTCGATGATGGCCAACGGCACGTCCAGCTTCTCCGCAATTTTCCGGCTGCGTCCCACGCTGCCGACATCCGGGGAAACCACCACGACATCGTCCATCTGGTCCGCGAACCGCTCCTTGAAGTATTGGGCCAGAATGGGCTGCCCCAGCAAATGGTCCACCGGAATGTCAAAGAACCCCTGAAGCTGTGGCGCGTGCAAATCCATGGTGAGCACCCGATCGGCGCCGGCCACCGTGATGAGGTTGGCCACGAGCTTGGCCGAAATGGGATCGCGCGAGCGCGCCTTCCGGTCCTGCCGGGCGTATCCGAAATACGGCATGACCGCGGTGATACGGCCCGCCGAGGCGCGACGGCAGGCGTCGATGAGCAGCAGCAGCTCGATGAGGTTGTCGTTGACGGGGGTACAGGTGGATTGGATGATGAAGACGTCCGATCCGCGCACCACCTCGTTGATGGTGATGGCCGTCTCGCCGTCGCTGAATTTCCCGACGACCGCGGCCCCCAGCGGCAACCCGATTTTCGCTGCGATCTCCTCGGCCAGTGGCCGATTGGAGCTGCCCGCGAAAATTTTGATGTCCTTGCCATGCAAATTCATGAAACACGCGCCTCCCGCGCCGGATGGCGGCTCCGCCGGTTGGGCGGACCGGATTCGGGGGTCCCGAGCCGGCACCCCGGTTCGGACAGCCCCGGTCAGGTCTCCTTCGGCTTGTCCAGCCCCTTCTTCCTGACCCATTCCTCCTTGACCGTCTGCCGCGCGCGGGCAATGCCCAGCGCATAGGACGGCACCTCGCTGGTGATGGTGGAACCGGCCGCGACATAGGCATGATCGTGGACCTCCACCGGCGAAATGAGGTTGACGTTGCACCCCACAAAGCTGTCGTCCCCGATGATCGTGCGGTTTTTCACGCGGCCGTCATAATTGACCACCACCACGCCGCAGCCAAGATTGACGCGCTCGCCCACTTCGGCATCCCCCACATAGGTGAGGTGCGAAATTTTGGTGTTGTCGCCGATGACGGATTTCTTGATCTCCACAAAGTCCCCGATTTTGACATGCCGGCCCACCTGGCTGCCGGGCCGCAGGTACGCGAACGGCCCCACCTTGGTACCGCTGCCGACGGAAGAGGACAGGACCACCGACTGGGCCACCTCCACCCCCGCCCCAATGCGGGCGTCCACCATGCGCGTGTTCGGCCCGATGACACAGCCGGCGCCGATTTCGGTCTTTCCCTCCAGGATGCATCCGGGCAGAATCAGGGTATCCTCGCCAATCCGGACGTCCGCGCCGACCCAGGAGGTTTCCGGCAGCCGGAAGGTCGTGCCGGCCTGCATGTGGGCATTCCGGATGCGCCCCAGCAGAACGGCTTCCGCCTGGGCCAACTGAACCCGGTCGTTCACACCGAAGGTCTCCTCGGCGTCCGGGACGACGTGTGCTCCCACCGACAGGCCTGCTTCGCGCAGGATGCCGAGCACATCGGTCAGGTAGTATTCCCCCTGCCGGTTGTTGTTTTTCAGGTTTGGCAGCGCGGCCAGCAGAGCGGCGGCATCGAACAGATACACCCCCGTGTTGATCTCCCGGATGGCCTGCTGCTGTTCCGTGGCATCCGCCTGCTCCACAATGCCGGCGACCTGGCCGTCCGCCTCGCGCAGGATGCGCCCATAGCCTTTGGGGTTCTCCAAGATGCCGGTCAGCACGGTTGCCGCGTGGCCCGTCTCCCGATGTGCCTCACAGGCCCGGGCGAGGGTCTGCCCCCGCAGCAATGGCGTGTCCCCGCACAGGACCAGAATGGTGCCATGGGCACCGGAAAGCGCTTCGGCCGCACATTGCACTGCATGCCCCGTCCCCAGGCGCTCCGCCTGCAGCACACACCGGGTGCCTTCCGGCACAAGCGCCTCAATCTCCCCGGCATGATGCCCCACGACCACGATGTTCTCCGTGGCGCCCGCATCCCGCGCGGCCCGCATCACCCAGCCGAGCATGGGGAGGCCGGCCACCTCGTGCGCGCATTTCGCCTTGTCCGATTTCATGCGCGTGCCGGCGCCCGCAGCCAGTATGATGGTTGTCAGTCCTTCCATGTGGTGTTCCTCCCTGAATGTCCGGTCCATGCGGCTGTTCTGATTCCATGACGACAACCCGCGCTGATCCTGCGTGCGCGGAACAGGCGGGTTTGTTTCCTTCAACACATGGACATTTTCCCATATTTGACACGGGGTTGGCAAGCCCGGGCGCATGCCGCGGCCGGACGAAAAAAGGAACCCGCCATGGGGTTCCCTCTTTTTCGTGATCTCACCGACGCGTCCCTCTTTCCAGTTTTCGCCGCGTCCGTTCCGGATCAGGCCTCGGTTCCAGCGGTCAGGGCTTCTTCCTCCACCAGCATGGTCTGGTACTTTTCCAGAATGGCGGATTGGACCTTGTTGCGCGAATCCGCGTTGATGGGATGCGCAATGTCACGGAACTCGCCTGTGGGGGTCTTGCGGCTGGGCATGGCGATGAACAGGCCGCCCTGGCTCTCGATGATTTTGATGTCGTGAACGACAAACTCGTTGTCGAACGTGACCGAAACCACCGCCTTCATTTTGCCTTCCGCTTCGACTTTCCGAATCCTGATGTCCGTAATTTCCATGTCGACATATCCTCCGTGCGCTTTGTTGTTCCGGCTGTTGCCTATGATGCTCCGGCATGACCGGGTCGGGCAGTGACCATAAAGTCATTATATAGCAATTTGACCAAATGGCAACCATTCATCCATCTATTTTCATCGTTTCTTCCAATGCCATTTCCTTCTGGAACGACGAAAGCCGCAGCCTGCCCATCAATTCCCAGCCGCGTCCGGATCCCGGAACACGCGGCTTCACAGGCATCACAGCGCTTCTTACCTCCATCTCGGTGCCACCGCGCGGGGGTCTTGCGCCACGTTGTATAATGGAAAAGGCATTGGGAAACGGTGCCGGAACAGGAGTACAGGCGCATGATACCGGAACTGGCACAAGCCATTGGTCACGGACCCGTCCACTTCATCGGCATTGGCGGCATCAGCATGAGCGGATTGGCCCGCATCCTGCTAGACCAGGGCATTCCGGTCACCGGATCCGACAGGGTGGACAGCCCCGTCATCCACGCGTTGCGTGCGCGAGGGGCACGCATCGGCGTGCCCCACAACCCGGATCTTGTGGGCGGCCAGACAGTGGTTGTCCACACCGCCGCCATCTCCGACGACAATCCGGAGCTGCTGGCGGCACGCGCACAGGGCATGACGATCATGGATCGCGGCCAGTTCCTGGGCCTGCTGGCCAGGGGATACCGGCGGACGCTTGCCATCTCCGGCACCCACGGCAAGACCACCAGCACAGGGATGACCGCTTGTGTGCTGCTGGCCGCCGACACCGATCCCACCATCCAAATCGGCGGCATGCTGCCGGCCATCGGCGGCAACACCCGCAGCGGATCCAACGGCTGGTTTCTCATGGAGGCCTGCGAGTACAAGAACAGCTATCACAGCTTCCACCCCACACATGCCCTGATCCTGAACATTGAGGCCGACCATCTGGATTTCTTCAAGGATCTGGACGATGTGCTGGCTTCCTTCGCCCGGTTCACAGAAAACATCGCGGACAACGGCACGCTGATGCTGAATCTGGATGACGCCGGCTGTCTGGCACTGGCGAACCGCCTGAAGCGTCCCTGGTGCGGGTACCGGGTCCTGGAATCCGCCACGGGCGCCCCAACGGAAACACCACCGGAGTCCTCAGCCATCGGAACGGCAGCCGCCATGGACGGCACGTCCGGTGCGGACATCCCGGCAGCACCGGCATCAAAAAACCCGACGACTTCCGCACCGCAAGCCCTGTATGAGGCGCGGCATGTCCGGACGGAAAACGGACTGCCCGTCTTTGATGTTCATGTGGACAAGGTCCGCGTGGCAACTGTCCGGCTCAATGTCCCCGGTGCGCACAATGTACAGAACGCGCTCGGCTGCTTCGCCCTGACCCACCGGGCGGGCATTCCGCCCCAAGTCATCGCCAACGGCCTGTCCGCCTTCACCGGCACCGGACGCCGCTTCGAGTTCCGCGGACTGGTGAACGGCGCGCGCCTGTACGACGACTACGCCCATCACCCCTCGGAAATCCGGGCAACCCTGGCCACCGCGCGCCAGATGACAGGCGGTCGCATCCTGTGTGTCTTCCAGCCGCACACCTACACCCGGACCCGGGAACTGCTCAAGGATTTTGCAGCGGCGCTGATCCGGTCGGACCTGTGTGTCGTGGTTGACATCTATGCCGCGCGCGAGCCGGATTTGGGGCAGGTGCACGCGCGGGATTTGGTACAGGCCATCAGGGAAAGGGGCGGAAACGCCACGTATGCCGACAGCTTCGCGGCGGCGGCACAGCTGGCGCGCCAGCAGGCAGCCCCGGAGGATGTGTTGCTGGTCATGGGCGCGGGCGACATTGCCGCCCTGCCGGATCTGCTGCTATCTCCGGATCTTTGAGCGCCGGCGATTACTGCCCGTCGCCGGTCACATCTGTTGCCGACACATCTGTTCCCGACACATCCGTTGCCGACACATCCGTTGCCGGCACATCCCAGATGAACCGGCACTTCTGCCTGTCCCCGTACAGGTACAGCTCGTTGTCCGGTGGAATGTCCACAATGCTTTCCAACCGTGCCCCCAGCCGTTCAATGGTCCGCCGGGACGGCAGGTTGTCCGGATTGCAGGTGATGACCACCTGGTTCATGCCATGCGCCCTGGCAATGCGCACAATGAGACGGCAGGCTTTTTCGGCCATGTGGTGGCCCCGGTAGGGGGGATGCACCCGGTACCCGATGTGCCCCGCGTAATAGATGTTCTCGTTGTCGCCAATCCGAATGTCGATGGTTCCCAGCTCGGCCCGGCCATGAAGCGGCCGCATGGTGAACCGGTACGATGGCACCCAGCCATGGACCAGATCTTCGGGCAGCTTCTCCTCAAGCACCAGGCGGAATCCGTCCCCGCGGATTTCCTCGAACCCGCGAAGAAAACGGAACCGCGCCGCGCGCGCCGCCTGCCGTTCCCGTCTGAAATTGTCCAGCTGATGGACCCATTTCATGGATGTGCCGCCTCCGTTTCAAATCACCATGCCGTGCGCGTGTTCCGCAAGCCATCTGCGATGCAGGGCATAGTCGGGCATCTGTTCGTCCACCAGTGCCCAGAATGCCGGGCCATGGTGCTTGTGCGGGATATGGGCCAGCTCGTGAACCACCACATAATCCACCACCTCGAGGGGCGCCATGATGAGCCGGGCGGCAAAATTCAGGTTGGCCCGTCCGCTGCAGGAGCCCCATCGCTTCATGGCCGCGGTGATGGTCACCCGATCCACCGTCAGGCCCATCAACGCCGCCCACAGCCGAACCCGTTCGGTGAGGATGCGGCGCGCCTCCTGCCTGTACCAATGGTCGACCAGCCGCTGCCGCTCAACGGCTCCGGAAAGCGGCACCATCAACAGCCCGTCCTCGCGGACCACACGCCTTGCCTCCGCAAGGGGCGTGAGGCGCAAGGTCCGGCCAAGCCACAGGAAGCCCTCGCCCTCCTCATACAGGCGTTGCGGCCGCTGTGTGAGCCGCTCCCGCATGCGTGCCTGGTGTTTGTGGATCCAGGCGCTTTTTTCGCGCACCACCGACGCAATGTCCCTGTCGGGCATGTGCAGCGGCGCGCGGACAATCAGCGCCGCCTCTTCGTTCACCACGAGGGAGACCGTTCGGCGGCGCGAACGAACAACCCGATGGACCACCAGCGGCGGTCCATCGGGGCAGGAGATTTCTCTGTCCATGGCATGGTGACTGGATTCACGGTTCATAAGTCATCCATTCGTCCCGGTGCGTACAGATCCGCGCGGCTTCCTCCCGGACCCTGCCGGTGCGCACGCGCCCGCGCATTTGCGCGTTGTGCCGCGCATTTGCGCGTTGTGCCGCGCATCCGCGCGTTGTGCCGTGCGGCTCATCGCATCATTTCCGTCAGGTCCACGCCGTCGGCATCCAGCCCAATCAGGGTGCAAAGCTGCGCGTCCGTGGGGTCGGGGATCTCTGCCATGCGGTTGGCGTGCACCGTCAGCATCTTCTCGAAGAAATTGCGGACCGTGCGGGCATTGGCAAAATTGTCCGTCCGATTCTCGTAGAGGGTGTTGATGACCTCGCGAATCTTCTCTTTTGCCGCCTCATCGAGCAGATACCCGTTGCGATCGCCCATGCGTTCCATGATGAGGGACAGTTCCTCGGGCTCGTAATCGTCGAAAAAGATGAACTTGTTGAATCGGGAGACAAGACCGGGATTCGATTCCAGGAACTCCTCCATTTTGTCCGGATACCCGGCCACAATCACAATCAGCTCGTCGCGGTGGTCTTCCATCGCCTTGAGAAGCGTGTCCACGGCCTCGAATCCGAAGTCGTTCTCCCCGCGCCTGGAAACCAGCGCGTACGCCTCGTCGATGAACAGCACGCCGCCCAGCGCGCGGTTCACCACGTCCATGACCAGCGGCGCGGTCTGCCCCACATACTTCGCGACCAGACCGGAGCGATCGGTCTCGACCAAATGGCCCTTCTCGAGCACGCCGATTTCCCGGTAGATGCCCGCCAGCAGGCGTGCCACAGTGGTTTTGCCCGTTCCGGGATTGCCCGTGAACACCAGATGCAGGCTCATGTCCACTTCCGGCAATCCGCGCTCCTTGCGCATGCGCATCACACGGACCATGTTGGTCAGCGACTTGACGTCGTTCTTGACCTTTTCAAGGCCCACCAGCGCGTTGAGCTCCGCCATGAGCTCCTCAAGCGACTTGCGCGGCGCCTCCTCCAGCTCATGCATCGGCGGCGGTTCCTGACCGGAATCGTACGCCACGTTCTCTCCGGCACCGGGCGCGTGCGGCATGCCGCCGGCAGGCCCCGCGGACGGGGAGCGCGGCGGCGACAGGGGGCCCAGATCCTGGGAGGGCGGGCCGCCGAACACATCCTGGTAGACTTCGGACAGCGAGCGCCGTGGCGTGCCGCCAGCCAATCCCCGTCCGGACAGCAGGCCGTCCATCTGGTCGAGCAACCGGTTCAGATCGGAAAACCCTTCCCTGCTGTAGGGTGTGGGCGCCGGCCGATCCGCAGGGGCATTGGCGGGCGCGGGGGTGCCTGGCCCCGACTGGGGGCGATTGGGCGTTCCACCTTCATCGGTCATGTTGTCTCCTCCTTCATCAAGGGGCGGCTTCCGCCCGCATCCGTGTCATTTCCCATCTCCGCCACCAAGGCCCTCAAGCAGCCCCAGCCGCAGGATGTCGCGGATATCCTCCACCACCACATCGGCGCCGGAGACATCCTGCGGCGGACCGCTCCGGTTCCGGAACCCGATGCAGCGGCACCCGGCCGCCTTCGCCGAGGCGATGCCATGCGGTGAATCCTCCACCGCAACACATTGGGCCGGCGCCAGCCCCAGACGGGACGCCGCCAGCAGGTAGGGTTCCGGATGCGGCTTGCTGTTGACGACATCCGCTCCTGTCACCAGGGCATCGAGCTGATGCCGCAGGCCCATCCACTCCAGCCAGGGGCCGATGAGCGATTCAAGGGAGGAGCTGGCCACCGCGATTTTCCAGCCGCCGGCGCGCAAGGCGCGGAACAGCTCGGGAATGCCGGCGATGGGGCGGATGCGTTCGGGCGTGAAAATGCTGTCGTGGTACTTGTTTTTCCGCGCCAGCAGCGTTTCCGCCGTCTCCGGGAGTGCAAGCTCCTCGCGCAGGATACGCCACATGTCCACATCCTTGACCCCGATGAACCGGTACAGTTGGCTCGGCTCCCACTGCACGCCGTATGACGCCAGTGTCCGCAAATCCGCCTCCAGGTGCATCGGCTCGCTGTCAATGAGCCCGCCGTCATTGTCGAATATCACCGCATGTTCCATCATACGCCTCCACCGGGCAAAAAGATTCACAATTTTTTCAGTTTGGCGAAACTCTCCATCAACCGTTTCATGCCCACACCGTCAAACAGGATGTCCAGACTGTAGTCGTCCTTGTCCTGTGTGCGCCGGCGCACCACGCCTTCGCCGAATTTCTTGTGCAGCACGCGATCGCCCACCGCAACCGGTGTTTCCGCGCCGCTGCTGGGTCCGGTGAACTGACGAATCCTCGCCTTGAGATCGGACAAATCGGTCGCAGACGAAAACTGGCCCTTGCCGCCGGCGCCCGCAGACGCGGTGCCCGACCCTGCAGCCACCCCGACGACCCCCATCGCCGCGGCCCGGGCACCGGTGACACCGGTCGATGCGGCGGCTTGCGCGCCGGAGTACCCGCCACCAGCCTGCGCGCGTCCGGTCTGCCCGTCGCACAACTCCGTCGCGATTTCCTCCAGGAACCGGGACGGACGGTTGTACTGCGTGTTGCCGAACAACATGCGGGAGCGCGCGTTCGACAAATACAGGCTCTCCCGCGCGCGGGTGATGCCCACATACGCCAGACGGCGTTCCTCCTCGAGCTTGTCCTCCCCCTCGGTCATGGACCGGTAGCTGGGGAACACCCCCTCTTCAAGCCCGGCCAGGAAGACCACGGGAAACTCGAGCCCCTTCGCGCTGTGAATGGTCATGAGCACCACCTGGTCGGCGGCGTCTCCCGCCATGCTGTCGACATCCGCAACCAGCGCAATTTGGGCCAGAAAATTGACCAGAGTGGGCTCCTCCTCCGTGGTGTCGACAAACTCGCGCGCCACGGACACAAACTCCCGGATGTTTTCGATCCGGACCAGCGCCTGCTCGGAATTCTCGCCTTGCAATTCCTTGACGATGCCGCTTTTCTCGATCAGGGTCTCCACGGCCGTGACCAGATCGGCGGTCTGGAACAGCTGCTGCATCTCGCGGACAAACCGCACAAACACCAGCAGGTTCTGTGCGGCGCGCCCCAGCTCCGGATACGCGTGCACACCCGCCATCACATCAAACATGGGGATGCCGTGCAGCGCCGCCAGCTGGGAAACCCGGTCGAGCGTGGTTTTCCCGATACCCCGGCGGGGAACCCCGACCGCGCGGAGCAGGGACACCTCGTCGGAGGGATTTTGCAGCATGCGCAGCCAGGCGATGACATCCTTGATTTCCTTGCGGTCGAAATAGCGGGTGCCGCCCACGATTTGATACGGGATGCCCTGCTTGACAAGGATGTCCTCGAACACGCGGGACTGGGCATTGAGCCGGTACAGCACGGCCATGTCCCCGTACCGGCGTCCCAGCTGCCGTTGCGCGCGGATGCAGTCCGCCACGAAATAGGCCTCCTCGTGCTCGGTGCCCGCCTCGATGCGGTGGATGGGGGCGCCGTCGGCGTTGTCGGTCCACAGCTTCTTGCTCTTTCTGCCGCGGTTGTTGTGGATGACCTGGTTGGCCGCCTCCAGAATGGTTTTGGTGGAACGGTAATTCTGTTCGAGCTTGATGGTGCGGCAACCCGGGAATTCCTGCTCAAAATCCAGAATGTTCCGCAGGTTGGCGCCGCGCCAGCCGTAAATCATCTGGTCGTCGTCCCCGACCACGCACAGGTTGCGGGATCGGTTCGCAAACAGGCTGACGAGCATGTACTGGGCGGTGTTGGTATCCTGGTACTCGTCGACGAGCACATAGCGGAATTTGTCCTGATAGTGGGCCAGCACCTCCGGGTGCTCGTTGAGCAGGCGGATGGCCAGCAGGATGATGTCATCAAAATCCACGGCATTGCTGGCCTTGAGCTTTTTCTGATAGAGCGCGTAGGCATCCGCGATTCTGCCCATGCGGAAATCGTTGGCGTACATCTTCTTGTACTGTTCCGGCGTGACCATCTCGTCCTTGGCGCGGGATATCTCTCCCAGGATGGTTTTGGGCGGAAACTGCTTGTCGTTGATGCCAAGCGTTTCGATGCAGGACTTGATGACGGAGGCCTGATCGTCCGTATCGTAAATGACAAAGCTGCGATCGTACCCCAGCCGTTCAATGTCACGGCGCAGGATGCGGACGCAAATGGCATGGAAGGTTCCCACCCACAGATCGAGCGCGGCGGGACCGATGAGCGTTTCGAGCCGTTCCTTCATCTCGCGCGCGGCCTTGTTGGTGAAGGTGATGGACAGGATTTGCCAGGGTCTGACCCCAAGGTCCTCGACCAGATGGGCGATGCGGTGGGTCAGCACCCGTGTCTTGCCCGAACCGGCGCCGGCAAGCACCAGCAGCGGTCCTTCCGTGTGCAGCACGGCGGCCTGTTGTTCGGGATTGAGTGTATCAAGATTGATCATCAGGGTCTGTTACCTCCAGGAACGGGCCGGCATGGCACCAAGAAGCATGCCGCCGCCCGCGAATCTGTGACCAGATCATTTTACCATAGCGCATGGGCTCCCGCCACGCGTGGGGGACAAAAACAAGAACAGGCGTTCTTGTTTCAATCCGGATGCTTCTGTGGTATGATCATACCGTTTTGTCCACACAGGCACATGGACTTCCCGAACTCCGGGCGGACTGGAAATGAGGCATTCCCATGAAGAAGAAACAATATGACACGGTGGTCATCGGCTGCGGCACCGCCGGCATCTTCGCCGGCTACGAACTGCGCCGGCTTCAGCCGGACATGGACATCCTGCTGCTCGAGCAGGGGCACGACATCCGCCGCCGCACCTGCCCCATCGTCACCGGCAAGGTGCCGGCCTGCATCAGCTGTCCCTCCTGCGACATCATGAACGGATTCGGCGGCGCCGGCGCATTTTCCGACGGAAAATACAATTTCACCACCAAATTCGGCGGCTGGCTCAGCGACTACCTCGAGCCGCGCGCCATCATGGATCTCATCGAATATGTCGACAGCATCAACGTGCAGTTCGGGGCCACCACCAAGCGCTTCACCACAGACTCCCCGGAAGCGCGCACCCTGTCCCGCCAGGCCCTGTCCCATGATCTGCACCTGCTCGAAGCCTCGGTGAAGCACCTGGGCACCGAGAACAACCGGGAAATCCTGTCCCGCATGTACGACGATCTGCTGCAGAAGGTGGAGCTGGTCTGCAACATGCCCGTCACCTCCCTGGAACCGCTGAAAGAAGGCTACCGGCTCACCACGGGATCGGGCGAGGTCATCGACTGCCGCTGGCTCATCGTGGCCCCCGGCCGCTCCGGCGCGGAATGGTTCTCCACCCAGTGCCGCAGCCTGGGACTCGATCTCATCAACAACCAGGTGGACATCGGCGTCCGGGTGGAGCTGCCCGCGCGCATCTTTGAACACATCACGGACATCGTGTACGAATCCAAGTTCCTCTATCGCACCAAGCAGTACGGCGACCTCATCCGCACCTTCTGCATGAACCCGAACGGGCATGTGGTCAGCGAGAACGTCGACGGCATCATCACCGTCAACGGGCACAGCTACTCGGATCCGGCGCTCGCGAGCGAGAACACGAATTTCGCGCTGCTGGTCTCCAACCGCTTCACCAAGCCCTTCAACGAACCGTACCAATACGGCAAGCGCATCGCGTCCCTGTCGAACATGCTCGGTGGCGGTGTCATCGTGCAGCGGTTCGGGGACCTGCTCAAGGGGCGCCGCACCAATGAGCACCGGCTGTCCCAAAGCTTCACCGTGCCGACCATGAAGGCCACCCCGGGAGATCTGAGCCTGGTGCTCACCAAGCGCCATCTCGACAACATCATCGAGATGATCAACGCGCTCGACAAGATCGCGCCCGGCACCGCCAACCACGACACCCTGCTGTACGGGGTGGAGGTGAAATTCTACAGTTCGCGGCTCAAGCTCACCTCCAGCTTCGAAACGGAACTGCCCGGCATGTACGCCATCGGGGACGGCGCCGGCATCACCCGGGGCCTGTCCCAGGCCGCAGCCTCCGGTGTGCATGCGGCACGGGCCATCTCGGCCGCGGCAGGCGGGGGCGGCACGCAAGCCGGCTGAAATAAAAACAGGAGGCGCCCACATCGGTGCCTCCTGTTTTTTCATGTCTGTGGGCCTCCGGGGAAGTGCAGCACCCGGCCCGCGCGCTTGTGCGCCGCCGGCTTGCGTTTTGCCGGATCCTCCGGTTCCCTGACACCGTCCGTGCCCTCCCGCTTCGATCCGGTTGTGGACGCCGCGTCCGCAATCAGTTTCATGGCGAGGGCATAGTCGGCGGATTCCATGCCGGGCCACGCCTCCCCCTCCGTCAGGGTGATTTCCCTGACCTGGGCGGGCGTCCAGCCCTTGTAGCGCCAGGCCGGCGCGTGCACCCAGACCTGGGCCACCAGCTCGGCAAACCGCTGTTCCGCAGCCACATCGGGATGACGCAGGGCCGTCGCTGCCATGTCCAGCGCGTTTTTGAGGGGTTCTCCCCAGCGGAAGCGGTGCATCAGCTCCCAGGCAATGCCCTCGGCTGCCCCGGTGTTGAGCCCGTACCGGCTTTCCAGGAAGGAAATGAGCACCTCCGCCTCCTGGGTGGCCTCCACGAACATCCACTCACCGGCCATGTCGAAGGTTTCAAGCGAGCACTTGCGATGGGGAAGTCCCGCATAGCGCATCTGCTCGGCCCACAGTGCCGCAGCCGCGTCCGGATCGAGCGCGGTGTGCATCACCAGCATGTCGCCGATGGACACCGCGTCATAAAAGTCCTGCAATTCCTGCACATCCACCACCAGGGTGTCCTGATCCACCGTTTCCCCAAGCAGCTCGGACAACACCTCCTGCAGGGAGGCCATGGTCATGATGCCGTAATACTGGAACATGCCGCAGAGAATCTTCCGCCGGTTGGCGTTTTGCAGCTGCGTGCGTGACAGGCTCTGCATGGGATCCAGACGCAGGGCCTCACGGATTTCCGGCAGCATGTACAGCCAGGCCTCGCCATCGATCAGTCTGGGAAACAACAGCAGGCGATCCCGGAAATAGTACAACTCGTACGGGGAAAACAGCATGTCCGCGCGGGCAAACTGGATACGCCCCTCGGGAGAGGTCACCACCTGCCGCAGCAGGCCGTATTGCCGGTCGTCCAAAAAGGGAACCTGCAGCCGGATCGCTTCGGGCAGCTGTTCCCGCAACAGCCGCTCCGCCTGGGTGCGGCGAAACGTCATGTCCGCCGCCAGCCCGTAGACCATGCACAGTCCCAGCATATCCTCCCGTTCCAGGCCGGCAAGCGCTTCCCGGAGCGTTTCGGGACTCTTTTCCTGCCAATAGGCGGTTTCAAGCTCCAGATAATAGGCGTGCAGATCGAACTGCACGTCGTTCTCCTTGAGAAAAAAGCCCGGGCTGTCCGGCGATACCGGCACCACCGCCTCCCGTTGCGGGGTCCGCAGCGGCACAAGCGGCCTGGCCGCGTCCAGGAGCGCCCGGTTGACGGCCTCCAGATCGAACCGCTCCGGATTCCACAACCCCCGCTGCTTGGGGTGCTTGAGCATCCGCTGATACCCGGCGGGTCCCGCCATCTCTTCCGGCGGCGCGGCGCGCTCCCCGGCCAGGCAGCGTGGAACCGTCATGTTGTCCGGTTCATCCGGCGCAAGCCCCACGACCTGCACCGCGATCTGCCAGCCGCTGCCCGTGGTCAGGATAAACCGCAGGCCCGGCACAAACCAGTCGAGCAGGCGCCAGCCATCCACATGCCCGTCCGGATTCCCGGCCTCTGCCGCCAGTGTTTTGCCGCCCACCTCGAACCGGCCGGCGGGCACCGGGTCTGCCGACCATCCGAAGGCGGCCCGGATGAGCCGTTCGAACTGGCCAAACGTCAGCCATTGCGGCACCCGCAGGCTGCGCCAAATCGGGGGGGAAATCTCCTCGAGAAGACAACGGACATGGAAAAAGGGGCTGTATGTCATGATGTTCCTTTCACGTCTGCATCCGGTTGCTGATCCTTCGCCCGAATCTCCGTCCGCCGGATTTTTCCGCTGATGGTTTTCGGGAGCTCCGGCACAAATTCCACAATCCGTGGGTATTTGTAGGGGGCGGTATGCGACTTCACATATTCCTGAATCTCCGTCGCCAGCGCCTCTGACGGCTCATATCCCTTGCCGAGCACCAGCGTGGCCTTGACCACCGTGCCCCGGACCGGATCCGGCGCACCGGTGACCGCGCACTCCACCACCGCTGGATGTTCCATGATGACGCTTTCCACCTCAAAGGGGCCGATGCGGTAGCCGGAGGACTTGATGATGTCGTCCGTGCGGCCCACATACCACAGGAACCCATCCTCATCCAGATAGGCGGTGTCGCCCGTGTGATACAGACCGTCGTGCCAGGCGGCGGCGGTCATTTCCGGATCGTTGTGGTAGCCGATCATGAGGCCGACGGGGGGTTCCGGTGAGGTTTCCACCACAATCTCCCCCACCTGCCCGGTTTCCACCGGGTTCCCGTTCTCATCCACCACCGCGAGGCGATAGGCGGGGGACGGCTTGCCCATGGAGCCCGGTTTGGGTTCGGTCCAGTGACAGGTGGCGGCAAGCAGGGTGCATTCGGTTTGACCGAAGCCCTCGCGCAGCTTCAGCCCGGTCGCGGACAGGAAGCGGTTGTAGACCTCCGAGTTCAGCGCCTCGCCGGCCGTGGTGACATGGCGCAGCGAGGACAGATCGAAGCGCGACAGATCTTCCCGGACGAGGAACCGGTAGATGGTGGGCGGCGCGCAGAACGTGGTGATCTTGAACTGCTGGATTTTCCCCAACATGTCCTCCGCCTGAAACTTGTCAAAATCGTAGACGAAAACGGCACCCTCGGCCAGCCACTGACCATAGAGCTTTCCCCACATCGATTTGGCCCAGCCGGTTTCGGAGATGGTGAAATGCAGATCATCCGGATGGATGTTGTGCCAGTAGACCGCGGTGGGAATATGCGCCAGCGGGTACCAGTGGTTGTGGGAGACCATCTTGGGCATGCCGGTGGTGCCGGAGGAGAAGTACATGAACAGCCGATCCGCGCCGCCGGGACGCGCATCGGGGGCGGGGGCCTCAAAGGCCGGCGCGCCCACCATCTCCGCGTCAAGGCTCAGCCAGCCCTCCCGCTGTCCCTTGGCCAGAAAACGGGTGCGCACCGTGGGGCACTCGGGCAGGGTCTGCTCCACCAGCTCGGCGATGCGTCCCTGTGCGGTGCAGACAATGGCCTGAACGTCCGCCGCATTGCATCGATAGGCGATATCCTTGGGCATCAGCTGATTGGTGGCCGGCACGCCGATGGCACCGATTTTGTGCAGCCCCATGAAACAGTACCAGAATTCCAGATGGCGCTTGAGAATCAGCATCACATGGTCGCCCTTGCCGATGCCGTGGGCCAGGAACATCGCGGCCGCGCGATCGCTCTGCCGGCTGACCTCCCGGAAGGACACGTCCATGACCGAACCGTCGGGATCCGTCCACAGCAGCGCGCGTTTTTGCGGTTGCTCGCGTCCCAGCCGGTCCACCACGTCATAGGCGAAATTGAAATGCGGTGGGCAGTTGTAGGTGACCGCTGTGATTTCACCCGCGGCATTGCGCGTCTCGTTGACAAATTCCTCATACAGTACCGACATCAGCCAATCCTCCCGTCCGCGTCGCGAATCACAACCGCCAAAAAGGTGCACGCGCCGTCGAGCGCCACCATGCCGTGTGGCTCCGTGGCGGCATAATATACCGAATCTCCCGCCTCAAGCACCGTTTCATGGGTGCCGATGGCAAACCGGAGTTTTCCGGAAAGCACATAGTCGAATTCCTGCCCGCTGTGCGCGCGCTGGGCAATGGGCGCGTGCCGGGCGGCCGGATCGTAAGGCGCCTCCACCACAAAAGGCTCCGCCGTGCGGTGGCGGAACCGGTGCGCCAGATTGCGGTATGAGAACCCGCTGCGTCTGGCCATGGACAGCCCGCCGCCCCGGCGGACCACCGTGAAGCTGCTGAGCGTGGGCCCCGCGCCGGTCAGCAGATCGGTCATGTCCACGCCAAGCCTTTCCGCCGTGTTGTACAGAAACGTGAATGAGAAGTCTTGTTCGCCGGATTCCTGCCGCAGGTACTCCTGCTCGGACAATCCGTGCACCGCGGCCATTTCAGCCGGGGAAACCCCGAGATCCTCCCGCAGGGAGCGGATTCGCATGGCCATTTCCTGTATCTGTTCGTTCATGGGATACCTCCTGCCCCGCGGTCGCGCGCGGCAACCGCAATCCTTGCAGATGCCCCTGTGGGCTCTCTGCCATCAGTTGTATGTTTTCAGGTTTTGTCGTTCCGCTTCCCTGTCCAGTTGCAGGGCGGTTCCGGCGATACCCAGCAGCACCCCCAACCCCCCTGCCGTCAGAAATGGCAGCCAGGATGGCCCCCCCACATGCACAAAGAGACCGGACAAGGGCCACGCCAGCGAAATCGCCGCGCCAAGGCCTCCGCAGATACCTGTGAAAGCGGGCAGAAACCGCAGGGACAGCAGCAACGCCGCAACACCCGTCAGAACAAAAACCAACAGGACCACGAGCCAAGGTATCCCGGCTGTTCCACGGATGCCCCAAACCAGAAGCAGGCACAGCACACTGCCAACCATGCCGCCCCCGACGAAAAAAACGATTCTTGCCAGCACGCGGCCGGCAAAGGCCAGCAGCACCGCGCCCAGCACGGCCCCGATGATGCCGGAAGCGGACAGGCGAAGCGGGCCGAAGACGGACTGCCACCGGGTCATCTCCGTTCGCGCCACATGCTGCAGCGTCTCCATGACCAGGCCGACGGCAAACCCCATCGCCCCGCCGACAAAAGCCCCCTGGGCAATGGCCAGCACCGAAAACGCACGTTTGCCGAACAGCGCCCACAGAACGGAAAACAGCAACACAACGCCCGAAAGCGCCCATCCCAGCCAGACAGGCGCCTGAACACGATCCATTCCCGTGACAAGCTGTTCCCAGATGGACGGAAGTGCCAATGACACCATCGGCGGCAGTCCCTCCCCGCATCGAAGTGTGTCCATTCTAACCTTTATTGGCGACACATTCAACATAGCGGGGAGGCCTTTGCCGACAGACGTAGGAGCGATCCCGCAGGAAACATGGGTCTGGCAATTCAGGCAACAAAAAAGCACCGGGCAATTTTGCCGGATGCAAAATTGAGCCGCGCGGCGCACAGGATGTGCGTCTCGCGGCGACCGGTGCTTTTTTCTGCCTGAATTGGGTGTCCAGACCCCGGATTTCCGAGGACAGCGACGGTCTGTCGGCACAAGGCTTCGCCGCGCAACCATTTGCCGATACAAAAATGTTGAAAGGAATTATTGTTAGCCTATTGCAGTTGCTTTTCGGACGTGTTATAGTGGGAACGGCCCGTGATATACGGTATGGATTGATTCGTTTTCTGACAGCCCCTCCTGATTCAATGGAGCGTTGTGCCAAGAAAGGATTCATTCCAAATATTGAATGAGGAGGTATATTACAATGGCTGACAAGACACTTACCTGCAAGGACTGTGGAGCGGAGTTCATCTTCACCGAAGGCGAACAGAACTTCTACAAGGAAAAGGGCTTCGAGAACGAGCCCCAGCGTTGCCCGGAATGCCGCAGAGCCCGCAAGGCCCAGCGCAATTCCAACAACTACGGTGGCGGTTCCCGCTGGTAACAAGGACAAGGAGAGCATCCGCTCTCCTTTTTCTTTGCCCGCAAACCGTTTGCCGCGCCATTGCGCAGGAGGTTTCCCGACAAGGAACACCCCGTTCAAGACGCATTTCCCGATTGTTCTGCAGACCTCGGCCGCTTTCAGGCCGAGGTCTTTTTTGTGCGCTTGATGACCTTCAGCCGGGCGAATTCCTCCCGATCCTTTTCCTCCAGCGCGTTCGCGATGTCCGTGGTAATTTGCTCATACTTGGGAATCATGATGTTGCGCAGCGCGTTGGCGCGCTTCTGGGTGCGGCGGATGTTGGTCGCCAGCCGGTAGATGGCGTTCTCGATTTCCGCGATTTCACAGCTGAGCCGTTTCACGCGGGCGAACCGGTCGCGCGCGATGTCCAGCGCCAGGCTGGTTCTGGCAAAAGAGTAGGTTGGCACGAGCGGGGTTTCCGCCAGGGTCACCACGGGGATGTCCACCCCCATGATGCTGTGATCCCGAATCACCACGTCCTCCTCCACGGGCACCCCGTAGCCAAGACGCTCCACCTCGGCGATGCCGATGGTGATGTTCGCGGTCTGCAGCGCCAAATACGCTTCGGAGAACGTCGTGGTGATTTCATCCTGTATGGCCTTGGCCCGATCCACCAGCATCATCATCTCCCGCACCAGGATGTTCCGCTTCTTGTCGAGCAGATCGTAGCCCTGGCGCGAAAGCGCGAGCGTCCCCTTGGCAGCGATGAGATTCCCCTTGGTGGGGAACAGGGTCATGTCCATTCCGCCCACCTGCCTTCACCGGGATCCGCCTCGTCGTAATACTGATCCAGTGTCTCCGGCGTGACGCGGTCGAGCTCCCCGCGCGGCAACAGCCCCAGCAGCTCCCAGCCCAAATCGAGGGTTTCCTCCATGGATCGGTTTTCATCCCATTCCTGGGTGATGAAGTTGGCCTCGAACACGCGTCCGAACTGCATGTAGCGTTTGTCGATCTCCGAGAGCTCATCCTCCCCGATGACCGAGGCCAGCGCGCGCACCTCCTGCACCTTGGCATAGGAGGAGAACAGCTGGTTGGCCACCTGCGGATGATCCGTGCGGGTGTAGCCCTCGCCGATGCCGTCCTTCATCAGACGCGACAGGGACGGCAGCACAATGACCGGCGGATAGATGCCCTTCTGGTGCAGCGCGCGGTCGAGCACAATCTGCCCCTCGGTGATGTACCCCGTGAGATCCGGAATGGGGTGCGTGATGTCGTCGTTGGGCATGGTGAGGATGGGAATCTGTGTGATGGATCCCTTTCGGTTTCGGATCATGCCGGCGCGCTCGTACATGGAGGCCAGATCAGAATACAGATAGCCGGGGAAGCCCTTCCTGGAAGGAATTTCTCCCTTGGAGGAGGAGATTTCGCGCAGCGCCTCGGCATAGGCGGTCATATCCGTCAAGATGACCAGCACATGCATGCCGTGCTCGAACGCCAGATATTCCGCGGCCGTCAGGGCACAGCGGGGTGTGACGATGCGTTCCACCACCGGATCGTTCGCGAGGTTGAGGAACATGGTGACCCGGTCGAGCACACCGCTTTTCTGGAAGCTGGCCCGGAAGTATTCCGCGACATCGTATTTCACGCCCATGGCCGCAAAGACCACGGCAAAGTTCTCGCCGCCCTCGCCGGAAATTTTGGCCTGCTTCACAATCTGGACCGCCAGCTTGTCATGGGGCAGGCCCGACCCGGAAAACACCGGCAGCTTCTGGCCGCGGATGAGGGTCGTGAGCCCATCGATGGAGGAAATGCCGGTCTGGATGTAGTTTCTGGGGTACTCCCGCTCCACCGGGTTGATGGGCATGCCGTTGACGTCCTGGTATTTGTCAGGCCGGATGGGACCCAGTCCGTCGGTGGGGCGGCCGAGCCCGTCGAACACGCGGCCGAGCATCTCGCGGGACATGGGCAGCTCCAGCGGCTTTCCCTGCAGCATGGTGCGCGTGTTTTCCAGCGAGATGCCGCGCGTGCCCTCGAACACCTGCACCACACAGGTCTTGCCCTCTATCTGGATGATGCGGCCCAGACGCTTCTCCTGGCCGATGGAGATGGTGACCATCTCCTCGAAGGACGCGTCGTCCACCCCGTCAAGCACAATCAGCGGGCCGGTAATCTCCTTGAGACCCAAATACTCCAGACTCATGCCAGCCCCTTCCTTTCCCGTCCCGCGTAATCCGTGCCGATGGCCGCGAGTGTGTTGGCAATCCGCTCGTCCAACACGGCAAATGCATCCTTGTCCTCGTTGCCGATGTTGTACTTGATGCGGATGATGTCCTCAAAGACCCCGGACTTTCGGATGACGGACACCGGCACCCCAAGCCCGATGAGCCGGGTTGCGCCGTCCACCATGGCCAGCAGGGATTTCATCATGCGGTACTGCTTCCAGATGGGCACATAGGTGTCGTCCTGGTGGTAGGCGTTCTGCTGCAGGAACCCCTGGCGGATGCACTTGGCCGCCTCGAGCGTCAGCTTCTGCTCGTCCGGCAGGATGTCGGCGCCGATGAGCTTGACGATCTCGAGCAGCTTGTTCTCCTCCTGCAAAATGCGCGACAGACGCGCCCGGGTCTCCAGAAAATCCGGCGCGGCGTTCTGCTTGTACCAGTCCTCCAGGTCGGCCGTGTACTCGCTGTAGCTGGTGTTCCAGTTGATGGCGGGATAATGGCGCGTGTAGGCCAGGGATTTGTCCAACGCCCAGAAACAGCGGATGAACCGCTTGGTGTTCTGGGTCACCGGTTCCGAAAAATCGCCGCCTTGCGGGGAGACCGCGCCGATGATGGATACGGATCCCTGCCGTCCGCCAAGCGTTTCCACCATGCCGCCGCGCTCATAGAACTCGGACAACCTGGACGGCAGGTATGCCGGGAAGCCTTCCTCGGCCGGCATTTCCTCCAGACGGCCGGATATCTCGCGCAGCGCCTCCGCCCAGCGCGAGGTGGAATCCGCCATGATGGCCACATCATAGCCCATGTCGCGGTAGTATTCCGCCAGCGTGATGCCGGTGTAGATGGAGGCTTCACGGGCCGCCACCAGCATGTTGGAGGTGTTGGCGATGAGCACCGTGCGGTTCATCAGGGCCTGTCCGCTGCGCGGGTCGATGAGCTTGGGGAAATCCTCGAGCACTTCGGTGATTTCGTTGCCGCGCTCCCCGCAGCCAATGTAGACGATGATGTCCGCGTTGGACCATTTGGCCAGCTGGTGCTGGGTCAGCGTTTTGCCGGTGCCGAACCCGCCCGGAATGGCGGCGGTGCCCCCCTTGCTGATGGGGAACAGGGTGTCGATGACCCGCTGGCCGGTGACCAGCGGTTCTGTCAGCGGTTTTCGCCGGGCATACGGGCGCGGCTGCCGCACCGGCCATTCCTGCACCAGGGTGAGATTGTGGGTCTGCTTGCCGGAGACAACACTCGCGATGGTCTTGTCGATGGGGTATTTGCCATCGACCGCGGTGTCGCGCACGATACCGGACACCCCCGGTGGCACCATGATCCGGTGCAACACGGCGTCGGTCTCCTTCACCGTGGCAATCACGTCCCCCGGCTTGACCGTCTCGCCGGCACGCACCAGCACATCGACCTCCCACAAACGCTGGGTGTCGAGGTTTTCCACCCGGGTGCCGCGTGCGATGAACGCGCCCTGCTCCCTGGACATGCGCTCGAGCGGGCGCTGAATGCCGTCGAACACATTGCCCAGAATGCCCGGGCCCAGCCGGATGGTCAATGGCCGGCCGGTGGACAGCACGGGTTCCCCGGGGCGCAGCCCCGTGGTGTTCTCGTACACCTGCACGATGGCTTCGGTGTCGAGCACGCGAATCACCTCTCCGATGAGCCGGGCATGGCCCACCAGCACCATTTCAAGCATCTGGAACGGGTGCGTGCCACGCACCGTGACCACGGGTCCGTTGATGCCATGTATCTGTCCATGTGTCTTGTCCATCGTCACACCTGCCACCTTTCCCGTCGTACGGGTTTGTGCCCATCACAACCATCGCGGGGCCACGGGGCCCGGCAATGGCCCGGGAGCTGTCATCCATCCAAGCGGAGTTCGTATCGTTCCAAAAAGGACGCGCGCTCTGTTTCCAGCCGCCTGGAAAAGGAATCGTCGTCCATGCGCCCCGTCGTGCGGTTGACCAGCTGACAGCCGCCATGGAGCGGGCTGGCCGCCTCCATCACCTCGCAGTTCATGTCCAGCTCGGTTGCCAGCTCACGCGCCAGGGAGAGGTCCGTCTCATCAACCATCACCTCGAGCTGTCCCCCGCCCAGAACCTGCGCACCCGCCATCATCCGCTTGCGCAGGAAATCCCGGTACGCGGGTGTCTGCCGGAACGCGGCCAGCCTCGCCTCCACCCGGGAGAAAATGACATCCACGATTTCCTGCCGCCGGGTGAACAGCGCCTGCTTGCTCTCCAGAATGGTTCGCGAAATCTCCTCGTTCGACGCCCGATCCATGGAACGGAGCGCCTCCTGGATTTCGTCATGCGCCTCCTGCAACAGCCGCAGCTCGTTGGAATCGATCATGTCATCCCTGGCTTTTTTGGCGTCCTGGAGAATGGCCTCCTTTTGTCGGGCCGCCTCCTTGAGCACCGTATCTGAAAAAACCAGCAGCTTTTCCTCGGTTCTGTCCATTTCTACTCCTCCGGGACATGGCGTCATTCCGTCCGTCCGGCATCTGCCGGCGACCCCGCAATGGAACAGGTCCCCATTGGCCTTGCCGCCTACAGTTTGAGGCCGATGGCCTCCGACACATGCTTCATGATGTAGTCCGCCGGACGTCGGGTGCCGTGCCTGTCCGGGATCTCCACCAGCAGGGGCAGCGCGTTGTTGAGCTTGATGCTCGTGATGATGTCGGGAACCTGCGCCGCCAGCAGCTCCGTCACCAGCACAATCCCGATCTCCGGGTTGGAAACGGCCTGCTTGAGCGCGGCGATGATCTCCTCCCGCTCATGCACCACAACGCCTTCCACCCCGGCCAGGCGCATGCCCGTGCGGGTATCGACATTGTCACTGATCAAGAACATTTTCATGATGGTCTCCCGCCTTCACGCCCAAGGGCGAACCCCCGCGCAGCCTTACCGGTTGAGGATGAGGATGGTGATGATCATGCCGTAGATGGCGATGCCTTCGGCAAGACCGACAAAAATGATGGTGCGGCCCAGCAGGCGCGCGTCCTCACTGATGGCGCCGATGGCGGCCGAACCGGTGGAGGCGACGGCAATGCCGGCGCCGATACAGGCCAGGCCCGTGGACAGCGCGGCGGCGATGAACTGGAGGCCTTCGGAAGAAGCCCCCGCCGTTTCCGCCGCGAACGCGTCGATGCCGCCGGCCACAAGCACGATGGTGGCCACCGCGACCATGCCGAACAGGGACATCACATTCATGCCCAGCAGCCGCCGCGCGTTCTTCCCGTTCACCTTGCGATGGCTGACTGCCAGCCCCAGGCCTATCACGCTCATGACCAATCCCAATGCGATAACCAGTACGATTTCCATGCCCTCTTCCTCCGTCTGCTTTCTTTTTTGTCCGACCCGATGAATGGTTGCTTGTCTGTCTGCGATTTGCCTGCTTGGTCATCCCGGGTGTTGCCACCCCGTACCATATGCTGTTTCCGGGCCGGCATTCCGGCCCGCGCGAACGCGCGCCGTCATTTTACGGGCGTCACCTGCTCGGGAAGCGTCTCCTCGCGCATGGTGAGCGGCTTGAACGGGCGGCCCTCTCCCTCGTAAAACCGTCCGAAGGCTTCATAGAACTCAAGCCGCAGGCACTGGATGGCCACAATCATGCCCTCAAGCACCATGATCAGCAGGTTTCCAAGGACCAGCGTGATCACGCCGCCGGCCGGGCCCTCCATCATGTGATACAGGGTCCAGACCGCCAGGGAAAAGCCCGCGTGGTTCATCGCAAACGCGCTGATGCGGATGAACGAGATGGTGTTGCTGATGAAGCCCAGCACCGTTTCGAACAGCTCGAACCCCGCCTCGGTGAAATACATGCCCTTGCTGGTGGGGAAGGTGGGGCGCTTCTTCTCGAGCAGGCGCTCCAGCGGCTCCTTGAGCAGCATCAGCACAAGCGGCAGCACCACGATGACGACCACGACCACCACGCTCAGCGTGAAATTGCCCGTGGCCAGCGCGTGCAGCACCACCCCGAGGATGCCCCCGTAAAACAGCAGGCCGGCCAGTCCGTTGCGATCGAACAGAAGCCGCCCCCAGTGCCGGTTCCGAAAGGCATTGAACATCGAGAAACCCATGCTGACCAGCACAATGAACGCGCCATAGCCGATGCCCACAAACATCAGGGTGTTGATGTTGTCCGCCGTGGCGATGGGGCTGAGCCAGGCCGCGTGGAGAATCTCCTCGTTGCCGAACACGCTGCCGTAAAGAAAGCCGAAGAGCGTGGAGGACAAGCCCGCATACATGGCGACTCCGCCCAGCATGCTCTTTTTCACAAAGTAGAGAAACGCTCCGAGGAGGGCAAAGATGAGCCCCTGCCCCACATCGCCGAACATGAACCCGAACATGAAGATGAAGGTGATGGTCACGAACTTGGTGGGATCCATCTCATGGTGGGAAGGCAGGCCATACATTTCCACAATGCTCTCGAAGGGCTTGAAGAACCGCGCATTGCGCAGAATGGTCGGAGGCGTGGAAAAATGGATATGTCTGGGGTCTTCCGAATCGATGACCACACCCTCCACCGGGTCGACCATGTCGATGAGTGCCTCGTAGGCGTCCTCCGGCATCCAGCCAACCAGATGGAACACATCGCGCGTGTGGGCGCACTGGTTCTTGACCTCCACGGCCTTGGACAGGTACGCCAGCCGGTTCATCATCAGCGCGAAGGCCGGACGTTCCTTTTCAAGCCAAGCCGCCAGCGCGGCGTCCCCCGCCTCGAGCTCCGCGCGCATGGCCCGGATCTCCGCCTCCAGCCGCTCGATGGTATCGGTGCTGGTGCCATGGACCGCCTCGGGGATGTGCACGCGCGCAAAGCCAAGCGCGCCGAACACGCTGTCGATTTTGGGGCCCAGCACGGCCGGCGTGAAGTAGGACAGCCAGACATCGTCCCCCTCCTCCTTGGTGGGGATGACGATCACATCCATGCTGTCGAAATTCTGGATCTGCTTGTGGTATGTCTCCCGGGACATCCGACCGAAACGGAACTTGAAGAAGGAGACATGGAACATGTCGTCGACATTGAACGAGAGCGCGGCCAGGGGCTGTATCTGCCGGATGGTCTGCTCGCGCTCGGCGATTTCCTTGAGCAGGCGTTCCCGCTCGCCACGGTGCGCCCGCAGCTGTTCCTCGATGCCGGACAACCAGCCCGGAACCGCCGCCAAATCGAAGGGAGACAGCACCCGCTCGGTGATTTGCGCCGGCGTGTAGGTTTCCAGCCTGGCCCGCATGTGCTCATTCAAGCCACGCATCCGCTTGAGCAGCGGTTCGTACGGGTTGTCCACATTGTAGGGCACCAGTCCCCCCATCGTCAGCGCATTGTAGGAGCGCTCCAGCTGCAGGCGGCTGTTGAGCAGGTATTTGAGCACAAACGGCTCAAACGCCTTGACAGGCCCGACCATGCTGACGAATTTCATTGATTGGACAGCCATTGTCCCACCTCATTTCCAAACGTGATGGTGATGCGCGTCAGGGACCTGTTCCCACTATCCGTCCTGAACGGACCAGCCCATGAGATAGCGCACCAGTTGATCCTCGGGCAGCCGGTACCGGACGCATTCTATCAGCGAAACCAGATTGTGCAGCTCCGTTTCACGAATGCGCAGGTACGATACCAGGCAGGCCACGGAAAATGCCTTCTGCCGGAACTGCCTGGCGTGCTTGCGGTACAGCCAGTCCTGTCCGTCTATGTCGAAAAACCGCTCGTCCGTGTTCCTGAACAGCTCCCGATAGGGCGTTTCGGACAGGATCTGGAGCAGATCCCCGCGATCCGTCGCCTCAAGCAGCCGCGTCCGGACGTCCAGGGAAACCCGGTGGTGGCTGTCGACCCAGTAGCTGTTGACAAGATCGCGGTCCATCCGGTAAAACACCTTGCAGCGATAGGCCATCATCAGGTTGAACAGGTCAATCTCACTGCCATACAGATCCTTGAGGATGGCCGCGTCGTCTCCCTCGAAGGTCCGTTTCAGGGAACGCGCGATGTCGGAATAATACAGGGAGTCGAGGGCCATCTCGATCTGGAACAGGGGAAAATCCGATCCGCCGGCCAGATAGGGCTTGAGATGCCGGCCGTACGTCGTCCCCGCAAGATTGGCGACAAACTCCGACGCGTCCTTCGAGGTGGCCAGCCGGGAGAGGTTCAGCCGATCGTACTTGGACAGGAACTGCAGGGAATCCTCCAGCAATTCCTGTTGCACCTCTCCGGCGATGAACGCCCGGAACAGCAGCTTCAGCGACTCGATCTCGTGCTTGCGGTAGACCGCCCGGACAAACGTGCGCAAACGCCCGCGTGAAAACGTGGACAACTTGTCGTAATCGCGGATGAGCCCCAACCGGAGCATTTTCTCGAGGCGCCCCCGATGAATCACCGAAACATCGCAATCCGCCAGGTCCTCGGCATAATGCGTCCGCTCCTTGAGATACTCCGCAATGCCGCCAACGCTGTCGCGCCGCATGAGCTCCCGGTAATCTTCCGGTGTGAGAATCTGCCCGTACATCGCCCGGGTTTTCCCGGAGAGGGCGCTGTATTGTACCAATGACGCCATCCGTCTACTCCCCGGTGATCCGGCCGAATATCTCGTCTTCCCAGCCGGCTTGTTCCTGTTCGGCCAATTCTTCCATCAGCCGCATTTTCATCGCGGTATCCTCATAAATGCGGATGATGCGGTCGTCCGCCTCGTACTGGGAGCGACCCTTGAGCTGCGCGATTTTGGTGTCGCACATTTCACGGATGCGCCCGGCGATTTCGCGCACTTCCGCTTCCCCTTCCGCCAGAATTTCCTGTTCCTCCTGCCGGGCTTCCGCCACAATGCGGGTGGCTTGTTCCTCAAGCCCGATGATTCGGCCAATGATTGCTTCCATGTCCCCTCCTGTTCCGTCGGAGCCATACATCACGGATACCCACAGTGTATACCACTTGCGCACAGGTTGCAATCGGCCCGGAAAGCGCACCACAATGCCTCCGCGCAGCCATTCGGCGGTTTCTTTGTTGTGTATTTATGCATTTTGTTGTGTATTTATGCATTTGGTTGTATAATTATGAAAAACAGCGGACACGGAAACCATCGGCCCCTCTTCTCCATCCAGTCGCGGACACCGCACCCCCGAATGGGGCATGCGGCAAATCCCGGGGAGAAGGATGGCCCATCCGGAAGGGACGGACAAGATGACATTGCAGGAAATCATGGATCTTGACCAGCAGTACTTCATGAATACCTTTGGGCAGCGCACCCCGGTGTGTTTCACCCACGGGCGTGGCATCACCCTGTATGGCACAGACGGACGCGCCTATGCCGACCTGTTGGGCGGCATCGCCGTCAACGCGCTGGGGCACGCGCATCCCGCGTTGGTTCAGGCCATCACCGAACAGGCAGGTCGGTTTCTGCACTGCTCCAACCTCTACTATATCGAACCGCAGGCCAGGCTCGCAAAACTGCTGGTGGAGCATTCCTGCGCCGACAAGGTCTTTTTCGCCAACAGCGGCGCGGAAGCCAACGAGGGCGCCATCAAGCTCGCCCGCCTGTACTTCAGAAAGAAGGGCCAGCCTGAGCGCTATGAAATCATCACGCTGGAAAGCTCTTTCCACGGACGCACGCTGGCCACGCTCGCGGCCACAGGGCAGGAGAAATACCGCAAGCCCTGGACCCCGCTGATCCCGAAATTCCCAAGTGTCCCGATGAACGATTTCGACGCGCTGATGGCCGCCGTATCCGAGAACACCTGTGCCATCATGCTCGAGCCCATTCAGGGCGAAAGCGGCGTTCATCCGGTTGACGCCGGCTATTTGCAAAAGGTGCGCCAATGGTGTGAGAAGACCGGCACACTGCTGATCATGGACGAAATCCAAACCGGCATGGGGCGTACAGGCAAACTGTTCGCGTACGAGCACGCCGGTGTGACGCCCGACATCTTCACCCTGGCCAAGGCCCTTGGCGGTGGCGTGCCCATCGGCGCCGTGCTGGCGAAGGCGGAAATCGCGTCCGCTTTCGCGCCCGGCGACCACGGCTCCACCTTTGGCGGCAATCCCCTTGCCTGTGCCGCCGGGCTGGCCACGCTGGAAACCATTCTCGGGGAAGGGCTTGTGGAAAACAGCGCCGCCATGGGGGCCCTGCTTCAAGGGGGGCTGCGGCAGCTGGCAACCCGAAAACCCATCATCAGCGAGATTCGCGGCATGGGTTTGATGGTGGGGATAGCGCTGTCACGCCCCATCGCCAGGGAACTCAACCGCCAGCTGTTCGAGGCCGGCTACCTGGTGGGCGCAGTGGGCGAATCCGTTCTGCGCCTGCTCCCGCCGCTCATCCTCGCGCAACCGGATATTGAACGGTTTTTGGCTGCGCTTGAAGGATTGCTGCCAGACTGATCCCCATGAACCCATGATCCCACAAAAAACAGACAGGCTGCGGGCGCGCAAAACGCCCGCAGCCTGTTTTCATCTCCGTGACCCATGACAACCGCGTGATCGGCAACCGCGGGAAGCGGCACATGCGCGGCTTGCGCGCGGCCATCATTTCATCAGTCTGGGATCCGGCGGCATGCCCACCTCGATGACGCGGTTCTGTGGCGGATAGGCATCGGTGTGCAGCAAGGTTTTCCCCTGTTCGTCCACCCGGTAGACGGAGACCTGGATGCCTGCGCGCCCTGGCGCGAGCACCCGGACGTCACCGGGCGCCAGCTCACGCGTGGGACTCTGAATCAGCGGCGGTTCGGTGGTTTCCGTGACATCGGAGAACAGCAGGCCGGCAACACCCTGGATGTCGGAAAAGGCAAACACCCGCAGGGAAGCGCCTTCCGCGCGTGCCATCAGCAGAATGGGTCGGGTGCTGTCGTTGGAAAGCACCAGATCGTCCGCAGGTTCCGTCATCACGGCTTCCTGGCCGGGCGGGGCATAGTTTGTGGCATAGGGGGACGCGCGCCGTTGGGACACCGTGACGCCCTCGATGGGCAAGAGTGTGCGAAACACCGCCGTGGCCACCCGGGAAGACGCGTCGAGCGTTTGGGGCACAAAGCCACCCTCCTCAAGCCATGCCTTTACGGAGACGGTTTCCCTGGACAGGAGGAGCCGGTTCGTGAGCACCGCCGCCGCGGCTGCGGCGTCACGCTCTCCAGATTCCGAAAGGAGCACATCGGCCGAACCGGCCTTGCGCATGCCGTTGAACAGATCCATGGTGGGACTTGGGGCTTCAAATTCGCAAATGGCGGGATCTTCGGTGGTTGGCTGAAGCGTCACCACCCCGTTGCCAGCGGGCTCCCCATCAGGATCGATCCCCGAAGAAAGGCGGTTTGTCAGCCACAGAAACAGACGATCCTCCGCAAGCCGGCGCCCCCAGCTTTCCGGTTCCACCAGCAAGCCTTCTCCCTGCAGGGTAACCGCAGCCGGCTCCGCAGCCTGGTTCCAGACCGAGGCGACAGCGGACACCGCGTCCCGAACCGCGTCCTCATGAAATGAAAGCGGCAGCGGCAGGGGCGCGGGGTTGTTCCCTGCCGAATCGGAAAACCGCGACAGCATGCGCTGCCACACGGATTCGGTGGCCAATTCACCGAGCTGTTGCCGGAGCAATGCCTCTGATGGTGCAAGGGAAAGGGCTTGCGCACTGATGGGATAGCGCAGCGGATCATCCTCCGGGCGCGTTGCGCGCCCCTCCTGTGTCGGTGCCTGCGGCAGGGCCAAACTCAGAACGGCGGGCGCGCCGGCCGCCTCCGGCTGTGACAGCACCAGCGTCACCGCGTCGTCAGCCGTCAATCCGCCCAGGGAGAGTCCGCCCATCGTTACCTGCCCGGGCAGGGTGTCCGAAGGCTGGTTTCCGAGGACAACAAAGCCGGCCAGACCGGCAACGCCTGCCTGGACGGCCACAAACGTGGAGAGTATCCATGCGTGCCATTTGCTGTTCATATCAGGCTTCGTTGTTCATGACCAGTTCGACAAGGCAACCCGCCTTGCTGGCCCGTTCCATCAGCGCGTCATCGATCAGGTCGCCGGCGCCGGCCACAGGTTCTCCCCTCTCGGAGACAATGTCGCGGGTGACCCGGCGTCCGCGCAGATACTGCATCCGCCGATCCGCCGCAAGTGATTCCGCGCCTGTCTCCACCGGTGTCTCTTCAAAGAGGCTGTCCACGGAAATCTCCGGCTCCGCCGGCTCCGTCACTTCCGGCGTTGTCCCGGCTGGTGCGGCGGCTTCTGCGCCTGAAGGGATTTCTGCAGGCGGCTCGGCCTCTGCCTCCGCCTGCGCCGGCATGGCCGATGCCTGCTGCACCTGGGGCGGTGCCTGCTGCACCTTGGGCTGGCCGGTGACGCGTGTCAGAAAGTCCTCGTGCACCACCAGCAGATTCTGGCCAAAGGTGATGATGGCGTCACGGGGAATGATTCCCTCCGCCGTGTTGGACTGTTCGGGAATATACGCAACCCCGGCAATGCCGCAGCCATGATCCTCATCGACATGGATGTCTCCCGCGACACCCGCAAAGCTGCCTTTCCGGGTGAGAATGCGCGTGCCGGGAATGGTCACGTTCTTCTGCAGCAGTTCAATGGCTGCCGGTGTCCCCGAAACATCGCCCACATCTTCGGCGGCCAGGATGGTCAGCGCGTCGGCGCCGATGCCCAACACCTTCTCCGTGGCGATCACACCGCCGGACAGCGACCGGTTGGCGCTGTCGATGACAAAAAAGTCCACCGTTCCCCTGGCGGCATTGATCATGAGACTTTTGACCTTGCCGATTTCATTCCCGTCCGAAATACTTACGACGGGCAAGCCAATCATCTGCTGAGAGGTCTTCATCCCCAGCGTACCCCCTTGCGCTTTTATCCAGAAAAGAGCCTCGCCGCATTGCGCGGCGCTGCGCCAGTCCCGTTTGTTGTTCTTATCTTATCAGAGCGGATCTGGCTTGACAATCAATTCCGATCCGTTGATTCCATGGACAGCGTCAGCTCCCGCGCAATTTGTCGCCGCAATTCGGGCGCGCATCCGGCCACCAGATCGGCATCGAGCAGCGCGAGCGCCTCCCGTTCATAATGGTGTTCCTTGAGCAGCGCGCACAGATCCGTCAGGATCTCATGCCGCAACGGTTGGGGCGTGGCGCTGCGGGAGAGGCAGGCCAAAAACCAGGAAGCCGCCTGGACCGGTCTTCCGCAAGCCCGTTCCTCCCAAGCCTTGTCGAGCAGGCGGAGAAAGGGAATGCCTGGCGGAACCGGCTCGGGGACAAGGGAAATCAGGGGTTCGGGCGGGGACACGCGCCGTTCCGCAAAAGACGCCTCGGATTGTGCCCGATGTTCCGTGGGGAGCAGTTCCACGACTGCCCCAAAGGCGGTGTCGTCGGGAAGCTGGGTCAACTCCCCGCGGGTTTGGTCGGCGCGGCTCCGCGCAATGTCGGCCAACAGGTTTCCGGGCGCCTCGGGCGCCTCATGTGCCGAATCCGCCAGCGTACTGTCCGACGCCATGTCGTGATGCGCCACGCCGGACGGGACGGTTGTTTCCGTGCCAGAAAAATCTTCCACGGCATCGGCCGCAAACATGTCGGCCGGTTCCCCGCCGGCCGATGCCGGAAGACGGTTGAGCACCGACCTCCAGAAAGACGGCAACACCAGCGCCAGCACCACAAACAGCAACACGGCCGTCCAGGCGGGCAACACACTGTCGCCACGGAGCACCACCAGCGCAGGGGGGATGAGCAGCGCGCCTGCAAGTGCCAGCAGCATGGCCGGCAAGGCAATCCCCAGGCGATCTCCCGGCTTCGGCAGCCAGCGCTTGAGCGCGAAAAACGACGCGCCGCCCAGCAACAGGCAGCAACCGAGCGCAATCAGGCCATACCGCAGATAATCCGCCACAGGCTACATCCTCCAGAACCCCTTGCCGGTGTTTCGTGGGCGGGGCTTTCTCACCCGTTTCTTCGGGGTGTATCCAATCAGCTTGTAGATGCGCTGCATCAGGAAAAAGTCGCGCAGGCCGGCCCAATAGCCAAGAAACGCCATGCCCGCGACCAGCAGCAGCAAAAACGGGTACAGC
>JAEWSN010000007.1 GCA_023459915.1 Bacillota bacterium
GTCTTGGTTTCGAGCACGATCATAACACATTTTTGCCCCGGCGGCGCGGCCGCCCGCGTTTCCGTCGCCGGCAGGGCAAAAAAAGCGTGCCGCCAAGCCGACACGCTTTTTTGTCATTGCGATTGTGTTCCGCACAACATGCCACGCATGCGCGCCTACGACAGATCCGCCTCGATGATCACCTCGGCGATGGCTTTTCCCGGTGCCACCATCGGGAACACCTTGATGTCTTCCCCGATGAGGCAGTCGATGACCACCGTGCGCTTCGCCTCGAACGCCTGCCGCAGCACCGGCTCGATTTCCTCCTGCGTGTTGATCCGCAGTCCCATCGCGCCGAAGGATTCGGCCAGCCGCACAAAGTCCGTGCTGCGGTCGATGGTGGTGTGCGAGTACCGCTTGTCATAGAACATGTCCTGCCATTGCCGCACCATGCCGAGCACCCGGTTGTCCATGATGACCTCGATGATGGGCAGGTCGTACTCCACCGCCGTCGCCAGCTCGGTCAGGTTCATGCGGAAGGATCCGTCGCCGGCGATGTTGATGACCCGCCGATCCGGCATGGCCACCTGGGCGCCGATGGCCGCGCCAAGGCCGAAGCCCATGGTGCCCAGGCCCCCGGAGGTCAGGAATGTGCGCGGCTTTGAGAAGCCATAGTGCTGGGCGGTCCACATCTGGTGCTGCCCCACCTCGGTGGAGACAATCGCGTCCGGCCCGGCCAGCTCCCGGATTTTTCGGATGATGGTCTGTGGCATCACGTCGCAGACGTCCATGTACATCAGCGGATACTTGTCCTTCATCTGCTGGATGTAATGGCTCCAGGCCGTGCGCTCCACCCGGTACAGCAACGGCGTGAGCCGCTGGAGCACCGCCTTGGCGTCTCCCACGATGTGGTGGGCCACCGGCACGTTCTTGTTGATTTCAGCCGGATCGATGTCAATTTGCAGAATTTTGGCCTTGGGCGCAAACTCCGCCACATTGCTCGTGGCCCGATCCGAGAAGCGCACCCCCACCGCAATCAGCAAATCGCATTCGGATACCGCCAGATTGGTGGTTTTCGACCCATGCATGCCAATCATGCCGGTGAACAGCGGATGATCCGCCGGGAATGAACCGATGGCCATCAGCGAGGTGGACACCGGGGCCTGTAGCACTTCGGCGAACATTTTCAGTTCCGCGGCCGCACCGGACGCAATGATGCCGCCGCCCGCGTACAGAAAGGGCTTTTTGCTCGCGGCGATCATGTCCGCCGCCCTGGTCAGCGCGGCATCGGTGATGAGCTCCGTCCGTTTCTTCGGCTTTTCGGGCTTCACCGGCTCATACCGGGTCATGTGCGCGGTGACATCCTTGGGAATGTCAATGAGCACAGGCCCCGGGCGCCCCTCCTGGGCGATGTGGAAGGCGTCCCGCACCGTTTGGGCGAGCTCCTCCACGTCCTTGACAATGTAGTTGTGCTTGGTGACCGGCATGGTGACACCCTGGATGTCCACCTCCTGGAAGCTGTCGCGCCCCAGCAGGCTGACCCCGACATTGCCGGTGATGGCCACCATCGGCACCGAATCCATGTAGGCGGTGGCGATGCCCGTCACCAGATTGGTCGCGCCGGGCCCGGAGGTCGCCATGCAGACGCCCACCTTGCCCGAAGCCCGGGCATATCCGTCCGCCGCGTGGGCCGCACCCTGTTCATGGGAGGTCAGGATGTGACGGATGCTGTCGCGATGCTTGTATAGCGCATCGTAAATGTTCAGCACGGCCCCTCCGGGGAACCCGAAGATGGTATCCACGCCCTGTTCCATCAGACACTGCACGAGCAGTTCCGCACCATTGACTTTCATAGACACTCCTTTATTCGAGGATGGCCCCCCGGTTCGCGCTGGTGACCATTCTGGCGTATCGGGCCAGATAGCCGGTCTTGATTTTCGGTTCCGGCGGCGCCCAGGACTTGCGGCGTTCGGCCAGCTCCGCCTCACTGACATTGAACGAGATGGTGCAGGCTTCCATGTCGATGGAAATCAGGTCGCCATCCCGGACGAAGGCGATGGGCCCGCCCGCGGCCGCCTCGGGGGAAACATGGCCGATGCAGGCGCCACGGGTGGCGCCGGAGAACCGGCCGTCGGTGATCAGGGCCACATCCTTGTCCAGACCCATGCCGGCCAGCACCGACGTGGGCATCAGCATCTCGCGCATGCCCGGTCCGCCCTTGGGACCTTCATACCGAATCACCACCACATCGCCCGCCTGCACCTTGCCGGCAAAAATGGCTTCGATGGTCGCGTCCTCGGAATCGAACACCCTGGCGGTGCCGGTGTATTTCTGCATGGAGGGATCCACGGCGGAGCGTTTGACGACACAGGCATCCGGGGCAAGATTGCCCTTGAGCACGGCGATGCCGCCGGTTTCACTGTAGGGCGTTTCCACCGGCCGGATGACATTGGGATTGCGGTTGACCGCCCTGGCGATATTCTCCCCCACCGTCTTGCCTGATACGGTCGGCAAATCCAGATGCAACAAACCTTTTTTGGCCAGTTCGTTCATGACGGCCTGCACCCCGCCCGCGGCATACAGATCCTCGATGTGATGGGGGCCGGCCGGCGCGAGCTTGCACAGGTTCGGGGTCTTCGCGCTGATGGTGTTGGCCCACTCCAAATCGAAATCCACGCCCGCCTCATGGGCGATGGCCGGCAGGTGCAGCATGCTGTTGGTGCTGCAGCCCAGCGCCATGTCCACGGTCAGCGCGTTCTCGAAGGCCTCCCGCGTCATGAGATCGCGGGGACGGATATTCTTCTCGAGCATCTCCATGACCTTCATGCCGGCCTGCTTGGCCAGACGCTGGCGCTCCGCCAGGACGGCCAGAATGGTGCCGTTGCCGGGGAGCCCGATGCCGAGCACCTCGGTGAGGCAGTTCATGCTGTTGGCGGTGAACATGCCCGAGCACGAACCGCAGCTGGGGCAGGCATTGTTCTCGTAGCAGGAGAGCTCCGCCTCGTCCATCTTTCCGGCACGAACCGAACCGACCGCCTCGAACACGGTGGACAGGCTGACCGCCTTGTCCCCGACCCGGCCGGCCATCATCGCGCCGCCGGACACCACCACGGTGGGGATGTTCACCCGGGCGGCCGCCATCAGCAGGCCCGGAACAATCTTGTCGCAATTGGGGACCATGACCATCGCGTCAAAGCAGGTGGCCATCGCCACGGACTCCGTGGAATCGGCGATGAGCTCCCGGGATGCCAGCGAGTAGTGCATGCCGGCGTGGCCCATGGCGATGCCGTCGCACAGGCCGATTGCCGGAAATTCCAGCGGTGTGCCGCCCGCCATGCGGATGCCGGCCTTGACGGACTCCACGATGGTCCGCAGATGCACATGGCCGGGGATGACCTCGTTGTAGGAATTCACCACGCCAACCAGCGGGCGCGACAATTCTTCGTCCGTCAGGCCCATGGCCTTGAAAAGAGACCGATGCGGCGCGCGTTCCACGCCCTGCTTCACCTGATTGCTGTTCATATTGCCTCCTCACGCGCGTCGCCGCGCCAGCGGGACACGCGTCCTCTTTCCACGCGCGTCGCCGCGCGAACCTCTTGCCTACAGCGCGTCGACGATCAGCTGGCCCATCGCCCTGGTGCCCACCAGCTTCATGCCTTCGCTCATGATGTCCCCGGTACGATACCCGGCATCCAGCACCCGGGTCACCGCGGTTTCCACCGCGACCGCTTCCGCCTCAAGGCTGAAGGAATACCGCAGCATCATGGCCACACTCAGGATGGTGGCGATGGGATTGGCCTTGTCCTGCCCGGCAATGTCGGGCGCCGAACCGTGGATGGGCTCGTACATGCCGCAGGTTGTGGCCCCCAGGCTCGCGGACGGCAGCATGCCGATGGAGCCCGTGATCATGCTGGCCTCATCGGAAAGAATGTCGCCGAACATGTTCGTGGTGACCATGACATCAAACTGGCGGGGATTGCGGACCAGCTGCATGGCGGCGTTGTCCACATACATGTGCTCCAGGGTCACCTCCGGATAACCGGCCGCGACACGCAGCACCACTTCCCGCCACAGCCGCGAGCTTTCCAGCACATTGGCCTTGTCGACATTGCACACCTTCCTGCCGCGCTTCATGGCGATGTCGAACGCGGTGCGGGCAATCCGCTCCACCTCCGTCACGCTGTACGCCTCGGTGTCATAGGCTTCCTCACCCATGCCTTCGGCATTCTGGCGGCGGCCGCGATCCCCGAAGTACATGCCACCGGTCAGTTCCCGGACCACGCAGATGTCCAGCCCGCCTTCGACAATGTCGGGGCGCAGCGGGCATGCCTCCTTCAGCGCGGGGTGCAGGATGGCCGGCCGGAGATTCGCGTACAGGCCCAAGCCCGCGCGCAGTCCCAGCAACGCGCGTTCCGGACGCAGGTGGCCGGGCAGCACATCCCACTTCCAGCCGCCGACCGCGCCCAGCAGAACCGAATCGCTGGCCTTGCAGATCTCCAGTGTTTCCTCCGGCAACGGTTCGCCGGTCGCGTCGATGGCGCAACCACCGGCGAGCACGTCGGTGAAGGTGAACTGATGGCCGTATTTGGACCCGATGGTCTCCAGGACCTTGACGGTCTCCGCGATCACTTCAGGTCCAATGCCGTCTCCCCGAATCAGAGCCAGTTTGAAATCCATGTTGCCGTTCCTCCATTCGCTTTTGCCGCCTGTCCATGTCGTCACAGATAGACGCGGATTTTCTTTTCCAGTTCCTTGAGCAGCACGTACTCAATGGAATCCACCAGCGCGACCCAGCTTGCCTCGATGATGTCCGTCGACACGCCGACCGTGGTCCAGACGCTCTCGCCGTCCGTCGACTCAATCAACACGCGCACCTTGGCCGCCGTGGCGGAGCGGGTGTCGAGCACGCGGACCTTGTAGTCGGTGAGGTGCACCTTGGCCAGTTCCGGATAAAAGGTCACCAGCACCTTTCGCAGCGCCCGGTCGAGCGCGTGCACGGGGCCGTCTCCTTCCGCGGCGGAGATTTCCGAGGTGCCGTCCACCTTGACCTTGATGATGGCGGACGACCCGTATGGCCCGCTGGGCGGCTGCTCCCCGATGATCTTGAAATGCTCAAGCTCGAAAAACGGCTTGTATTTGCCGAGCTGCTTGCGGATGATCAGTTCAAAGGTGCTTTCCGCGCCCTCGAACTGATACCCCATGTGCTCAAGCTCCTTGAGCCGGCTCATGATTTCGGCGGTCTCCGGCGAATTCTTGTCCAGCTGCGGCGCAACTTGGCGGATCTTTTCCAGAATGGTGTTCCGGCCGCTCACCTCCGACATCAGGAACTTGCGTTCGTTGCCGACCAGCTCCGGATCCACATGCTCAAAGGAGCGGGTGGCCTTGGTCACGCCGTCGATGTGCATGCCGCCCTTGTGGGCAAACGCGCTGTGTCCCACATACGGATCGCGCTCGTTGAGCGTGATGTTGGAGATTTCCGCGATGCGCCGGGCCGTCACCGTGAGGTTCTGCATCTGCTCCGGGGGAATGCACGCATAGTCGCGCTTGAGCTGCAGGTTGGCGATGATGGTGCTGAGGTTGGCATTGCCGCAGCGCTCCCCGTACCCGACATAGGTGCCCTGGACATGACACGCGCCGGCCTCCACCGCCATCACGCTGTTGGCCACGGCCATGCCGGTGTCGTTGTGGCAGTGGATGCCGATGTCGACCTCCGGGTGTGCCGCCTTGACCGTCCGCACAATCTCCATGGTCTCGTCCGGAAAGCAGCCGCCATTCGTGTCGCACAGCACCAGGCAGGTGGCCCCGCCCTCGACGGCCGCGGCAAGGGTTTGCATGGCGTAGTCCGGATTGTTCTTGTAGCCGTCAAAGAAATGCTCGGCATCATAGAGAACCTCCTTGCCCTTTTCCTTGAAAAAGGCGAGGGTCTCCCGAATCATGGCGAGATTCTCCTCCAGGGTGGTCCGGATGATTTCCGTGACATGGAAATCCCAGCTTTTCCCGAAAATGACGATGGCCGGGGTGTCCGCCGTGAGCAAGGACTTCACATTCGCGTCCTCCGCCACATGGATGCCCCGACGGCGGGTGCTGCCAAAGGCCGCCAGCTTGGCGTGTTTCAGCGCAACCTGTCTGGCGCGCTCGAAAAATTCCAGATCCTTGGGGTTGGAGCCGGGATTGCCAGCCTCAATATACCCAACACCCAGCGCGTCAAGCGACTTGAGAATCTTGATCTTGTCCTCCACGGAAAAGGAAATGCCCTGGGCCTGCGCGCCGTCGCGCAGCGTGGAGTCAAAGATTTGGATGTTTCGCTGCATGTCAATCCCTCCCCGGTTCGTGACTGTATCCTGTGCCTGATGAAAACAAGACGGGGTGCCGACGCCTCCATGGGTTCCGGAAAAGAGGCGTCGGCATCCGAATTTTATGTGTCTGCCGCTCTATTTTTTCAGCCAGCTCATCATCTTGCGCAGTTCCTTGCCGACCACCTCAATCTGATGCTCGGACTCGATGCGGCGGCGTGCGTTGAAATTCGGCCGGCCGCACTGGTTCTCGAGGATCCAGTTGCGGGCAAAGGTGCCTTCCTGGATTTCCTGGAGCACCTTTTTCATTTCCTTTTTGGTGTCCTCGGTGATGATGCGGCGGCCCACGCTGTAATCGCCGTATTCAGCCGTGTCGGAAATGGAATAGCGCATCATGGAGAGACCGCCGGAATTGACAAGGTCCACAATCAGCTTCATCTCGTGCATGCACTCGAAATAGGCGGATTCAGGCTGGTATCCGGCTTCCACGAGCACCTCGAAGCCGGTCTTCATGAGTTCGGACACGCCGCCGCACAGGACCGCCTGTTCGCCGAACAGATCCGTCTCGGTCTCTTCCTTGAAGGTGGTTTCCAGCACGCCGGCGCGGGCGCCGCCGATGCCCGCGGCATACGCGAGGGCCAAATCTTTGGCATTGCCGGTGGCGTCCTGGTGCACCGCGATGAGGCAGGGCACGCCCTTGCCTTCCTGGTACTGGGAACGCACGGTGTGGCCCGGTCCCTTGGGGGCGACCATGAACACATTGACATCCGCGGGCGGCACAATCTGCCCGAAGTGGATGTTGAAGCCGTGGGCGAACACCAGGGACTTGCCGGCGCGCAGATTCTTCGCGATGCTGTCCTGGTACAGCCTGGCCTGTTTCTCGTCGTTGATGAGGATCATGATGATGTCCGCCTCGGCGGCCGCGTCGGCCGCGGTGGCCACCTTCAGGCCGGCGCTCTGGGCAATGGCCCAGGACTTGCTGCCCTCATACAGGCCCACCACCACATTCACACCGGATTCATGAAGGTTCAGCGCATGGGCATGTCCCTGGCTGCCATAACCGATGACGGCCACAGTCTTGCCGGACAGAAGGGAGAGGTTGCAATCCTGTTCATAATACATTGTTGCCATGATGTTACGATTCCTCCTCATACTTTTTGTGTTCCTGGATTTCCTTGTTTCCTCTTTCAAGGGCTGTCAGGCCCGTTCGGACAATTTCACGGATCCCGTAGGGACTCATCAGCTCGATGAACGCGTTCACCTTGTCCTGATCGCCCGTGATTTCGGCGGTCAGGCTGGTCTTGCCCACATCCACCACCTTGGCGCGGAAGATGTCGATGGTGCTGATGATGCCCGGTCTTGCCTCCGGTGGCGCATCCACCTTGATCAGCGCCAGTTCGCGGAACACCGCGAGTCCGGATTTCAACTCGATGATCTTGATGACATCGATGAGCTTGTTGAGCTGCTTCTTGATCTGCTCGAGCACCCAGTCATCCCCGCGCACCACGATGGTCATGCGCGAAATGCGGGGGTCCGCCGTCTCCCCGACGGTAAGGCTGTCGATGTTGTAGCCCCGCCGGCTGAACAGACCGGATACCCGGCTCAGCACGCCGGACTGGTTTTCCACGAGTACGGACAGAACGTGTCGATTCATGATGGCCTCCTCGCTCCTCTGACGGGTTCCCCCGACAGGTTTGTTGTGACACGCCAACCGGCGTTTGAATGGCTGCTACAGCGTGCTTTCCTTTTGATCCACCACGCATTCAAGGAAATACGGGCCTTCGGTTTCGAGCATCTCCCTGAACGCGTCCGCCAGGTCCTCGTTGCGGGTCACCCGGCGTGTCGGGAATCCATAGGCCGCGGCGATGGCGGTGAAATCCGGGTTGTCGTCGAGCATCACGCCGTAGGGCTCCCCGTAGCGCTTGTCCTGCAGCTCCCGCACCATGCCGAGCTTGCTGTTGTTGAACAGGACCATCTTCAGGGCGGTCTTGTGGGTCTTGATGGTTCCGAGCTCATACATGCTCATCTGGAAGCCGCCGTCGCCCATGACCGACACCACGGTGCGTTCCGGCGCCGCAAACTTCGCGCCTTCTGCCGCCGGCAGGCTGTAGCCCATGGTGCCGAATCCGCCGGAGCACAGGAACCGCCGGTTGCCATGGATGTGGAAGTTCCTGGCCGCCCAGAACTGGTTCTGCCCCACATCCGCCACCATGATGGCCTGATCGTCGAGCATGTCCGAAAGCATCCGCACGGCATGCTTGGGATTGACCAGCGAACCAAAGGTCCATTCCGGCTGATCCGCCGCTTTGAGCTGCCGCAGTTGGTCCATCCAGTCGTCCATGGGGTTGGGCCTCACCAGCGGGAGCATCTGCTCGAGCACCTGCCGGGCATCTCCGACCACCGGAATGTCACAGCCCACATTCTTCCCGATTTCCGCCGGGTCCACATCGATGTGGACAATGTGGCGCTCTCCGAGAAGCTCCTCCTGGATCCCGCCGGTGGACCGGTCCGCGATCCGCGCGCCGACAAACACAATCAAGTCGGACAACTCCATGGCCTGGTTCGCGCAGGAGACCCCGTGCGAGCCCACCATGCCGATGAAGTTGGGATGGTCCGTCGGCAGACAGCCGGTTCCCATCAGGGTGTGCACCACGGGAATCCCCGTGGCATCCGTGAATTGCCGCAACACCTCGTTTGCGCCGGAGAGGAAGATGCCGCCGCCGGCAAACAGGAGCGGCCGCTTTGCGTCCCGAATGGCCTTGACTGCCCGCTTGATTTGGCCGGCATGGCCTTTCTCGGTGGGCTTGTACCCCCGGATGGACACGTCCTTGGGATAGCCATGGCGAATCTTTTGCGCCTGCACATCAGCCGGGATGTCGATGAGCACCGGGCCGGGACGGCCGGTTCTGGCGATGTGGAATGCCTCCTTGAGAATCCGGGGCAGCTGTTCCGCCTCACGCACCAGATAGCTGTGCTTGGTGAAAGATTCGGTGGCACCGGTGATGTCCACTTCCTGGAACACATCCCGGCCAATCACACTGGTCTTGACCTGACCGGTGATGACCACCAGCGGAATGCTGTCCATGTACGCGGTGGCGATGCCCGTGATGAGATTGGTCGCGCCCGGCCCCGAGGTGCCGATGCAGACGCCCACCTCACCGGTGATGCGCGCGTACCCGTTGGCGCAATGGACGGCGGCCTGTTCCTGCCGCACCAGCACATGCGCGATGTCCGCGTGCCGCAGCGCCTCATAGACCGATATGACCGCCGCGCCCGGATATCCGAATACGGTGCGGACGCCTTCCTCCGCGAGTGCCTGAATCAATGCTTCTGCTGCCAACATGTCCGCCTCCTTTCCAACCCCATCCCGGGGTACAAAAAATCCCCGCTCTGCATGCCGAATCTACGACTGCAGGGACGGGGATTGAATCCCGTGATACCACCCTGTTTCACCCTTCCCTCACGGAAAGGATCTTCGAAGGTTCCTATGAAACCCGGATCTGTAACGGGATCAACCGGCTTCCCCTACTCCCCGTGAGGTTTCAGGAAAACAGCTCTGGAGTGATTCAACATCCGCCGACTCACCGGTTCGCACCAACCACCGGTTCTCTGGGAGTCCCCACGCGACTGCCTTGGCTCCATCATCGCCCTGTTCGTGAAATTGTTGTTGCCAGTATACCAACCCTTCCAGAGACTGTCAAGCCATTTGTCCGCGAAAGAAGAAATTTTGTCCGCCCGTTATGGACGACGCGGCTGTTTTTCCAGATACACCAGGGATTCCCGATCCCCGATTCGCACGGTTTTGAAGGGCGTGTAGCCCATTTTTTCGTACATGTCCAGGTTCCGCTTGCTCAAATGGCCCGTGAAAAGCTCGAACCGCAGGCCCGGGTACAGCGCCTCCATGGTGCTGAGCAGCCGGCGTCCAATCCCCTGATGCTGGAACTTCGGATCCACGATGAGCCGGCCGATGAAACAGGATCCCTCGGCGATGCGCGCCCGGATGGAACCCACAATGGCGTCGTTGAGCACCGCCTTGAGGAACACATGCTCGTGGAATGAGGCTTCGATGTCCTCGAGCGTCTGGGTCATCGGCGCGATGGCATACCCGTATAACTCGGCCTCCGACGCGTAGGCGGCACGCTGGAGCATCAGGATGTCGGGCAGGTCCTCCCGCCGCGCCTCCTCGATGAGCACCTTGTCACGCAGGTCGTGGGATGTCGGATGGGCCTTCTCCCATGTTTCGCGCAGCATGGCATACATGCGCATGTCCCAGTACCGCTTTTTCATGCGGACAAATTGCCGGAGCAGGCCCTCGAACGCAAATCCTGTTTTTTCAAGCACGCGTGCCGAGGCATGGTTCTCCTGGCAGCAGATGGCCTGCACCCGGTTGACCGTGGTTTCCTCGAACAGGTATCGCAGCACGCGGGTCAGGGCTTCCGCGACCAACCCCTGTCCCCAGTGCTCCCGGCCAATCACATAGCCGATTTCGCAGGCCCTGTTCTCCTCATGCTGGGACACAATGCCCATGGAACCGATGATGCGGCCGGACTGCTTGTCCATGAGGGCCCAGTCGGCGGCTTTCCCCGCCTGATACTGGCTCTCCACCCAGCTGAGAAACTGCCGTGAGTCCTCGAGCGTCCGATGCGCGTCCCAGGACACATACCGGGCCGTGTCCTCGTCGCTGGCGTAGGCAAACACAGCCTCCGCGTCTTCCATGCGGAATCTTCTCAAAAAAAGCCGTTCCGTCTCAAGGATGGGGGTGTCGCTGAGTTTCACGTTGCGCCTCCGTGTTTTCTTCCAGTTTATCCTTTTTGGGCAACGGAATGCAACGGGGGAAAAGCGCCTTTCAGGGGAGAATCCTCGTGGCTCCGGTGCTCTATTGGCTCCCGGGCATGTCATGCCGCCCCTTGATGCTGCACGGCGTCACCAGTGGAGGGCTCATGGTGTCA
>JAEWSN010000008.1 GCA_023459915.1 Bacillota bacterium
CCTGGGGCGGGAAGTATGCGCCCTGGGATCTGGATGACGCCGTCGCCCCGGCGGTGCTCGCCGCTTTTGGCAGACTGCGGGTCGACGCACCGCTGGTGATGGAGGGCGGCTCGTTTCATACCGATGGCGAGGGGCCCCTGCTGACCACCCGGCAATGCCTGCGCAATGCCAACCGCAATCCGGATTTGTCCGAGGAGGCCATTGCGGCGCAGCTGCGCCATTATCTGGGGGTGGAGAAAATCCTCTGGCTGGGGGATGGCCTCGATGGGGACGAAACCGACGGTCACATCGACAATCTGGCCTGTTTTGCGGCCCCGGGCAAGATTCTGCTGCAGGTTTGCCATGACCCGGAAGATCCCAACGCGTCTGTCACCGAAGCGTCATTGTCCGTATTGTCCAGGGAGCGGGACGCCAGGGGGCGTGCCATCGAAGTGGTTCAGATTCCCCAGCCGCCCAGGCGGATGGGACCGGATGGCCGGCTGACGCTCAGCTATTTGAACTTCTATTTTGTCAACGATGGCCTTGTGGTGCCTGTGTTCGGCGGGGACGCCGAGGCGGCGGATCGCGAGGCGCTGCGCCTGCTGGCCGGGGTGTTCCCGGATCGGCGCATCCGCGCCATCGACGGCATGGCCATTGTGACCGAAGGCGGCAATGTGCATTGCGCCACGCAGCAGGTGCCGGTTGCTGCCACAAGCACGAAGAACGCACAGTGAAGAAAGCGAGGCGCATGATGAGAACCGTTACAGTGGCGGCCACCCAGATGGCCTGTGGCATGTCTGTGGAAGAGAACATCGCGCGGGCGGAGACGCTTGTCCGCAAAGCCGCCGATCAGGGGGCCAATGTCATTCTGCTGCAGGAATTGTTTGAAACCCCTTATTTCTGCCAGGTGGAGGACGCCGCTTTGTACGCGCTGGCCACGCCTGTGGAGGAAAACCGGGCGGTGCGCCATTTCCAAACGGTGGCACGGGAACTTGGCGTGGTGCTTCCCGTCAGCTTCTATGAAAAACGCAACAACGCGCGGTTCAACGCCCTGGCGATGATCGACGCGGATGGTGCCGTCATGGGGGTTTATCGCAAAAGTCACATCCCCGATGGACCCGGATATGAGGAGAAATTCTATTTCAGTCCCGGAGACACGGGCTTCAAGGTGTGGCAAACCCGTTTCGGGTGCATCGGTGTGGGGGTATGCTGGGATCAGTGGTTCCCGGAATCAGCCCGCTGCATGGCGTTGATGGGCGCGGAGCTGATGCTCTACCCAACGGCCATCGGCTCGGAACCGCTGGACGCGGGCGTGGATTCCAGGGATCACTGGCAAATGTGCATGCGGGGGCATGCGGCCGCAAACCTCGTGCCGGTGGTTGCCTCCAACAGGATTGGCATGGAAACGCAGGGGACGTCCGCCATCGCTTTTTATGGGTCCTCATTTATCGCCGGGCCGACCGGAGAACTGCTGCAGGAGGCGGATCGCGCGTCTGAAGGTGTGCTGGTGCACACGTTCGACCTTGACGCGCTGGCGTTCCAGCGCGCGGAGTGGGGCGTGTTCCGTGACAGGCGGCCCGCGTTGTACGGGCCGATCATGACACTGGATGGTCAGACCCGCTGAGATCGACATCATTCACCCGGACGCAGGTTGGAGGTCATCATGATGCAAGCCATGACAAAAAAGGATATCCAGGTGCTCAGGGAACTGGCCAAACGGCAGCAGGAAATCGCCAACACGCCGCGCATGCTGCAATTGACGGAAGACTGGTACCGGCACAACGATCTCAAGGGGGAAAAGCCGCTGATCGTGGTGGAAGCCTGGACTTTCCAGCAGGACATCCCGCTCGAACCGCAGCGCTGTGAAACGGAGCCGGCACGGGAAGCTGAACGTCGGTTTTTGATCACACTGGCAAACCACAAATGGATCCCCGATGACCAGGTGGTGCCGCCGGCCTTTTGCCTGGGCGTGCCAACCCGGTTCCGTCCGTTCGGGCTGGACGTGAAGAAACATGAGCTCACCGGCTCCGTGGGGCATCAGTTTGTGCATCAAATCAATGATTTGGAGGAGGACTTCCACCTGCTGGGTCCGTCCACCTGGGATTCGCCCGGCATGGCCTCGGTGCTGGAACGCAAGGCGGCACTGGAGGCGGCATTTGGGGACATCCTGCCGGTGGAGGTGATTGGGCACGGGCTGTACTCGGTGCCCACGCAGGATCTGGTGCACATCATGGGCATGGAGAACATGATGATGGGCATGCTCGACTATCCCGAACTGTTCCACCGGATGATGGACCGACTGTCCGATGATTATGTGGCCTACCACAAATGGATGGAGACGGAAGGATTGCTCCTGCCGACGGTTTCCTATGGCGGTGTGGGCAATGGCACCTTCGCCTTTACCCGAAGGCTGCCGGCGCAGGGACCTGTGACAGTGGGCCAGGTCTGGGGATTCATGGACTCGCAGGAGACGGTTGGTTTCTCACCGGCCTCCTTCGAGGAGTTCATTTTCCCCTACTACAAGAAAGTGGCGGAGAAATACGGCCTGTTGTCCTACGGCTGCTGTGAACCGGTGGAGCCCATCTTTGACAGTTGTCTGTCCAAACTGGACAATCTGGCCAAGGTTTCCATTTCCCCGTGGTGCAACGAGGATGTGATGGGCGAACGGTTGCGCGGCTCGAAGACCATTTATCATCGCAAGCCATCGCCAAACTTTCTGGGCGTGGGGTACGAACTCGACGAAGCCGGCTGGCGCGCGCACATCGAAAAAACCCTGCAGGCCGCCAAGGGCTGCAAGGTGGAAATTGCCCAACGCGACGTCTACACGGTGGGCGGCAACCTTCCCAAGATTGCGCGGTTCATCGAAATTGTGCGGGAAGCCATCGAGACCCATTGGGAGGGGTAGTCTGTCCTTGCCGGCATGGGTCCTTCGTCAGCGCGTATGCTGCATTTGGCGCGCGCCTGGGCTTGACCGCGAAGTGCGATGGCGTACCTGCGGCAGTGTTACTTCGTCCGCAGGGATTGGCTGGTGTCTGCCGTCAGTGTCACCGCAGTATCCCCATACCGTTCGTTGCGCACCCTGATTTGGATGTCCCCGTGCTGCCCGATTGTCTTGACCCAGAAGGCGGTGGCACCGCCTGTGAGCGGGAGGCAGGCAGGGCCGATGAGCATTCCGGCACCGGTCACTTCCAATTGCACCGTTTCTTTTGAATAGACGCACAGGTTGCCGTATCCGTCGAGATGGCGCAACACCACCCGACACGCGTCCCAGGTTGCGTCTTCATGCAACTGCAGGCGGTCCGGCAGCATCAGCAGGCTGCCGTCCGGCGCGGCGCCGGCTTCCACGGCCAGGACGGGTTTCCCGGCCTTCAGTCCCTCGAACCGCCACACCAGGGATTTTCCGCCCCAGTTGCCAACGTATTTTCCGAACAGTTCAACCGCCTGTTCATAGGACAGGTGGTGCTTGAGCATCTGCCAGCCCATGGCGATGCGCACGGACAGGGAAAGCGCGCCGCCGGTGGCCATCACCGCGCGGAGTGTCCGTTTGATGGCTTCGGCATCGCGTTGGTTGAAGCCTTCCTGGCGTTCCAGCCGGTCTCCGATGAAATCTTCGATGACCACCGGTGGATGGGGAACCCCCGGGTAATGGCGGTGATCCGGCGAAAAGTTGCCGATGAGTTCCCCATTTCGATACAGCCGTACCGTGTCGCAGTTGGTGAAAACGTGTACCCGCGGCAGGGCTGCCGCGTCGTGATCCCCGATGTTCATCGTGGAGGAAACGGCCAGAACCGGGCGGGCTTCCTGCTGGGACGCATAAACCGCGGCGGCCGTTTTTGGCAGACGGTACATGTCCAGCACACCGTGATGGCAAATTCGATCCCCGCTGCCGAAGTCCCGATGGGTGTTGTAGTCCGCCATGCACCAGCCGATGGCCCCGCTGATGCGGGGATGGCGGTACATCGCGTCCAGCACGCGCAGGTGGCGGAGCGCGTGTTCGGTTCTGCGCGCTTCGGGATCGGTGACTTTTGTCGGGAACATGTGACCGTTGTGTTCCGTGACCAGATAAGGGATTTTCCTGAATCGGCGCCGGATCGTGCCGGGTTGCCGAACCTCGCGGAGCTGTCCGGCTGACGTGGGCTGCCGGGTTACCCGTCTTGGGTTTTGCAGCGCAACGGTACCCCCGTGGTGGCTGAAATCGTTGAAGGTGTACACATCCTCGAACAGATGGCTTCCGGCAAAATTGCGCACCCCGCCGGTTTGCCGTGTCGCGTCGAGCGCGTGTGCCAGCCGGTTGGTTTCCTGATAGAAGGCGTCGTCGTCCCCGGATTCGTTGATGCGCACGCCCCAGAGAATGATGGACGGATGGTTCCAATCCCTGCGAATCATCTCTTCCGTGTTCTTGATGGCAACCTGCTTCCACGACGCGTCCCCGATGTGCTGCCATCCGGGAATTTCCTCGAACACCAACAGCCCGAGCGCGTCACAGCGGTCAAGAAAATGGCGGGAGGGCGGATAGTGGGACGAGCGGACCAGGTTCACGCCAAGCTCATGCTTGAGGATGTCCGCGTC
>JAEWSN010000009.1 GCA_023459915.1 Bacillota bacterium
GCCTCAACGGCCAGATGGTGGAAGACTACATCAAGTACCTGGGCAATTTGCGGGCGGAAGGGCTCGGGCTGGGCACCCTGTATCCCGAGCACCGGCAGGAACCGGCGTCCATGGCGTGGGTGCGGGAGTACGCGAACGCGAACCTCGTCAAAACGGACTTCTTTGAGGCCAAGCCGTCCGCGTACACCAAGGCGGGGGCACTGACAGACGATTTGTAGGAAGAAGGGAGATTCAGTTGCCTGGCCAGCTTCAATATGGCATGATACCTCAAGGGGTGCATGCGTGTGAAACAAAGGATGAATGGGGCGTTTGTCCGGTTGCTGCTGGTCTACGCGGCACTGGAAGCCTTCCGGCACAGCGGATGGATGCTCTTCTACGAGCAGGTTGTCGAGGCCCCGCGGCAAGTTGTCAATACGGGGTTCATTCTCTACAGCGGCGCGATCGCCCTGACGGCACTGCTGGCGCCACGGTGCCTCAGTCGTTTGGGAAGGTGGGAGGCGTCCCGCGCCACGTGGCCGGTGTTCCTCCTTTGCGTATGTGGCGCGGTCGTGCTTCGGGGCGTCCAGTGGCTTGTGTCTCCGCCTGTCGCAGCGACGCTGCTCGTATTGTGGACTGTGGCGGTCATGGTTGCCATCTGCCTTTGTTTTGCCCTTGTCCTGCGACAGATCCCGCATTCCCACCTGGGGCGCTTCTTCGGCATCGCATACTGTCTGGATGCAGGGATTGTGAGCTTCATCGAACAGTTCACCGGCACGGCCACCTATCCATTTGTCAGCCAGCTGCTTGGTGTCGCGCTTTGCTCGGTAGCCATCTGGCTGTTCCGACTGCTTGCGGTCGGGGGTACGGTCGTTATTTCGGAGGATGCGGGCGCAGACCTGTCTGATGCGGGCAAAGTGAAGCCCACGCCGCGGCTTGTCGGCTTTACGGTGGCGGTAGGCTGCCTGTATGCGCTGATGGCCGGCGCGATGGACAACCTGTATTTCTTCGACGACTGGCTGGCGTTGCCCTATGTGGGTCTGTTCACGCTGCCCATGATGGCGTGCATGTATCTGGCCGGCGGCTTCCTGTATGACAAGGTCCACTGGCGGGTAACCGTTCCCGTGGCGATTGCGTGTGTCTGCCTTGCACAGACCATGCCGTTTTTTGCGCCGCTGGGGGTTTTCGCCTATGCCTATTCCGTTTTCTCCGGCATGGGCACCACCTTTCTGCAGCTGGTCGTGGTGACTCTGCCGATTCTGGCTGTGCGGGCGACACGAGGCGGAACGCCGCCAGAGAAGACGGATCGTTTGGCAACCCGTTCACAGCCTGCGGGTGCGGCCTTTTCCAACAGCTCGAACGCGCCGTTGGGAGAGGGCGTGTTCTATGCCGGCTTCTGCCTTTCGAGTATTGCGTTCCAGTTTGCTTCGCAGGCGGCGTACCGACCGGTCATGGGAGCAATCCTTCTTGCAGGCGTTGTCTGCCTGATGATGATGATCGAGGTGATTGCGCTGCATGAAAAACAGAAGCATCAAGACGCCCTGGCGCGGCAGCAGCTTGCCATGGCGGCATTGCGGGAGCGGGTGACGGCGACAGGCACCGTGGGTCTCGACGGACTGTCGCTGGTTGAAGCGGCCGCCAATGTTCGTTTCACAAAACGCGAGAAGGAGCTGATGCCCTTTATCGCAAGCGCCCTGACCGCAGAGGAGATTGCCGCGCAAACCCATGTCAGTGTCAGCACAATCCGCTTCCACATTCGGAACATTCTCGATAAAACCGGTGCCCGGAATCGGCGGGAGCTGATGCGGCTGTTTGTGGAAACGAGGCCGGTGGAGGAAACAAAATAGGGCGCAGAGGCTTGATTTTAGCGGGTTTCAACAAAAACTATCCGCAATGGAGGGGGGGCGCTCCCTCCTTTTCTGCTATGATAGGTGATGCGCGTGTCCATGGCATGCAGCAGGACAATCAAGGATGGATGGCGATATGGACCGAAAACAGACAACCGTGACATATCATTGCAATACGCGACAGGCCGGAGCTGGCCGTCCGTCGCTTGCCAAGCGTGGTCTCCCCGGATTCGACCGGCTGCTGCCGGCGCTGCTGGCAATCGTCCTGCTCACGGGCTGTGGTGGGGGCACAGAGCCACCGCTTCAGGAACAGAACCGGCCGGCGGCAGCAGCGGACATCGCAGCGGCACAAAAGGAATCGCCATCCGGCGCGCCTGAATCAGTGGTGGATGCCGCGGATGAAACGTCTTCCCAGGGACCGCTCCGTATCGAGCTGATCGGATCGGACCGGGTCATCCTGCACCTCACCCACGAGAGCCTCAATGAAGACCTCGTCCGCGCGGAGAGCCAGTTCCCGCGGATGTACGAAATCGGGTTCACAAAGGGCGAGGACTTTGCGATGATGTTCCGGCTGGATCATGGATGGCGGCAGTTTGCCCCGAACGAAATGCTCAAGAACGGCGAGTCCTTCTCCTGGGTGCTCGAGCAGGATCAGATTCCCCTCTCGGTCAACGGCAACACGGTCTCCTGCGACATGACCCATCCCGGGCTCGCGGACAAGCTGCGCGCGTGCGAGGGCTACGTCTTCTTTTATTATGAGAATGCCGATCATCCGGTGCGGGACGAACACAATCCGCCCGTTTTGGCATCCCTGGCGGAATGCATGACGGAGGCCGCCGAACCGGTGGTCGTAGCGGATACACACCCCCTGCCCGACACGTACCGGCGGTGCCCGCAGGACGACCAGTTCTTCCAGCCGATGAGCGCGGATTACCTTGTGCTCACATACGAGATGCCCGTGGAACTGTATGTGCCAACATGGAACAACCAGACCGGCGTCACTTCGTATGGCGCCTATACCGATGTGAAACAGGGCACGGCCAGGGTCACCTGTCTGGTATCCTTTGACGGGGACGAGTATCTGGGCACAAAGGTGCGCACCGAATACGGTTCGGTGGAGGAATCCATGCTGGCCTCCCTGACATATGGGCATCGCATTGTTCCATCCGAGCTCGGGTATTCGGACGAGGCGGATGAATCGCTTGTCACGGCCGCCTTTTTTGAGGAGAGCGATCGACGGATGTTCGGCACACTGGACATCACGGGACATGACATGACATACCACGGCCATCATGACCAGTTTCGGCATTTCACGTTCACCGCACGGGAGACGGACAGCCAGGCAAGGTTTCTGAAATACCTTCTCCCGGTACCGGTCAGCGACAGGACCGGAAGCACCCTCGAGATCCCCTATCCGTCCATGACGTATACCGCGGGCGAAACGGTCACCTTTGAAGCGATCGCGTATGAGGGGTCCTTCCGAGTGGAAGCCTTCAGCAGCATGCGCAGCCATCAGACCGGAAGCAATCCGGAGATTCTGGAGACGATCCATTCCCTTTCGGCCGACAGTCGGTACTTCACACCGCTCACCGACGATTACCTGTATGTGCTTGCCGATGACAGCGAAGAAACCGGGGCCGGCACGTTCAGGCAAAATGTGGAGCTGTACGCTTTCAATGCCGAGGGCGGACTGGTGCAGCAGGTGCACAGGCAGGAAGACGCCTATTTCAAGACGGAGGGCTTTTCACCCACGGCCTACTACGGCAACTTCAGTCAGGCGGACTGGGACAAGGGCATCCTGGTATTTGATGAAACCGACCAGGTCTTCTATTTTGATTGGTTCGCTCAGGCATACGGAAATGGCGCGCCACCCGCGGGAGAGAACCGGAAGGAACAGCTGCGGGAGGAATTGCTCCGTTCCAGGGCGGAGGCGCAGGGCTATTATTTCTCCAAGCCCTGACGCATCGGATAAAGCTGCAGATGCGGCAACGACAACAGAAGCGACAAAGCCGCGCTTGCGACGGCATCATCAGGAGGATCCCATGAAAAAGAAAAGCCTTGTTCTTTTTACCGTTGTCCTCATCCTTGCCATTGTCATGACCGGTTGTGGACGCATCGCGGGGGGCGACAGCCCTGAGGGCACCGCGGCCTCGTCGCCCGATCAAGCGACCTTGTCAGGGGAGAGCACACCATCGGCTGACGCGCCAGCCGATGCGGACGGTGCAGCCGCGACGGGCGATCTTTCCGGCGCGGCGGATACCGGCACCGCCGGGCAGATGGCCGGCGAGGAAACGGGCGATGGCGCCAACGTCGGATCGGAAGCGGGTGTGGCGGAGAACCGGCACATTTATCGGACCGTACGCGTCATCGCCTATGTGGACGCAATGATGCCCCCGCTCACGGGCGTCATCGAGAACATCTTCGGCTTCGGGGACCGGTTGCCGACCCTGACGCTCCAATATGACACGACGACGGGAGCGGTGGAGAAGGCGACCTTCTCCACCTATTATTCGGCTTCCGGCATGGGAACGGACGAGTATGTGGCAGCGGACATCGAGGCGCTTTCCCAGGACAACGAGATGTGCGCGCGCTTTTCGGACATCCGCACGCAGGTCATCGAGGCCGAAGACATGCTGGAGCTGTCCTTCGACATCGACATGTCCACCTACTTCAACCAGCTCGACCCCACCATCAACCTGTACCTGGTGGGGAAACAGCAGGATCTGGAAGGCTACATGAACGCGGTTTATTACGACCGCCTGGACAACTACGACGAGGATCCGCCGTGCGAGGTGGGAGACAATTTTTTCTACGAAACCATCAACTTCCGGCGCATTGAGTGGGAGGACTGACGAGCAGCAGCCTTTGTTCCGGGCAGACCTCTCCGGTGGCCAGCACGATGTGCGGCAGATCCACTTCCGGATCCGCTGAAAAGCTGCTCCAGTAAGCGGGCACCTGATGGGTGAACCCGCAGGCGGGGCAGCGGTACCAATTCATTTCCATGAGAGACCTCCTTTAGTGCTGACAGCAGCCGCCGCAGACATGCGCGTTTGGGCAGGCGGGAGCGGCCTCGCGACCGGAGGCCGAAAGGCTGTTTCGTTTTCCGTACCGTGTCGCGGGCTTTTCCGCACCGCAGGCCGGGCATGGAATGCGGCCGCTCTCCTTGTCCGAGATGCTGGCCTTTGCGTTGTATTCATGGCCACACGCAGAACAGGTCAAATCATAGTAGGGCATGGTTTGTCTCCTTTTTGCGTTTGTCGAACTTTTCATTGCCATCGTGGTATTGTAGTGTATGAACCTGACCGAGAGGACTCGATATCGCGGGGAAGAAACGCGCCGCCATCCGTCATCGGCCATTTGTCTCTCATTGTAGTGTGAGATGGCGATGGAAGCAAGTTGCCGGAGGAACAGGAACAGAAGAGAAGCAGGTGGGGAGAAGCACAGCGATGAGAATTGATTTTCCGGTTGAACCGACCGTCAAGGCACGAACCAGTGTGCGGAATTACGATCCGCGACCGATAGAACCAACCGTGCAAAAGCAGGTGGAAGCTTTCGTGGAGACCCTTGGGAACCCGTTTGCGCAAGCCGTCCATTTTCATGATTTGGACAGCCGGGCGCTGGAAGGCCAACAGAAGCTTGGCACCTACGGCGTCATCAAGGGGGCCAGGCAGTATATCGGTGCCACCATCAGCAGGGATCCGCAGGCGCTGGAGGCATTGGGGTATGAATTCGAAGCCCTTGTCCTGTATTTGGCCCATCTGGGGCTTGGCACCTGCTGGCTGGGAGGCACCTTTGCGCGCAAGGATTTTGCCCGGGCGATGAAGCTTCCGGACGAGGCGCTGTTCCCCATCATGACCCCGTATGGATACGCGGCACCCAGAAAGCACCTGACGGAATCCCTGATGAGAACCTTTGTTCGCGCCGATCATCGAAAATCGTGGGAAACCCTGTTCTTCCGTGACAATTTCCAGACACCGCTCCTTGAGAGGGATGCAGGCGTTTTCGTGTTTCCCTTTGAGATGGTTCGCCTGGGACCGTCGGCGTCCAACAAGCAACCCTGGAGAATCCTGGTGATGGGAAATGCTTGCCATTTTTACGAGTATCGAACCCCTGGGTACAGTGACGCTTTTTCCTATGACATCCAGCGGGTGGACATGGGCATTGCCGCGGCCCACTTCGATTTTGCCGTACAGGAGAAAGGCCTCAACGGGCAGTTTGTGACGAACGCGGCACCGGATGTGGTGGCGCCGGCCAATGTGGAATACGTTTTTTCATGGGTATCTGAAAAGGCTTCATCATAAGCCCTTGAAGGTTTCCCAGTCCACCACCCGGTCACACACCTCGGCGATGTACCTGCGGTCATGGGATACGCTGATGATGGTTCCCTCATAGGCCTTGAGCACATCGCGGATCACGGGGTTCGACAGCGGGGAGAAGTTGCGGGTGGGTTCGTCCAGAATCATGACATTGGCACCATCGAGATTCATCTTCGTAAAAAACAGCTTGGCCTTTTGGCCGCCGGACAGCTCGGCGATGGGCCGGGCCATTTCCTCCGCGGTGAATTTCATGCTGCCCAGCCAGGTGCGGATGCGCGTGGTTTCCTCCTTGAAACCTGTTCGGGACAGGAAGGCTACCGGCGTCTTTGTCTCGTCGAGCAGTTCCTCGTAGTTTTGCGGCATGTAGGCCGCCCGGATGTCGTTCCGCGCGCACA
>JAEWSN010000010.1 GCA_023459915.1 Bacillota bacterium
TGTGCGCGGAGAAGCTCGGCTGGAAAAAGCCGACCACCTACACGGTGCTGCGCAAGATGTGTGAAAAGGGACTTCTGAAGAACGAAAACACCTGCGTCAGCGTGCTGGTTCCAAAGGAACAGGTGCAGGCCTTCGAGAGTGAGTACTTCGTGGACCGTGCCTTTTCAGGCTCGCTGCCGCAGTTCCTCACAGCCTTCCTTGGCGGGAAAACCATCTCGGAGCAGGAAGCCGCCGCACTCAAGCGCCTCATTGACGCGCACAGGGAGGATTAGAGATGGAAGCCTTGTTTCTGAAAATCCTCAACATGAGCATTACCGGCGCGTATGTGATTGTGGCCGTGGTCCTTGTCCGCCTGCTCCTGGCCCGCATGCCCAAGCGCTATGCGTATTGGCTCTGGTCTGTGGTGCTGTTCCGCCTGGTGTGTCCGGTGTCGCTGGCGAGCGTGTTCAGTCTGTTCCGCATCAAACCCTTTGACATGACCATTGCCCAAAGCGAAGGCACCGCCATGCTGCGCTACATCCCCGAAAACATCGGAATCATGCCGTCTCCGGAAGTGACGGTCGGCATTCCGGTCATGAACGCCGCCATCCAAGGAAGCCTTCCGGATGCCACCCCTTATGCCAGCGTCAACCCCATGCAGGTCTGGATTATTCTTGGCACAATCCTCTGGGCGGCGGGGCTGGCCCTGTTTCTGGCATACAACTTCTACACATATTTTGCGCTGAAGCGGCGTATGGCAACCGCGGTGCGGCTGGAGGGAAACGTGTATGAATCCGACCGCATCCGCTCCCCCTTCCTGCTCGGCTTCCTGAATCCGCGCATCTACATGCCATTTGGCATGAGCGAATCGGAACGCGCCCACATCCTGGCGCACGAACGGATGCATCTGCGGCGGATGGATCACATCATCAAACCGGTTGCCTTCCTCGTGCTGGTCCTCCACTGGTTCAATCCATTGGCCTGGCTTGCCTACAACCTGATGGCCAAAGACATGGAGATGCGCTGTGACGAGCTGGTGCTCAAAGGTTCGGACACCCATGCGGTCAAGGAATACAGCACGGCACTGGTTTCATTTGCGGCCAACCGGCGCTTCCTGGTTGCAAGCCCGCTCGCGTTTGGGGAAACCGGCATTCGGGAGCGGGTGAAGAATGTGCTGCGAAACCGCACGCTGCCGAAGTGGGTGGCCATCGCCGTTTTGCTGGTGTGCGCCGGAACCGTCGCGGCTTGTGCGACCAACCCGATGAAACCTCCCGCTTCCAGCGCCCTCAACCCACAGGTTGAGGCTGCCAATCCAATGGGTCCTTCCGCATCCAATCCGGAGGCGTCCCACACGGAGGCCGCCAACACCGACGCCTCGCACACAAGCGGGAACAATCCTTCAACCCTTCCCGCGCCCCTCTCCGAGATACCCTACGGCAACTTCCGATTCGAGCGGCCAATCTACATGAATCCCCTCTCCTCCTTTTTGCCGATGGAAGGGATGAAGGAATACTACACACTGACGGACACCACCTTCGTCATGGTGGATGAACAGGGACAACGGCAACGGGTGGCCATCACCTGGGAAGAAGCCGGGTGGGATCAGGCCGTGTTCAGGGACACCTTCATCATGGCGGATCCCGGCACCTTGGATACCCAAAAGTATGCCAGCAAGCGTGTGTTTCATCTGGCGGAAGCGTCCGGTAACCGTCTGTTCCACATCTACCAGCTGGATGACGAAATCTGGCTGGCGCGCGTGCATCGGGACAGGGAGCAGAAGGAATACTTTTGGAGCATCTACGGAATTGCTCCGGTGGAAGGCACCGTTCCCGACAGGATGTCCCTGGCCGGCTGGGTCGTCGGTGTGGAGGACTTCCTGGCGCAACAGGAGGATTTTGTGTCAACCTACGAAAACGATACCTGCCTCAACATCACGCCGGAAGATATCAAGAGCCATTCCGGATACCAGGTGTTCAAATACAATCAATCCTGTGCGTCTTTTTTGCTGTATGAGGGGGAAGTCTATCCGCTCGGAGAATGGTTCGGCGGGTTTGGTGTGGTCAATCTGGCGTTGGCCGACCTCAACGGGGATGGGCTGCAGGAGCTGTATTTCACCTCGTCATGGGGTTCCGGGCTGCACCGCTCCCACGCGGCGTATTTCGAACCGGCCACCAGGGAGATTGTGCCGTTTTCCCACACCCACCTGAACAAGGACATGATGTTCGCCTACAATCCGGCTGGCGGACTCTCCCTGCATGAAGCAGACTTGACCGATTTCACCGACTTCACCCACTTCAGCGTGGAGAAGAAGGCATTCCTCGGGGATGTGGTCGTCCGGGACGGGAAGATGGATGTCCTGTTGGAGGTATCCGAATGAACACTCCTGAAGTTCGCATCCATCACGATTGGTGATTTTGGTCTATTTCTTAGCCGTTTGCATCAAATTTACGTCGCCATTTGCATCAATTTTGCGTAGCCATATACATCAATTTTGCGTAGCCATTCACAAGGTTGATCAATCCACAATGGGCAAGCCATCCTTCCTTGACATTCTTTCTGCCACAGAATATGCATACATCCGGGATGATGGTGTCTCAGTCATTCCAATTGGCTGTCTGAGAGAATAGCGTATGGAAAATTGCGATGGTGATCCTGTTGGATTGATTCCGCACAAACTGTCATTCCCCATTTTTCTCTATTTGCTACGATGGAGCCATGGCACTCAGGTCAACCCACCACGCGCACCTGCAACGCAACACGCGCATCCATCGGAGGTACTCCCATGCAAAAAAGGCTTCCGGCTTCCGGGTATCAGCATGACGGGCGCGAGGACATCGAGTTGTATCTGGAACGTCAGGGAGAGAAGCTCACGGAGCTGATGCTGCCGGTACGGCCGAACCCCTGACAGGATGCACGTCAACACACAGCCCCATTTCCCCGTCGCGGCGCCTTTTCATATGCGCAACGCCTTTTCATTTGTGCAGCGCCATTTCATATATGCAACGCCATTTCCTTGGCATTGCCATCTCCCAAGCACGTCGACAGCCATTCCGTGCACAGCTTCATCCAACTGGCCACATGGGGATCCATCCCGATTCCGTCCCATGAGGTCTCCTCATTGGCAAGCGCCAGCCCATGGTTGCCGTCCGGGTAGAGATGCAGCTCAAAGGGAACGCCGGCTTCCTGCAATGCCTGCGCAAACAGCAGACTATTTTCCACTGGAACCAGATCGTCTGCCACCGTATGCCACAAGAACGTCGGCGGCGTATGTGTGCCGACCTGGGTTTCCAGCGACATCAATTGGAGCAGGTCTACCGGGGTGTACTCCCCAAGCAGATTCTCAAAGGATCCGCGATGGGCGTGGGGTCCGGACGTAATAACGGGATAGGACAGCATGAGCGCATTGGGCTTTGCGCCTGACGCTGTGATGCCAGGGAGTTCGGCAAGCCATGGCTTGTCCCAGTGCACCCCCAGCGAGGCAGCCAGGTGGCCGCCTGCTGAAAAACCGATCACGGCAATCCGATCCGGGTCCACATGCCACTGCGCCGCGTTTTCCCGGATGAGGCATATGGCGCGCGCAAGGTCGGCAAGCGGCTGGGGATGCCGATGCGGCGCCACACTGTACCAAAGGACGAACGTTTGGAACCCTGCCGCCG
>JAEWSN010000011.1 GCA_023459915.1 Bacillota bacterium
GGGGTTCCCCGTCATTCTTCAGGACGGTCTTGACGATGTATTCCGTGAGATCGCGCAGCCGTCCGTTCGGGAAATTCGGCTTCACGTCCGCGAGCAGACGCTCCAGAAACCCGCTGATCTTCTCAAGTGTGCAATCGCGGTTCTCCTCAAGGGTTTCTTCCATCACAAACACAAGGACGGCCATGATGAGGCTGTCCATTTCCTGATCGTCGAACAGCCGTTCCAGTTCCATGTCCCGGCCCGTGCGGCGCACGATGGCCACCGCCATGGCCAGAAACTGCATGCGGCGATCGAAGCCTTCCAGACAGGTTGCGTCAAATGTCATGGATTCCTCATTTCACGAAGTCCCAGCAACTCCCGCAGCACCATCCTGTTGGCCACCTCCTGCGGGATGCGGCCGCCTGCGGCCAGTGCCCCGGCCAGTGCCGCGCTTTCCTTCTGATGATACAGGACATCCACGCCCACTTCCAGCAAAAAAGCCTCCCATTCACATTCCGTGAGCTTCACAACATCCCTGTCATCCGTGGCGGGCGGCAGTTGGAAGTCCTGTCCATTCCAAACAGTGCGGGCCCACGCGGCCATCGCCTGATAAAGCGGGCGGTGCAGCCCAAGGGACAGTTCAGAATTGTTTCGGCAAAGCCGCTGCCAAATCCGCACCCCCTCGGCATCCAGATCGCCCGCATACCAAATGCGGCCTGCCCGCGCGTCCGGATAAGCCTGGTCAAGATACTCCGTCAATGAACCGTGTTCCCGACAGACCTTGTTTCCCTCGCCATAGATCAGGCAGGTCACGTTCTCGGAAAACAGGCCCGGCAGTTGATATTCCCTGGCCAGATCCATCAGGGTATACCAGATGTCCTTGTTTTCCAGAACCAGCACGCTGGTGACCACTCCCGAAGCCGGCTGCTCCGCCGCGAGGTTCCAGCTGAAAAAGGGCTCCGGCGTCTCGTACGCCTGAAACAATGACCAGGGGAGACGGTTGAAGGCCAGGACAGCTTCCACTTTCCTGCGCTCCCGCACCAGCCGCTTTTCATCCCCGTACAGCAGGAAGGATTTCTCATTCAGGCTCATGCGCGATGAAAACCAGTCCGGACGCCTGCCCAGCGCATCACTGAGCGGCAGCAACAGCTCCCGGTGCGCCGCATACCGGGCGGGTTCGGCCAGATACCCCTCGATATGGAGCGAGGGATGCAGCGTTGTGATCTCATGCAGATGGGAGGGTGCCGACTTTGGCGCCCGGATGATGCGGTATCGGTTGAACAGGAAGGGAACCCGCCCGTTCACACCCGATGAACGCACGGGAGACAGTCTGTTCTGCGCCACAAGTTCTCCCACACGCGCATGCAACGCCTCGTAGGAGCTGCAACGCAGGCCTTCAAACAGCTCCTGCTCGGTGACAAACGCTTTTTTGCATGTGTCGGGAAAGGATGTGTTCATCGCTGCTCCACTTCCTTGCGGCTGTACCCCTTGAGGGAGTAGCGCGGGACCATGTCCGCAATTTTCCCGAACATCTGCTCCGCGCGCTTCCGGGCAAACGGCGTGGTCTTGCGGCTGCCGGCCATCAGGCGCTCCATGACCATCGCATCAGGGACATCCTGTCGGAGAGCATCCAGACAGATGTCAATTCGTTCATCCGCATCCACACCGTCATCCCAGATCTCCCGTTGCAGCATGTCAATCAATGCGGTGATTTCGCGATCCAGCTTCGTCATCCGTTCAACAAATGCAGGCATACGGTACTCACTGGCGCTCCGGCGGGGAAGGGTCACCTTGCTTTGCGCCGCCAGAAACGCAGCCGGGTTCTCCAGATCCGGGCGCACCATGTACGGGATGTCATTCAAGATCACCAGCAATCCCATGTGCGTCAGTCTGGCGGTAGGGACGCCTTCACCGAACAGCAGGCGAAGCTGCTCCTCCGTGACCGGTTCCCCGAAGATGGTACCGGCTTCCTCCAGAAACTCATCCAGCGGCAGCAGGCCGTGGAACTCCAACAAGGCAACCAAATCTTCCCGTTTGGCAGCGTTGGTGTGACAAGTCCTGAGAAGCTGCCTCCGTTTGCCGACGGGGTACTGCTTCAGATGCTCAATGGGCGCAACCAACACCTTATTCCCCTGATAACGGAACGGGAAGAGCAACCCGAATGACATCAGCATCTGAATTTGATCCTTGGGTTCATCCTTCACATCCACCATCGCCTGCATGCCGCCCGCATCCAGCACGTCCTCCCAATACGAGAGCAGCACGGGATTGATGTAGGGCAAACTGGTCTGATGCAATGAGAGGTACTGGTTCGCAAGCTCCTCTGCAAGCCGGTGGCGGTCTTTCTGACGGCTCACCACGCCGAGATGCGCGTTCATGCCTCTGAGATTTGCGACCGAACGCGCCTTGATCAGGGACAGGAGATCATGGGTTTCCGGCAACGCAATCCAGAGGTTGCCGAAGAGCCGGCTGCCGAACTTGGCAAACGTCTCTTTTTCCGCGGGAGACATGTTGCGCAGCTTGTCGATGAGGCTTTCCACCTTTTCCTGCGAAACCTCCGGAAACATGGACAGCATGGCATCCATGAGGGCATCTTCGAGATTGGGCGCACGCGACAAGCCTTGCGCGGCCTTGTCGGCATCCGGAAAGGCAATTGTTTTTCCCTGTGGCAAGGGGCTTGGGCCGTCGATGGCAGTTGAGGCTTCTGAATCGTCCGGATCATCCAGCTCGCCCGAGTCAGCCAGCTCATCCGAGTCATCCAGCTCATCCGAGTCATCCAGCTCATCCGAGTCATCCAGCACATCCGAGTCATCCAGCTCATCCGAGCCACCCGGTTCGTCGCCTGAATCCAATTCCAGTTGCCAAAGCAGGTCGTCCCCAGCCTCTCCCGTGTAGCCGCACACACCCATGCGGGGAGAGTTGACGATGGGCAGCAGCATCTCCTCCCCGCAAGGATGCGTTTTCATACAGGTGGCGCACAGCATCCCCAGTCTGTCATAGGCACATTCAGGACAGATCGCAATCGCCCGCTTTTTCCCGCAAGTCTCGCAGGTCCATTCGGGCGCCTCGTTGCGCGCCAGCACCACCACGCTTTTGGTGCGGCGTTCTCCAATTCTTTCGGAGACAACACGAAGTGTCAGTTCGGTGGAGGAACCATAGTCATAGGTGTACTCCGCGGTGTCTCCCGGTTCCAGTACATTCTCGATGCGCACCCGCATGCTTTCGGCCGGTGTTTCCCAGGCATCAAGCGGATTGCGTGGATCCGGGGGACTGGACTCATAGTGCTCGCCATGGATACGGAAGCCGCTGAGGTGCCC
>JAEWSN010000012.1 GCA_023459915.1 Bacillota bacterium
GTACCAGACCGTTGGACAAGCGGGCTCGGTGCACTCCTTTCTTTATGAAGGCCTGGAAATTCGGCTGGAGGATGTGCTCGGTTGAGATGTCCGTCTCTTTCACCTGCCTGTTTCTGTCTTGAATGGAAAGTGATTCCCTGCCCATCCCATGCGAAGGAAAATTCCTGAATTATTTCTTCATGAAGCGGTTGACCTTCCTGTGACGGGAAGGTTTATGCTGTGTTCAACAGCTGTTGAAAGCCTGCTTGAAACGTATACGCGATGCGGTTCAACCAGGGTAACCCTGAACAGGTTTCACAACAAATCAACGGAATGGGAGATATCATGAAAATCGGAGAGTTTGCTGATCTGAACGGTGTTACCGCCAAGCTGCTTCGCCATTACGATGAAATAGGCTTGTTGAAGCCGAACGGGGTGGACGGGGAGAACGGGTATCGCTCGTACGAACCGGATCAAGCCCATACGCTGAACTGGATTCTTATCCTCAAGGCATTGGGATTTGCACTCGGGGACATCCGGGTGCTGTTGCAAGGTCCTGTGGACAGTCGTCGATTCATCGACGAGCTGCTGATGCAGCGGAAAATCATACGGGATGGACTTGAAGAGCAGATTCAGAAGAAGGTACTCATCGATCGATTGATACTCCTGATAAACAAGGAGGGCTTTGATGTGAACAGAACAATTGATTTGATGCGCTTTGAGGCGCAAAGTGTCCACGATATCAAACGAAACATGCCCAATATGGAAGCATTTCTGGATGAAGTGCGGCTGATGCTGGTGCGGGGAGCGGAGACGGAAGACATCGGGGTGCTTCGCATCGACATTTCAAACTTCAAGCGGGTGAACGATACGCACGGCTTCGTTGTGGGAGACCGGGTCATTCTGGCTTTCCATGACGCATTGGCAGACACGATCTCGGGTTATGGCGCCAACGCGACGATTGGCCGTGCACATGGCGACGAGTTTGTGGCGTTTCTAAAAGCGGATCGGGAGGCCTTGCGAACGGTCGGTGAGAAAACGATGGCCTTTTTGGCCGCGTTCGATTGGCAGGCCATCGGTTGCGGTTGGCCGGTGACAGGAAAGATTGGCATCGTCTGTACATCAAAAGACAAGGTAAAGGACATTCGCCAGACCATCGACGCCTCGTATGAGGCGCTTCGGAAGGCGGAGGCCAAGGGGCCGGGCAGCATGGTGCTCGAAGTGCTGTGAGCAGCATGCTGCTCGAGCTGCTGTGAGCAACATGGATCTGTGTCAAGCATCATGGGTTTGCGACAAGCAAGTTCGGGGCTCGCTTTGATTTCCAGAGCAAGAATATGATAGGCTGATTGCGTCAAATCCCGATTCTCAAGGATCGCGCCGCGAAAGCGCGTTGTGCCATCGGAATCGGCATGAAGTGAACCGGAAAGGTTGGTGGAATCATGGCGCAATCGGCCTATCAGATCGTGGAGATATCCAAGGGGTTCTGGCGTTTTGAGGAAAATGGGGTTCGTGCGTTTCTCATTGCAGGAACGGAAAAGGCCATGCTGGTGGATACCGGCTTTGGCACAGGCGATATTCGGGAAGTGGTGACCTCGCTGACGGATTTACCGCTCCAACTGGTCAACACCCACACCGATCGCGACCACATTGGATGCAATGGCTTGTTCGACGAGGCCTGGATGCATCCCGCGGAATACGACCGGTATCATCAGAAGGATGGTCCAAAACTCACGGCAAGACCGCTATGGGAAGGTGACGAAATCCAGTTGGGTGGCAGAACCTTCGAAGTGGTGCTGATTCCCGGGCACACGCCCGGCAGCATTGCGCTGCTTGACGCCGCGCACCGGCAGTTGATTGGCGGTGACAGTGTGCAGACCGGGGCCATTTTCATGTTTGGCCCCGGCCGAAATCTGCCCGCCTATATCGAGAGCATGAAGAAACTCGATGCCATGCGGGCCCGGTTCGATCTTGTGTATCCATCCCACGGGGAAGTCCCCGTATCGGCCGACATCCTCCCCGGACTGATCGAAGGCGCACAGCGGCTGTTGCGCGGTGAACTGTCGGGATCAAAACCCGATCGGCCAGGTCTGGAAGCCCTGCTTTATGATGCGGGCGTGGTGAAGTTTCTGTACCCTTGATGATGGCACACGGGTAGCCGCTGTACCGCTCGACGACTTGGGTGTGATCGGTACGCAAACGTGCTTCACTTCTCCAGCACGGAGGCGGCGATGGCGTCCGCCAGGGCGTCCAATGCCGCGCCGCTGTCCGGCCGAAGTGCCGAGCGCAAGTCCATGGGTTCTCCCAACACGGTCATGTCCTTCATGCCGGTCACGTATTCCTGCAGGCCCTTCAGACCCGCGCTGCTCCAGGTGTGGTTGCCGATGAGCGCCACATGGCGGTTCTTCAGCCCCAGACAGGCGGCCTCGTGCAGCAGGGCATGCATGGGCAGATACAGCCCCATGTTGTAGGTGGGCGCGGCCAGCACAAGGTGACTGTATTTCCAGAAATCTGAAATGACGTAGGAGGGATGGCTTTTTGAGACGTCATGCATGCGCATGTCTGTCACGCCACGTTCTCCCAGCCGGAACGCCAGTGCGTTGACGGCGTTTTCGGTGTTGCCGTACATGGACCCGTAGGCGAGTACCACGCCTTTCTTTTCCGGTTCGTAGCGGCTCCATTTGTCGTACAGGTCCAGCAGGTAGGACAAGTTTTTGCGCCACATGGGACCGTGCAGCGGACAAATCATGCGAATGTCTGTTCCGGCAAGCTTCTTGAGGGCGGCCTGCACCTGGGCGCCATACCGGCCCACAATGTTGGCATAGTAGCGGCGCGCGTCATCGAGGAACAGATTCTCGAAATCCACCTCGTCCGCGAACAGGTTGCCGGGCAGGGCACCAAAGGTGCCGAACGCGTCGGCGGCGAAGAGCACACGCTCCGATTCCTCGTAGGTCATCATGACTTCCGGCCAATGCACCATGGGGGCCATGACAAAGCGAAGGGTGTGCGTGCCCAGCGGGAGCGTGTCACCCTCCTTGATTTCCAGCGCGTTGTAGGCCGGCGGGGTGGGATAGAACTGCTTGAAGAACACATGGGTCTTTGGATTGCCCACCAACTGCACATCCGGCCAGCGACGCAGGATTTCGTCGATATTGGCGCAATGGTCCGGTTCCATGTGGTTGATGATGAGGTAGTCGAGCGGGCGGCCGTTCAACACATGGGTGATGTTTTCCATGAACTGCTGCCCGATGGAGGCGTCCACGGTATCCACCACTGCCGTTTTTTCGTCCAGTATGACCCAGGCGTTGTAAGCCACACCGTTTGGCAGCGGAAACATGTTTTCAAAACGCTCAAGGCGGCGGTCGCTGCTCCCCACCCAATGGATGCCTCTGGCGATTTCTCTTGTGACGTGCATGATATGAACCTCCTTGTTGTCTCTGCGCATGAAGCGGCTGTCCGTTCCGGCAGTG
>JAEWSN010000013.1 GCA_023459915.1 Bacillota bacterium
GCCGGCGCGTGATAGAGGCTTGGCAGCACAAGCAGCGGGGTTGCGATGTCCGCGCGAAGCGGCAACACCGTCTGCAGCACCTCCTGCCAGACGGTCTGCGTGTCAAAGGGAGGCGTTGGCGCGAAGAAACGGGAGAATCCCGGCAGGGAAACACGAATCATTCTGGCTTGGTGCGCGTCGAGGAAGCGGACCGTTTCCTCGAGCTCTCCCTCCGCCATGCCGGGCCAGGCGACAATGGAGCCTGAAAAAGGCAGATGGCGCGCCTGCAGGGCCTCGATCATCCGGATGCTGTGCGCGCTGTTCCGATCCCCCGTCAGTTCCCTGCGGCCCTCCGGGCGGGAGGAGTTCAGGGAGACGCACAGGTTCACAGGCACCAGTTCCGCCAGTTCATCGAGCAGTTGAGGGGTGAAGAGAGAGCCGTTCGTGGTCAGCGGAATTTCCACGTCCGGATCGGCCTGCCGGACCATGCCCAGAATCTGCAGCAGATGCCGGTTGGTGAACGGTTCCTTGTACAGGCGGGTGTGAAATGCGGGCAGGCCCTTGTGCGCATCGGAACGGAAATGCCGGATGCGTGTCGCGGCTTCTTCAACCGACAGGATGTCCTCCCCGAACCGCAACGGATTGCCATCCTCGTAACAGAATTTGCAGTGGAGGTTGCACCGGCCGGAGGGGGAGCCGAGGCTGTCAAACACAGTGGCGTGGTCTTCAAAGGCCCAGTCAGACAGGCTCTTCAACCGGAAAGCGTCCGGTTCGACCGCGTGGCCGTGTTCCTCCAGCTGGACGATGGACAGCAGGGATGCCAGCCTGTCGGTCAGATAGCGCAGCGTGGGATGCAGACAGTCATTCCCGTCCATGTCAGTCCTCCTTTCCATAGGTATAATGCCAGGGAATCAGCGCCACGGGGATGCCGGTGTTTCGCTCGATGCGGTAGACGGAATCCCCAAGAAAGTCGATGCCCCAGGAGGAGCCGAAGCTGTCCGGGATGAGCAGCAGGTCCGGCCTGTTGCCGGTTTCCCCGACAAACGTTTTGATGTATCCCTCGTAATCCCGGACGAACCGGCTGTCCATCAAATGGGTGTTTCCGCCCATATGGGTGTCCTCGAGGGAGTGTATCCACAAGTCCCGGTCCTGGAAGAAATCCCGGCACAAGGGGATTTGCCCCAGCAAATCCTCCATGGTGTCCGCGGTCAGCGGCGAACAGAACAGCAGGATTTTTCTCGCGTCGTGCTTTTGGATGACGTGCAGCAGATAATCGAGATATTGCAGATCGAAATCGGGCAGGAACAGCATGCCGAAACGCTCTCCAGGATGATGGAGGGTGGGGCTGTAGGGGTAGGACCCCTCGCCCGGACCTGTCAGTACGCGCGTGATGCGTTGCGCGCCACGGATAACCGTCACTTCCAGGCGTTCACACGCATCCAAGGCTCCGGAACCGAACCATCGCCGGATGTCGCAGCGGGTGGGCAGGACCTGCCCGTTGATGGTTTCCACCATGTCCCCGGCCAGAAGACCGGCCGCCTGTGCCGGTGAATGGGCGATGATGCCGTCGATGATGGGCAGAACCGGCACGCGGCCATACTGCACAGGCTCAATCCAGAGGGGGCATGGAATGTCTGGCTTCAGGGCGTCCACCATGTCACGCATTCTGCGCCAGAAGTCGGAAGGATCCTCCCCGGCAAACCCGGTCATATACCTGTGGTACAGGGGCAGGCGAACCCGTATGCCGTAGGGGTTGTATCGGGAAATGTCTTGGATGGTTTTCCGGAGTTCCTGCTCCGTCATTCCGGGCCAGGGAACGAGACTGCCGACGAAGGGCACGCCAAATTCGCCGAGCCAGGTCATCGCCGACAGGATGGCCCCGTCATCGCCGGGCAGGCCCATGAGACGCTTGCGGCCACCCGGAGCGGTGGTGTTGACGGACAGCTTGAGAAGAAAGGGGCTGAGCGTGGCGAGTTCCCCGATGGTGTCCCGGGTGAGGGTGGATCCGTTTGTGGTGATGATCAGGAGCTCGGAGGGGTTCCTGTTTCTTGCGGCGGCAAGGATGCGAAGCGCCTCCTTGTTCAGCAGGGTTTCCATGTGTGGCCGCGCGGAAGGGAACAGACACTGCCCGGTTTGCGGGTTGTAATGGTTGAGCCGCGTCAGGGCCTCTTTGTGGGATAGCAGGGAATAGTCCCTCTCGAAAGGGAGATCGCGTTCCATGCAGAACACACACTTGGCATTGCAAAGGCCGGAAAGCGGCCCCAGCGTTTCAAAGGGCGATTCGGCAATACCGGTATGCCAGCTGTTCACATCGCGCAGACGGAATCCGTCCACATGCAGCGGCTGTCCGTTTTGCTCCAGCGTCACAAGGGAGAGGATGCGTTCCAGTTCGTTTTTCAGGGCATCGATTCTTGGCTCGACCGGGGCATACACCAACAATCATCTCCTCGAACGGACACGGGGTCACCATTTTGACGGGCCGATGCGATGGGGTGCGCCGTGGCGCATGGGTGGCCGGTGAGTTGTCTGGTTCCGTCGGCATGCTATCATGAACAGGAAATCATGACAAAAAAAGTTTTTCAAGGCCTGCTTTACTTTTTCTGTTCATTTGCCGTGTGTACAGCGATTGCAGGAGGATTGATCTGCGTCATGCAGTGCATATCAATCAAACGGAAGGCATGAGGGCCTAGCCTTCGGCATGGTACAATGTACAGGGTATTCTGTGAAAGCGGTAAAATCTCATCCGGCATTTGTCGGGCGATGACGGCAGGGAGACCGCGTGCCTTTCAGCCGCACGGCCGCTTGCCTTGTTGTGCGACAGGGAATGGTTCCGTCTGGAACGGGAAAAAGACACCGAACGGTATCGGAAAGTGGCAGACCTTCTGCATCACCTGGGTAGTCACCAAAAAGAATACCCTCGTACGCCAGCCTTTTTGTGGACACTCGACGCCAGAGATATCGTCGGCTGCCACACCGGCGCGGTGACAGAGGAGGAACTCGAAGAAATGGCCCGGCTTGTGGTGATGCTGTTGCTGGAATCAGTGATTCGGTGCCCAAATGGCACGATTTCGTGCCATTTGCACTAGAATCATGTATTGGGATGAGGTGGGATGACGTGATGGAAACAGGGCAGGCAATGCCTTCCAGCCATGAAAGGGCGGAAGGGGAACAGAGTGGGTTTGACGCCATTCTTTCGCAGTACTTTCCGTTGCCGCCGACTGGACCGGCATGGCGTCTCGCCATCGGCGCAAGCGGCATGAACAACACCACCCGGTATGTGGAGCGGGGCGGGAACCGATATGTGCTGCGTATCTACGAAACCCATCGCGACGAGGACAAGGTGGCATACGAGCATCATGTGCTGGATTGCCTCACAAAGGCGCCCATTGCCGGGCTGCCCACGCCGTCCCCTGTGACGGCCATGAACGGGGCGACCGTTGTCCACACCCCGGATGGCAAGCTGGCGGCGCTGTTCCATCACCGGGAAGGCAGGAATCCGGTACTCAAGACGGCCGCGGATTTTCACGGGTTCGGATGGGCTGCCGGCGCGTTGTCGCTGGCCATGTCGAAACTGGCACCGGAACATGCTCCGCTGTATCGCCCGTATTACGAGCTGTGTCTGCCGACACCGGAGCAACAGCGGCGAACCTTGTTTGCGCCGTTGCACGCTACGGACGCCATCGTTGCGGACATGCAGGAAGCGCTGCATGCGGCGGAAGCGGGGATGGCGCGGATCCACAGGAATGTGCCGTTGCTGCAGTCGCTGCCGCATCAGCTCATCCATGGCGATTTGAATGCGTCGAATGTACTGGCGGATGAGAACAACCGCATTGTGGCCCTGCTCGACTTTGAGTTTGTCGCCTGGGATTTGCGCGTGATGGAGCTGGCCGTCTGTCTGTCTGAGGCAGCAGAAGCGGCAAAAGACGCAGCCAATGATGCAGTCACTGATGCAGCCACTGATGCAGCCGCTGATGCTGCAACTGATGCAGCTGTTGATGCAGCCACTGATGCGCCCCCGGATACCGCCGCCAAAGCGTGTATCCGCGCGCTTGTCAGCGGGTTCATCGAACAGGTGCCCCTCACACGGGAGGAATTGGTCGTGCTGCCGGATTTGCTGCTGCTTCGCCGGCTGGATGTGTTCATTCACTTCCTGAACCGCTGGCAAAATGGTGTGGATTCGCCGCAAAACGTCCGTCGCTTTTTGGGTGAGGTCCTGTCACAGACACAATGGCTGATAAAGAACCGGGATTGGATGTGTACGCTGGGGTCATGCAGCTCAAACTGAGCCGCCCAAGCAGGAGAGGAGCCGCCATGTTGCAACCGTCGAGTTCCCGATACACGGAGATGAAGTACGCGCGTTGCGGGCGCAGCGGGTTGCTGCTGCCCAGGATTTCACTTGGATTGTGGCAGAACTTCGGGGGGCTGAACCCGCTGGAAAACAGTCGGGCCATGGTGCGCCGCGCATTCGACCTTGGCATCACCCACTTCGATCTTGCCAACAACTACGGTCCGCCGCCCGGCGCCGCGGAGGAGACCTTTGGGACCATTCTGCGCCAGGATCTCAAACCCTGGCGGGATGAGCTGATCATCTCCACGAAGGCGGGGTACTACATGTGGCCGGGTCCATATGGAGACATGGGTTCGAACAAGTATCTCACCGCCAGCCTGGATCAGAGCCTCAAGCGCATGGGCCTGGAGTATGTGGACATCTTCTATCATCACCGTCCGGATCCCGACACCCCGCTCGAAGAGACCATGGGCGCGCTCGACCGCGCGGTGCGGCAGGGGAAGGCGCTGTATGTGGGCATTTCCAACTATCCCGCCGAAATGGCCTCACGAGCCATTGGTATCTTGCGCGAGCTCGGCACGCCGTGCCTCATTCACCAACCCCGTTATTCCATGCTTGACCGGTGGGTGGAGGAAGGACTTCTGGATGTGCTGGAGAAGGAAGGCGTCGGCGCCATCGCCTTTTCCCCGCTGGCCAAGGGCATGCTCACCAATCGTTACCTCAACGGGGTTCCCGCCGATTCGCGGGCAGGTGGGCCGTCCGTGTTCCTGCGGCCGGAGGATCTGACCGACGAATTGCTGGAGAAGATCCGCAGGCTCGATGGCATGGCCGCCGAACGCGGTCAAACCCTGGCGCAGATGGCGCTGGCCTGGGTGCTGCACGATCCGCGCATCACCTCCGTGCTGATTGGCGCGTCCCGCGTCTCGCAAATCGAGGATTGCGTGGGTGCACTCAACGGTCTTGCCTTCGACCAGAATGAGCTCGACAGCATTGATGCTCTTCTCGCGTGACCCGGAATGTTACAATTCTATTACGGTACCTGGTACTGTAATCATGGAGGGTGCATGAAAGTTAACGGCCAGGACGAGGCTTTTTCCGGATATGGCGGCATTGAGGATCCGGATTTGCACTGCCGGGCCACGGCCGGAGAGGGCTGGGTGCTGGCGCGGGACGTGGGGTTGCTGATGCTGGACGGGTTTTCACAGAATCGATTGGAAGCCGGCGCGCCCAATTGCGTGCCGGTTTCTCTGACCCGTGTACTGCAATCCTTTTCAAAAAGGGGATATGACCGCATTCCATCTGAACCGGAAGACATCTATCCAGCCATCCGGCGCGTGGCGGTCCGGCATGGATATGATCCCGTCAAGAGCGGATTGCTGCGCGACTTGTTTGTCTATACGACTTTTTCCATCGGACGCATGGCAACGGAGGTATGGCAGGAATTCGGATACGGACGCGGAGAGGGGAAAAGCAGGTATGTCGGAAGGTTGCGCCATCTCCTGCGCCAGTTGGACAACAATATGCCGGTGCTGTTGAATTTGGCGTTCGGTGATTATCCGAGCCATACCCTCACGGTCGCGGGATATCGCATCTACTCCCAACCGTACAAGCGTTCCCGGGTGTATCTGCGTGTTTATGACGGGTGGAGCCCGAAGCACAGGTACATTGACTGGACCAGGGCGCGATGGGTGCCTTCCAGTGTGACGATTATCCTCCCTCCCAAAGGGGAGTGTCGACAGGGCACACGCGAGGAGCGGTATGGGAAGAGTGGCCCGCACAACATCGGTATCTCGCCCGACAACAGTGGTATGGAGGAATAGACAGATGGCGCTGGAACACATGGAACGTCTGGCTCGAACAGAAGAAGAGACACTGCCGCTGGATACGCTGATGGCCATACTGGAGCAGTTTCCGTACAAATTGCATATATCAAGTGCGGATGGGGTGCTGGTATATGCGAACCAGCGTTTTCGGGAAGGGTTGATGGAACAGACCCGGACAACCGCATTCGGCCAATACAACATCCTCGAGGATCCCGCACTGGAGTCCTGGGGCATCCGGGATCATGTGAGGAGGGCTTTTACCGGGGAGGTTGTCCTGACGCAGGGCGTCATGTTTCCAGGAAAGGAGCTTGCCGGGGTTGTGGTCGGAAAGGATCAGGCTTTTCAGCAGGTGATTCAGGATATCTTTTCCTATCCAATCAGGAATGTGATGGGTGAATTGACCCATGTTGTCACCTACTTTGTGCCGGTGAGCACCACGTCGCGACATCGTGGTGTCATGGCCGCCAAGACTTGCATCGAGACACACTGGATGGAGCCGTTGTCCATCGAAACCATCGCGAATGCTGTCAGGCTCAGTCCATCCAGACTTTCAGAGCTATTCCGGGAAGAAACGGGGTTCACCCTCCATGGTTATCATCTTGAGGTGAAGCTGCAGCACCTGAAGGAGTTGCTGTTGAATCCCGATCATTCCATCCAGAAAGCCTTCGAGTTGGTCGGATTCGCCTACAACAGCCACTATGTGGGGAAATTTCACAAGGCGACGGGCATGTCTCCCCGGCAGTATCGGCAGATCAGAACCCGCCTGACCAACCGGTAATCGAATGCGGTTGCATATGATCATCGGATATTTCTTGCATGTTTTGGCGAATGGGCTGACTGTTTTTCTCGCCATGTCACTCCTATACTGAAATTGGCCTGGCGTAAACATCGCCGGATGACCGGGTTTCATGGGGTTCGCGCATTGCGGGCCCAAGGGGAGGCACTTGTATGAAGCGTGTGGTGTCATTTCTTTTTGTCTGCCTGTTGGTTATGTCCATGTTCAGCGGTTCGGTGGCGTTGGCGGAGACCAATCCCGCCGATTTGACCCCGAAAAATCTGAAAGCAGCCCTGACACCCGAGGATCAGACCCATCCATACGGTTCCGCCCGCCTGACGTTCCACATCGACAATCTTCCCGTGGAAACGGGAGACGCAACGCTGACCTGGTATGTCGGCGTGGAGAAAAAGGTAGGTGCCGGTGCGTGGATTGGCGTAGGTCAGATTCCTACGGCCACCATGGTTGAATCCCACGCCACCGGTGGCGGAGGATATCAGTATGAACAGCTCTGGGTGGAAGATTATACGTGGAACGGTCAGGAAACAATCAGCTATCGCGTGTATGTGTTGCTCGAAGATTTGATAGGAAACCGCGGTGGCATGTCCGGATACTCAAATGTTGCTGCGCTGGGGATCACAGCCAGCCCCTGGGCGGTTTCGGATGTGGAGGCGGCGCAGGGCTACGGCCTTGTTCCCGACATTCTTTCAGGCAAGGATCTCAGCAAGATGGTCACACGGGAGGAATTCTGCGAGTTGGCCGTGCTGCTTTATGAGGAAGTGACAGGCGAGTCTGCGGCTGCGGCGTCTCCGAATCCTTTCACCGACACCTCGAATCCCCGGATTCTCAAGGCACTGAGCCTAGGGATCACAACAGGCGTTTCCCAAACCCAATTCAAGCCAAACGACCAAATTCCGCGTGAACAATGTGCCACCATGCTGTTCCGGGCCATCAAGGCCATTGCGCCCGGCGGGGATTATCGTGTGGATGGTGCGAAGCCGTTTGCGGATCAACAGCATATCTCCGGTTGGGCGCTTGACGCAGCCCGATACATGTCGCTCAAGGGCATTGTCAAGGGAGATCCTTCAGGCAATTTCATGCCAAAGGCTGTCACGACGGATCAGATTGCAAAGAATTACGGGCTGGCCACGCGTGAGGCTGCCATCATCATGTCCAAGCGGACCTATGAGGACATGACCGGAACAGGCGCGTCGTCTTCCGGACAAACGGACACCTCTGGCAGGGGGCAGCCCCCCACGACGAGCCCATCCCAGGTGGCCGGGCCTGAAGTCGGTTCGAACACACCGGCGCCAGTCGCATCCCATCCCCTTGTGGGCGTATGGAGCCGGGATGGCGCTTCCGGAACCCTTGTCGATCCCGCGACCGGGTATGCCACGGGCAGTATCTACAACGGGGAATGGTATGTGTTTCGTGAGGATGGTACCTTTCGCTATGTCATTGTGGGATCCGGCACGGTCATCAGCGGCGGTGTGGTTGTTGAGGGCAAGTACCGGGTCGTGGATGACACCGTAGAGATGACCGGGGTCTTTGAATCCTGGTACCCCAACCCCGCACGAACCGATCAAACGCCCGCCTACACGAACAAGGCGGGCTTGGATCGCACCCTCCCATTTGAGGTGTCCGCGGATGGAACCCAGGTGGTGATTGGTGGGACGGATACCTTTTACAGAGCATGAGAATGAGGATAAGAATGATTATGGAGTTGGTGGCTGCCATCAGGAAGAGCCGCATGCTTCCGGGCATGCTGGTTCTGTGGCTGCTTGTCTCGGCGTGTGGCACCAAACCGGATGTGCCGCCGGACGCATCGGTTGGAATGCATCCGCCACAGGAGTCCCTTGCATCTTTTTCCGAGGATGAAGCTCCGGCAATGACAGCCTCGGTGGAAGCATCTGCCCCCATCGGCCAGAACGGGACTCCCGCCCTGCCTGATGCAAAAGGCGTGATATCGGGGCGAATGTCTGATGACAGCGCCGACGATGCGGAAACGGCAAATCAGACCGAGCAGGAAATCCTGGCAGCCATATTTGCCAAGGTGGAGCGATATGAACCACTGACCACGTGGGAGTTGGAACGATACCGGGAGTACCAAAGACTGGTGGCCATTCGGGAAAAGCAGGCCCAGGGGGAGGAGTTGACGGCGACCGAGTGGATTCTTCTCGGTGAAGCCAACAAGCGTATGCTGGAGGCAGAGAAGAACGAAAAGACAACCCCCTCGAAGGTTCCGACACCAAAACCCACATCTCCTCCTGCCAGGGAGGCGGATTGGGCGATACGGGTGGATGACACCGTGACGCTGGAAATGGGCGAATTGACATGGCGGATGAACCTGTATGTCTCCATGGACAAGCTTGGGGGCAAGGACCCAGGGGGTGCATACCAGGGCAAGCTGCTGCTGACAGCCAAGGTGGATGAGGCGGATCTCCTTGCGCTGCTGGAGGAGGATGCCGAGCTCATTGTGGACACGATGGCGCAGTCCTACACAGTGGAGGCGGTCAGCGCCACTATCGAGGTGATTCCCTTTGATGCCGGCGGGCTGAAATCGTTTGCGGAGGAGCATCTGCGGGAAAACCCGTCAGTTCCGGTCGAATCGGCGAGTTGGATGGCGCTGGACGCACCGGAGATGATCACACGGTACCAGGTCTCCATGACCGGTCATGATGTTTCCGGGAATGAGGGTTGGGGGAGCGTACCGGATGCCGACAGGAAAGCGGCTGTGCCGGTTCGGATTCTGGTGCGTGGCGCGGAAGCCGAAGTGTGTTTTGGCCAGATGAATGCGTTCAAAGGAACATTGATTGGGACTGTGAAGTAGTGCCCTTCAATGCGCACAAAAGCCACACCAAAGTATCGGTGCGGCCTTTGTGCACGTTGCTGTGATGTTCCAGCTGGTGGTTGTGAGAAGATACGTTGGTTGAGAGCTGGTGTGCGATTTACTCCTTCACAGCCCCAATCATGATGCCGGAGATGAAGTATTTCTGCAGGAAGGGATACACCACCAGCATCGGAATCATGGCAATAAAGACCTTCGCCGCGTTGAGCGTCTTGTTCGAGAGCTCGGCCAGCTTCTTGTACTGATCCGGCGTGAGGTTGGTCGACGGCATGTTGACCACGAGCTGCTGGATGTAGGTCTGCAGCGGGTATTTGTCCGCGCGGCTCATCAGCACCAGGCCGTTGAAGAACTCGTTCCAATGGTACACGCTGGTGAACAGCGCCACGGTGGCCAGCACCGGCATGGAAACAGGCAGGAAGATTTGGAACAGCACGCGCCAGGGGCCCGCGCCATCGACCACAGAAGCCTCCTCCAGATCCTTGGGGATGTTCTTGAAGTAATTCATGATGAGGATGACGTTGAACACCGGCAAACCGCCGCCCAGGATGAGTGCCCAGAGCCGGTTGATGAGACCGTAGCGTTGCATGGTGAGGTACCACGGAATGAGGCCGCCGCTGAACAGCATGCAGAACACGAGGATCCACATGAAGATGTTGCGTTCCTTGAAATCCCGTGTGTTCTTGGACAGTGGATACGCCATCAGCACCATGATGAGCATGGAAAAAAAGGTGCCGCCGACGGTGCGCTGGATGGAGATCCAGAAGGAATTGAAAAACTTGATGTCGCCGACGATTTCCTTGTAGGAGGCCAGCGAGAACCCGATGGGGTAGATGGTCACCAGCCCCGCGTTGGCGGCCGCCTTGTCCGAAATGGACACGCAGAAGGTGTACCAAAGCGGATAAAAGCAGGACAGCGTCAACAGGACGAGGACCACCACGTTGAATACATTGAATATCCTGGAGCCCAGGGTTTTGCTTCTGATCATGAGCGTATCTCCTTCATGTCATGG
>JAEWSN010000014.1 GCA_023459915.1 Bacillota bacterium
CACGCACCCCCTCTTCGTGAATCTCTCCTTCCAGGGAAGGCGCAATGCCCTTTTCAAGGCAGTGGCGCGCGGAATTCGGCCGGTTGCGATGGTAAAACAATATACCGGCCAGGCACGAGAAGCCCGGAAGCAGCGACTGTTTGTTCTCGAGCGTCGCAAACCGTTTGCCCACCCGGATGTGCGGAGCCACCAGATTGTATGCCTCGAGCCGCAGCAGCACATCGGCCATGTTGTAGTGGGCGATGGCAACAGACAACCCATATGCCTGGGCATGAACGAGCAGCCGTGAGAAGATCTCCCTGGCCGCTTCATGGTTCCCATGATGGTTGTGAATGCTGGCGATGTTGTTCTCCACCTGGGCCGCCAGCTTCACATAGCCGTGCTGCCTGGCCAGGCGCAGCGCCTCAAGCAGGGAACGCAGCGCGTGATGGGTGGCGCCCATCTGCATCAGGGACACACCGAGATTCTTTCGCACCCGGCAGATGCGCTGTGGATCCGCCAGCTCTTCGGCAAAGCCGAGCGCCGTTTCGAACGCTTCGTTCGACTCCAGATCCCTGCCAAAATGATGATGACACAAACCAAGCAAATCCCAGGCATCACAAAGCAGGGCTGGGTCCCCGAGGGTCCGGATGCGCTCCATCCAGTCCATCACCAGCCGATATGCCTCAAGCGTGTTCGTGACCAGATCCGTCTGGGCGCGCTCAAGCGCTTGCCGCGCGGATTCCACCGATGGCATGTGTGCCTCCAGGTTGCTGTCTGCAGGATGATATCGTTTCTTGTATCTTAACACAGTCCTCCACGTTGCAACACGTCCGGGGCTTGAAAGCATAAAAAGCCGAAATGAAAAACGGGAAAAACAAAAGGCCTTCCCGAAGGAAGGCCTTTGCTTGGAGCTGGTGGACGGATTCGAACCCCCGACCTGCTGATTACAAATCAGCTGCTCTACCAGCTGAGCTACACCAGCCCGTTTGCCCCAAATCCCCTGTTCGGAAAACCACCCAAGTGGCAATCCGCGCAGGCGGAAAAAGAAACTGGCGACCCGGAAGGGGCTCGAACCCTCGACCTCTAGCGTGACAGGCTAGCGTTCTAACCATCTGAACTACCGGGCCGTATGAATTGCCGGAGGCATACGCCTCCGGCAATATGGTGGTGACCCCAGGGGGATTCGAACCCCCGTAGCCGCCGTGAGAGGGCGGAGTCTTGACCGCTTGACCATGGGGCCCTGTTGCCCGCATTGTGCGCGGGTTTTGGGACAAGACATATTGTACTTGCCGGGGTTGCGTTTGTCAAGCGAATTATGAGCAACGGGGGCAGACCCCGATCAGGCCACTGTCACAACAACGCTCAGGGGGTCAGACCCCGATGATCCCGCCGCCAAGCACCCGATCCTCCTGATAGAACACGGCGGCCTGTCCGGGCGCGATGCCGCGTTGCGGTGTGTTGAACACAACCCGCACCCGCTCATCCGGTTCGGGCAGAATCTCCGCCTCCGCCTCCACGCCGTGATACCGCGTCCGGACACGCGCGCGGATGGGCTGTTCCGGCTTGTCGATGCATACCCAGTTCACCTGTCTCACGCGGGTTTCCGGCATGAACGCCTCTTCCTCCCCGCCGATCGTGATGGTATTGGCGCGCGCATCCTTGGCGATGACGCACACCCGGCGACCGAAGGACATGCCCAGATGCTTGCGCTGCCCCACCGTGTAATGAATGAGCCCCTTGTGGCGTCCGAGCACATTCCCGGCCGTATCGACAAAATCTCCCGGTTCGGGGTCAGACCCCGTGTAGTCCCGGATGAAGGAGGCGTAGCCATCCTCCGCGACAAAGCAAATGTCCTGGCTGTCCGGCTTGGCGGCAATGCCGATACCCGCACGCGCCACAATGGCGCGCGCCTCCGTCTTGGTGATGCCGCCAAGCGGCAGCAGCGTGGCCCCCAGCTGCTCCTGGGTGAGCCCATACAGCACATAGCTTTGATCCTTGCCCGGATCCACGCCCTTGCGCAGACAAAAGCGCCCGGTTGCGGCATCCTGTTCAATCCGCGCGTAATGCCCGGTCGCGATGAAGTCCATGCCAAACGCCCGTGCCTTTTGCAGCATGCCGTGGAACTTGATGACCTCGTTGCAGGCCAGACAGGGATTGGGCGTCTCTCCCTCGAGATAGGAACGCACAAACGGGTCGACCACCGCCTCGCGAAACAGATCCTTGAAATTGAGCACATAGAACGGGATGTCCAGCTTCTGCGCCACCGCGCGCGCGTCTTCGACATCCGCCAGGGAGCAGCATCCGCTCTCCGCCTCACCGTCCCACAGCTTCAGGGTGACACCGGTCACCCCATATCCCTGCTCCCGCAGCAAAATGGCCGCGGCCGCGCTGTCCACGCCGCCGCTCATGCCAACCATGACCTTTTTCATTGAACACGTCTCCCCTGCCGGAACCCATCCGGCACATACCCCATTATCTTACCATGCGCTTTCCCTCCGCGCCATGTTGCCACAGCTACTTGTCTATAATACCCCCATAGGGTATATTGAACACATGAACTGCCCCATATACAGGAGGTGGCAACACATGACAACACAGACCTGGGACATCACCGGCATGACCTGCGCTTCCTGCGCGCGCGCCGTGGAGAAGGTCACCGGCAAGCTTCAAGGGGTTCAGACAGCCTCTGTCAACCTTGCGTCCGAAAAACTGACCCTCACCTATGACGAAACCGCTGTCAATCCGGAGGCCGTGGTTGCCGCCGTGGAAAACGCGGGGTATGGCGCGCGCGGCGTGCCGGTGGGCAAAACCGTGTCCTTCCCCATTGACGGCATGACTTGTGCCGCCTGTGTGCGCGCCATTGAACGTGGTCTTTCCAAAATGGAAGGCATTGAATCGGCCACCGTCAATCTGGCGACGGAAAAGGCAAACATCATCTATCAGCCGGAACATGTCCGGCTTTCACAAATAAAACAGGCCATCCGGGAGTTGGGGTACGAACCCGGAGAGGTCTCCCTTTCGGGACAGCCCGATGAAGACGCGCTCCGAAAAAAGAAGGAAGTTTCGGACATGTGGCGGCGGTTCCTGCTGTCGGCGGTGTTCGCCCTGCCGTTGCTGTATGTGGCCATGGGCCCCATGCTGCCGGTGTTTCCGCTGCCGGTTCCCGCGTTCATGGCGCCAATGGCGCACCCCATGACCTATGCGCTCATCAGCCTGGCACTGGTCCTCCCCATCCTCTACAGCGGCCGCCGCTTCTATTCGGTGGGGCTGCGTGCCCTGTGGCACCGCGCGCCGAACATGGACTCGCTGATTGCCGTCGGCACCGGCGCGGCCATGCTTTACAGCCTGTACGCCATCTGGCGCATCGCCCGGGGTGAGCATCATGCCGTGGATCATCTCTATTTTGAGACCGCCGGTGTCATCATCGCGCTGATACAGCTCGGCAAGACGCTCGAAGCCGTGTCCAAGGGCAAGACTTCCGAAGCCATCAAGGCACTCATGGGACTCACTCCCAAAACCGCCACGCTGTTGCAGGAGGACGCCGCGGACACGGCAAATACCGCCGCAACAGGCGCCGCAACAGGCGCCGCAACAGCCACATCAACTGCCACATCAACTGCCGCCGCCGCAGACACGGCAACCGACAGAAACGCCGCCCCGCTGCGGAACCGGACACCAGTTGCCATCTCGGTGGAAGAGGTGGAACCCGGCGACATTCTGCTGGTGCGTCCCGGGGAACGGGTGGCGGTGGACGGACTGGTGCTGGACGGCCATTCCAGTGTCGATGAGTCCATGCTCACCGGCGAAAGCATTCCCGTGGACAAGCAGGCCGGCGACACCGTGACCGGCGCGAGTATCAACCAGACCGGCGCGCTCGTCTACCGCGCCACACGGGTTGGGCAGGACACCACCCTGGCCCGGATTGTGCGCCTGGTGGAGGAGGCCCAGGGCAGCAAGGCGCCCATCGCGCGGCTGGCCGATGTCATTTCCGGCTGGTTCGTGCCCATCGTCATCGGCATCGCGCTGGTGGCGGGCCTCAGCTGGCTGCTGGCCGGCAAGGGACTTGTGTTCGCGCTCTCCGTGTTCATCGCTGTGCTGGTCATCGCCTGTCCATGCGCACTGGGCCTGGCCACGCCGACCGCCATCATGGTGGGATCCGGCAAGGGAGCCTCGCTGGGGGTACTCGTGAAAAGCGGCGAAGCGCTGGAAACCGCGCACAAGGTCACCACTGTGGTGCTCGACAAAACCGGCACCCTCACCACCGGCATTCCGGAGGTGACAGACATTGTCCATTTCGAACCGTTCACCGAAACCGAAGTCCTCGCCTGGGCCGCCGCAGCCGAGTTCGGCAGCGAGCATCCGTTGGCCGGAGCCATTCTGCGCAAAGCGGAGGCAGCCGGACAGAAGGGGTCGGCAGCCGCTTCCTTCTCGGCCATCCCCGGCCAGGGAATCGCCGCGACAACCGCGGACGGAAAAGCCCTGCTGTTTGGCAACCGCGCGCTGATGCAGGCCAACAGCCTGTGGGATGACCGCTGGGAAACCAGATCCAACCAGCTCGCCGCCCAGGGCAAGACCCCCATGTTCCTGGCCTGCGACGGAAAACCGGCCGGCATCATCGCCGCCGCGGACGTGCTCAAGCCCAACAGTGTGGCGGCCGTCGCCCGACTCAAGGAGATGGGGCTCGATGTGGTGATGCTGACCGGCGATCACCGGCGTACGGCGCAAGCCATCGCGCAAGAGGCCGGCATTGAAACGGTCCTGGCCGAGGTGCTGCCCGATGGCAAGGCGGACGCCGTCCGTTCCCTGCAGGGCAAGGGGCGGGTGGTCGCCATGGTGGGCGACGGCATCAATGACGCGCCGGCGCTTGCGCAGGCGGAAGTCGGCATCGCCATTGGCCAGGGAACCGATGTGGCCATGGCCTCGGCGGACATTGTGCTGATGCGGGGAGATCTGACCGATGTGGCCACGGCCATCAAGCTCAGCCGCGCCACACTCCGGACCATCCGGCAGAACCTGTTCTGGGCCTTCATCTACAATCTGGTCGGCATTCCGGTTGCCGCCGGCGTGCTGTACGCGTTTGGCGGCCCCCTGCTCAACCCGGTCTTCGCTGCCGCTGCCATGAGCCTGAGCTCGGTGTCCGTGGTGGGCAACGCGCTGCGGCTGAAATGGTTCCGGCCCTGAAACCCACACTGGTGCTGAAATGGTTCCGGCCCTGAAACCCACGAAACAAGATCGTTTTCATGAGCATCGGCTCACACGAAAGGAGTTCACCATGACACAACCCAATCGCAAGACCATTCACATTTCCGGCATGAGCTGCGGACACTGCAGCATGCGCGTCCAGAAGGCGCTGCTCGCGCTGGAAGGCGTTCACGAGGCCACCGTGAGCCATGCGGACGGCCAGGCCGTTGTGCTGGTCGATGATTCCGTGACCGAAGCCGCGCTGCGCGGCGCGGTGGATGACGCGGGCTACGATGTGACAAGCGTGATGTAGTCCATAAAGCCATCATTGACATGCCAACCCCAAAC
>JAEWSN010000015.1 GCA_023459915.1 Bacillota bacterium
GGTCTGCGCCACCGCTTCCCCATACAGTTCCACCAGCAGCACGCGGATCACGGCGCAAACCTCCTCCGCCTGCTCGTCCGAGGCGGTTTTGCCTGTTCCGATGGCCCAAATGGGTTCATACGCAATCACGGACTTGCCGACTTCCTCGGCGGACAGGCCCAACAACGCCACCTTGATCTGGTAGCGGACATGTTCGGCGGTCACGCCCTGTTCACGCTGGGTCAGTGTCTCGCCGCAGCAGATGATGGGCAGCATGCCGGCATCCAGAATGGCGCGCGCCTTCTTGTTGATCATCTCGTTGGTCTCACCGAAGTATTCCCGGCGCTCGGAGTGGCCGACGATCACATAATCGACACCCATCTCCTTGAGCATGCCGCAGGAGATCTCGCCGGTGTAGGCGCCATTGGCTTCCCAGTGCACATTCTGCGCGGCAACCTTGATGTTGGAGCCCTTGGCCGCGGCGGTGACACCCGACAGCGCGACAAACGGCACGCCCACGACCACTTCGGTGGTGGCCTGTGCCACAAGGGGCTTTAGCCCTTCCACAAAGGCAACGGCCTCCGCCGGTGTCTTGTTCATCTTCCAGTTTCCTGCTGCCATCAATGTACGATTGCCCATCTTCCTGTCCTTTCCCGGCAGTTCAAGCTGCCCGATCCGACAACAAGGCGGCGGCCTCCGCCCCCGGTTGTCCCGCATGCCATTGGCCGACATCCTATCGGCCTTATTTGAAAACTGCACCCCCTGCAGGGGGTGCAGTTTGACGTGACCCGTTATGACCGGAGGGAATCAGCAGCATCCACCGCCGCAACCGGAACAGCCACCGCAGCCGGTGGGCATTTCCGTGAGGCAGGCAATGCCGGGCAGTTCCTTGCCTTCAAGGAATTCCAGGGAAGCGCCGCCACCCGTGGAGATATGGGTGATCTTGTCGGCAAACCCGAGCTGTTCCACCGCGGCCGCGGAATCTCCGCCACCGACAATGGAGATGGCGCCGGATGCCGCCACCGCTTCGGCGACAGCCTTGGTGCCCACCGCGAATTTCTCGAACTCGAACACACCCATGGGGCCGTTCCACACCACCGTCTTCGCGCCCTTGATGGCTTCGGAGAAGGAGGCGATGGTCTTGGGACCGATGTCCAGACCCATGGTGTCCACAGGCAGCTCGTCGCATTTGATGGCGATGGCTTCGGCATCGGCGGAGAATTCTCTGGCCACCACGTTGTCGAGCGGCAACAGCAGGTTCACACCCTTGGTCTTGGCCTTCTCCATCAGGGATTTTGCCAGTTCAATCTTGTCTTCCTCGCACAGTGACTTGCCGATCTCATGGCCTTGTGCCTTGAGGAAGGTGTACGCCATGCCGCCGCCAATGATGAGGGTGTCCACCTTGTCGAGCAGGTTTTCAATGACGCTGATTTTGTCGGAAACCTTCGCGCCACCGAGAATGGCGACAAACGGACGTTCCGGATCGTCGAGCGCCTTGCCCATCACATCGAGTTCCTTCTTGATGAGGAAACCGCACACCGCCGGCAGATAGTCCGCCAAACCGGTGGTGGAGGCATGCGCGCGGTGCGCGGTGCCAAATGCGTCATTGACAAACAGTTCCGCCATGGAAGCCAGTTCCTTGGTGAACGCGGGATCGTTCTTTGTCTCTTCCTTGTGGAAGCGGACATTCTCGAGCATCAGGATTTCGCCGTTCTGGAGCGCCGCAGCCTTTGCCTTGGCATCCGGGCCGATGACATCGGCCGCCAGGGTCACCGGGCGTCCCAGCAGCTGGGACAGCCGCTCCGCCGCGGGTTTCATGCTGTACTTGGCCTCCGGGCCTTCCTTCGGGCGGCCCAGGTGGGAAACGAGAATAAGCTTCGCGTCGTTCTCCACGAGGTACCTGATGGTCGGCAGCGCGCCCACGATACGGTTGTCGTCGGTGATGTTGCCTTCCTTGTCCAGCGGGACATTGAAATCGACGCGTGCGATGACGCGGCGTCCGGCAAAATAGATGTCGGAAATGGTCATTTTGTTCTTCATGCTCATGCGGATGCGACATCCTTTCTTATTTTGTTGCCCCTCGGTGAACCGTGGACATGCAAACACATGATTCCCGTGCAGACAGTCGTTCGTACGACTTGCAACCGTCGGTTTGAGGCGTATCTATTGTATACTGTATGTCATTGTTTTTTCAAGGGATATCTTCACAGGAACGATAATTTTTTGTCAATCCCCATTTTTTCCCGTTGCCATCCCCTCCGCGTAATGCCATCCCGACAAAACAAGGGCTGCGTCGCAGGACGCAGCCCTTGTGATGAAACGGTTGGGTTGGGAAAGGGTCTTGGCTTTAGCCGTCCACCTTCGCCATGTGGCTGATGAGGTCGACAACCTTGTTGGAGTAGCCCCATTCGTTGTCGTACCAGGAGACGAGCTTCATGAAATTGCCGTTGAGGGCAATACCGGCCTTCGCGTCGAAAATGGAGGTGCGGGGATCGGTGAGGAAGTCGGTGGAAACCACGTCGTCCTCGGTGTATCCCAGAATGCCGGCCATTTCGTTTTCGGAAGCCTTCTTCATGGCAGCCTTGACATCTTCATAGGTGGCGGCCTTGTCGAGGCGGACGGTGAGGTCCACAACGGACACGTCCACGGTCGGCACACGGAACGCCATGCCGGTAAGCTTGCCGTTCAGTTCCGGAATGACCTTGCCGACTGCCTTCGCGGCGCCGGTGGAGGACGGGATGATGTTGCCGAGGATGGAGCGGCCGCCTCTCCAGTCTTTCTTGGAGGGCGCGTCGACCGTCTTCTGCGTGCCGGTGGCCGCGTGGATGGTGGTCATGAGGCCTTCGGCGATGCCGAAGTTGTCATTGAGCACCTTCGCGACGGGGGCGAGGCAGTTGGTGGTGCAGGACGCGTTGGAGACAACCTTCATGTCGGAGGTGTACTTGTCCTGGTTGACACCCATGACGAACATGGGCGCATCGGCGGACGGAGCGGAGATGATGACCTTCTTCGCGCCACCGGCAAAGTGAGCGGAAGCCTTTTCGGTGGTGGTGAACACACCGGTGGATTCCACGATGTATTCGGCGCCGCAGCTCTTCCAGTCGATTTCGGAAGGATTCATGCACGCGAACACGGCCACTTCCTCGCCATTGACGACCAGCTTGCCGTCCTTGGTGGCGATGTCGCCCTTGAACTGGCCATGAACCGTGTCATAACGCAGCATGTAAACCATGTAGTCGAGGTCGATGAACGGATCGTTGATGCCGGTCACCGTGACGTTGGGGTTGGCGATCGCCGCGCGGAACACGAGACGGCCAATACGTCCAAAACCATTGATACCCATTTTTACTGCCATGTGATAAGCCTCCTGTCTTTCTATTGAAGTTTATTGTTATTCAAATCACAAAAACCCATTGACATTCTATCCGATCAGGCCCGGCATTGCAAGGGGGACCTGCCGCCCAACCCTCAGGCTTGTCGCTGCCGCAGGCTTTCATACAGCAGCATGGATGCCGCGGCGGCCGCGTTCAGCGACTCGGCATGCCCCTGCATGGGGATCATGACGGTCTGTGACACGGCCTGCCGCATGCGGTCAGACAAGCCGTTGGCCTCATTGCCGATGACCAGCAGAAATCCCTCGCGCAAATCGGCCCGCCACGCCGGCAGGGCATCGCGCGGATCGGCCGCGAAGGTGCGCAGGCCCGCTTCCGATGCCATTGCCACCATCCGTGTCAGGGAGTCGGACAGATGAATCCCCAGATGCCACAGCGAGCCCATGCTGGCGCGCACCACCTTGGGCTGCCAGGGGTCCGCGCTGTCCGTTGACAGAATCACCGAATCGAATCCACAAGCATCCGCCGACCGCAGCATGGTGCCCACATTGCCGGGATCCTGCACCCGCTCCAGGCACAGCACCCTGCGCCGCGACGGTTCCGGCACGCCGTCACCCTGAAAAAGGGTGCGCCCGTCCACCGCCTGTTGCGCGGCCGCAGGCAGTTCAACCACTGCGGCCAACCCCTGGGGCGTCCTGGTGTCCAGCAGCCTGGCCAGCACCTCCGACGGGACCGAGAGCGCCTCCACCGCCGGATACAGGGAACGCAGTTTCTCGAGATGGGGCATGCCGGTCCCGTCCGCCAGGAGCTGCCGCACCGGCGCGCCGGAACGGAGCGCCTCGGTGACCAGGCGCAGCCCCTCCACCAGAAAGCAGCCCTGTGCCAGGCGTTCCTTGCGCTCCCCCAGCTTTGCCCATGCCCTCACCCGCGGATTGTGCAGGCTTGTGATCTGTTCCATCGCGCTTCTCCCCGGCGAGCGCCGTTCATCCGGCGACAGGCCGGACACAACTTCCATGTCGCAAAAAATCCCCCCGCCTGTTCCGCAATGAAACAAGGGAGGGATTTTGATCTGCGAAGGAATCAGGCCTTCACCTTGTTGACGAGCTGGGCGAACCCTGTCTTGTCATTGACCGCCATGTCGGCGAGGACCTTGCGGTTGAGCTCGATGCCGGCGACGCGGAGACCGTTCATGAAACGGCTGTAGCTCATGCCGTTGACGCGGGCCGCCGCATTGATGCGGGCGATCCACAGTCTGCGGAACTCACGCTTCTTTTGCTTTCTGTCCCGGAACGCATAGCTCAGGGATTTCATGACCTGCTGGTTCGCGGTACGGTACAGCTTGCTCTTGGCACCAAAATAGCCCTTGGCGAGCTTGAGGATTTTCTTGTGTCTTGCACGTGTGCGCATTGCACCTTTGACTCTGGCCATGATTCACACCTCTTTTCCTTTATGCGTAGGGAAGCATCTTCTTGACTGTGGCGGACTGCGTGTCGTCCACATAACCGCCCTTGCGCAACGCGCGCTTGCGTTTGGTGGACTTCTTGGTGAGAATGTGGTTCTTGCCCATCTTCGTCCGCTTGACCTTGCCGGTGGCAGAGAGCTTGAATCTCTTCTTTGAAGAGCTGTGGGATTTCATTTTCGGCATGATGTGGACCTCCTTACACTTTTGCCTTGATGGGGGCGAGAATCATGGACATGCTGCGGCCTTCCATGAGTGGCTGACGCTCGATTTTGCAGACCTCCGCCAGCGTTTCCGCGAACTTCAGCAACACTTCGCGTCCACGGATGGAATGACTGATCTCACGGCCACGGAAGCGCACGAACACCCTTACCTTGTCGCCTTCGTCGAGGAACTTCTGCGCATTCTTCACCTTGAAGTTGAAATCATGTTCCTCAATCTTTGATGAAAGACGGATTTCCTTGAGTTCAACGATGACCTGCTTCTTCTTGGCCTCTTTTTCCTTTTTGGCCTGTTCGTATAGGAACTTGCCATAGTCCATGATTTTGCAGACAGGCGGGTTCGCGTTGGGAGAGATTTTCACCAGATCCAGTTCCTTCTCGTTCGCACGAAGCTGCGCTTCACGAGCGCTGACGACGCCGACCATCGTACCATCCGCCTCGATGAGACGAACTTCCTTGTCACGGATCTGGGCGTTAATCTGACCTTGTTCCTTTTTGATAATCAACACCTCCGAAGGGTTCCCCCAAGACGGTATGTCTTGCCGGGCATATCACAACAAAAAAACAGGTGAAGCCGTCTTCACCTGTTTGTCAATCCTCAGGAGCACTCGCGGAACGCGACGCGCACACAGACCCGATTGACCCGCCGAATGCTTTCGGACAAGGTGAGAAGCAATGCTTCTTCTTTGTTGCCTCACCCATGTTACACGAACAGGCCCGACCTGTCAAGCCCTTTCACATCCGCTTGCCCGAGACCATTTTCCGGCCTTGAAACGGCCTTGAAACGGCCTTGATCCGGTTGCTCACGCCATGAACCGCCGCCATCCCAAAACGCGACGCGCCCCGCGATTGATCATTGTCCTGTTTGGTCTGACCGATGGCATGCTAGACAGCCAACTTCGGTTCCGGCAACCGCGCATAGCGCAGCACCAGGAACACGAGCAGGAAGGAGATCACGAGCTCCGGCAGCATGTAGGCGCCATTGTACAGAACCGAGTACAGCAACGGGGTCTGACCCTCCGGGGCGTATTCGGCAAACGCCACAACACCGGAAAGCACATGGAACAGGAAGCGCCCGGTCAGTCCCACCAGGGTTCCCGCCGCCAGGGCGCCCGTCTTCTTGCCGAAGAAACCGGCAAGGCCAATCATGCCGAACGCGACAGGATAGTCGAAAATGATGGAGAACCAGTGATAAAAATGCCCGCCCAGCACCAGGTCGAGCACGCCGTAGAGGCTGCAGACCGCCATCCCGCGCAGCCCGCCCCAGCGGAACGCGAACAGCAGCAGCGGCACCATGCCGCCGGCGGTCACCGACCCGCCATAAGGCATCGGAAACAGTTTGATTTGGTTGAGCACCCAGGCCATGGCCAGGGTGATGCCGGCTTCCGCCAGCATCCAGGTGTTGATTCGTTTCATGGGTCCCTCCTTGTTGCGACAGGTGTGCATGACATCCCGCCGGCGACGGGCGCGAACCCTCGCCGTCCGGTGGCCGCATGGAGAATACAAAACCCCCTGTCGGTCTTGTCGCCGAAAGGGGGTTCACATGCTGTATGCTGAACTTCCTACGCCGGCATTACCCGTATCAGGTTCATGGGTCGGAACGATGCAGTTCCCTCTCAGCCGGTTTGCCAGCTCCCCAGTCCGTATTCACTTGCAAGGCAAATCCTACACGCATCACGCCTCATTGTCAAGGGGTGTTTCCGGCGTCCCGCCTCTTGGACAAACCGGCACTTCAAACACAAACCGGCTCCCCTGCGCATATTGCCCGTCATATTGGAGCCGGCCGCCCATGCGCTCCGCCAGCAGCTTGGAGATGGCCAGGCCAAGTCCGGTCCCCCCGTGACGCCGGGTCATGCTGCCGTCAAGCTGGCTGAAGCGCTGAAACAGACGCGGACGCTCCCCCTCCGGAATTCCGATGCCGGTGTCCTGCACGGTGAATCCAATGACGAGCGCTTCCGGATTCTCGGAGACAAGGGACACCCGCAACAGGATTTCACCCTGCTCGGTGAACTTCACGGCGTTGCCCAGCAGGTTGGTGAGCACCTGGCGAATCCGTTCCTCGTCCCCGACAACACGCTCGAGCTCGCCTGTCTCATCCTCCACCGTGAACCGGAGCCCTTTCCGGTTGGTCTGGGGCATGAACAGCCCCGTCAACTCACGCAGGAGCCGCCGCAGGGAGAATGGCGCGTTCACGATGGGCATGCCGTCCGCCTCCAGCCTGGAATAGTCGAGTATGTCGTTGAGAATGCGCATCAGATTCCGGGCTGACAGCGAGACGAGCTCCAGTGATTCGCGGCGCTCCGGATCCTTCTCGGACATCAGCAGCAAGTCCGTCAGCCCCAGGATGCCGTTCATCGGGGTCCGGATCTCGTGGCTCATGTTCGCGAGAAACCGGCTTTTGGCCTCGTTGGCCTCCACCGCTTCCTTGCGGGAAAGCTCCAGCAGCGCCTCCGTCCGGCGATGTTCCCGGATTTCCTCCTGGAGCTGG
>JAEWSN010000016.1 GCA_023459915.1 Bacillota bacterium
TCCGATTTTCTGCCGGGACTGATTGTGGACAAGTTCAATGACATTCTTGTGATGCAAACCCTTTCGATGGGCATGGATCACATGAAAGAGACCATTGTGTCCCTGCTGCAGGAAATCATCGCGCCCCGCGGCATCTATGAGCGGAACGATGTCCCCGTCCGGGATCTCGAGGGCCTGCCGCAGCAGACAGGGTTTCTGTCCGAGCCGTTTGACACGATGGTGGAAATGCGGGAGAACGGCGTCCGTTTTCTCGTGGATGTGGCGGAAGGCCAGAAAACCGGTTTTTTCCTGGATCAGAAGGAGAACCGGGCGGCATTGGCCCCCCTGGTACCCGGCAAGGACGTGCTGGACTGCTTTTCGCATACCGGCTCGTTTGCGTTGCATGCCGCGCACTATGGCGCAAAGCGGGTCACCGGTGTGGACATCTCCGATCACGCGGTGGCATGCGCCCGCCAGAATGCCGTGCTGAACGGGTATGAGGATCGCACGCAATTCGTGGAGGCCAACGCCTTCGATTTTCTGCGCCAGGCCTCAGACCGCAAGGACTCCTTTGATGTGGTCATTCTAGATCCGCCGGCATTCACCAAAACCCGGCAAGCCGTCGAGGGCGCGGTCCGCGGCTACAAGGAAATCAACCTGCGGGCGCTCAAGCTCGTTCGGTCCGGCGGCTTTCTGGTGAGTTGCTCCTGCTCCCATCATGTGTCCCAGGACCTGTTCCTCAAGACCATTCACGACGCGGCCATCGACGCACAACGGCAGGTGCGGCTGGTGGAATACCGCTCCCAGGCCAAGGATCACCCCATTCTGCTCGCCTCTGCGGAAACGCAGTACATCAAGTGCGCCATCCTGCAGGTGTTCTGACGGTCAACCGGGGCTCCCAGGCTTTACCCCCTCATCGCCACCGACAAGACCGAGTGCTTCCGCCTTGGCAAGCCAACGGGGTTCCGGCGCCATGCCCACAGATCGTTTCGCAAGCACATCCGCCAGTTCATTGTACAGCAAGCCGCTGTGGGCAGGCACCTTTTCAAAGGATACGCAAAGCGACGGGTGTGCCGCAAAAAAATCCTGCATCCACTTGTAGTAGGTGACTGAAAAGGGATTGGTGCGCTTCCACGCGCCGGTCGCGTGATTGGCGACGCCCAGGTAGTCATGCAGGATGACGACCTTCTCATAGCCCGCGCGCTGCGCAAACAGAAGCCCCTGCATCGCACCGAGGAGCTCCCCGGCAATCTGGCGCATGGAGATGGCTTCCCCGTTGCGGCCGGCGCCGCCTGCCGAGTGCACAATTTCGCCGTTGCAGACACAAACAAGACCATACCCATAGTTGGGCAGCATCTCGTTGAAGCTGCCATCCACATAGCAGCAAAGCACATCGGCAGGGTGATTCACCGTTTCGGCGGGCTTCACTTTTTTTCGATTGTCTGCCACTTTGGTGCTGCGCCTGCCTTGTGCCAATTGTTCATCTCTTGATTGGGAAGCCGTTGAATCCGCCGGTGCCCCCAGCCATTCACGGGCCTCCGCTTCTGTCGCAAACCCTGCATACCTTGCGCCGGGCGCACCGTGAACCAAAGCCGAGGTTTCTTCCCAGCTGGTGAGGATTCGATTCCGGACTGGCTCCCCTGATACGGGATCCCTTCCGTGACGAACTGCATAAAATTCTTTTCGGCGTGACATAACACTCCTTGTGTGGCGAACATGAAAAAGAAAGAACGCAGGCATTGGTTCAATCCTTGCGTTCTTTTTTGGTGCGGGCGACAGGACTTGAACCTGCACGCCTCTCGACACAAGAACCTAAATCTTGCACGTCTGCCAATTCCGCCACGCCCGCATGTGTCACGCGTGGGTGTGGCCACGCCACGCATCCCCATGATACGGGGATTTCCCTGCCTTGTCAATGAAATCGGCCACAGGAAAAGGTTCCATCCCTGTGGCCGATGTTTGGGTTCCAGGATGCGGCGGCCGCCTGCGCTCACCCAAAGACCTCAAGATTCACGATGTCCAGGGACGCCACATGCTTGCCCAGCTTCAAGCTTCGTACCACCGCGCCGGCCGTATCCAGCGAGGTGAGGCAGGGAATGGAGCGCTCCACGGCCTTGCGGCGAATCTGGAAGCCGTCGCGCTGGGCGTCGCGTCCCTTGGTCGGCGTGTTGACAATCAACTGGATGGTGCCGCCCTCAATCAGATCCATCAGGTTCGGGGACGGCTCCCGCATCTTCCGCACCGCGTTGGTGGGCACCCCATGGCGGTTCAGATAGTTGGCGGTTTTGCCTGTTGCGTACAGCTCGTACCCCATCGCCGCGAAATCCTCCGCGATGGGCAGCAGCTCCGGCTTGTCGGAATCGCGGACGGTCAGCAGGATGCCGCCGCCCGGCTCGGGGAACTTCAGTCCCGCGCCGACAAGGCCCTTGAACACCGCCTCATCCAGCGTTTTTGCGATGCCCAGCACCTCGCCGGTGGATTTCATCTCGGGCCCCAAACTGGTATCGACATCGTGCAGCTTCTCGAACGAGAACACCGGCACCTTGACCGCGATATAATCCGACTCCCGATACAGCCCCGTGCCATATGGGAAGTCCGACAGTTTTCTTCCCATCATGATTCGCGTGGCCATGTTGACCATGGGGATGCCGGTGACCTTGGAGATGTACGGCACCGTCCGCGAGGAGCGCGGATTCACCTCTATCACGTACAACGCCTCGTTGAAATAAACATACTGGATGTTCACCATGCCCCGCACGTTCAAGGCCATCGCCAGGCTGCGCGTGGTCTCCAAAATGGTCTGTTTCAGTTTGTCGGACAGGCTTTGCGGCGGATAGATGGAGATGCTGTCCCCGGAATGGACCCCCGCCCGCTCCAGATGCTCCATGATGCCGGGAATCAGGATGTCCTCGCCGTCACAGATGGCGTCCACCTCCAGCTCCTTGCCCATCATGTACTTGTCCACGAGGATGGGGTTTTCCTGCTCCTCCATCAGGATGATGTCCATGAAATCGGAGATGTCCTGATCCGCGTAAGCGATTTCCATGCCCTTGCCGCCCAACACATAAGAGGGGCGAACCAGCACGGGGTACCCGACCGTATGCGCCGCC
>JAEWSN010000017.1 GCA_023459915.1 Bacillota bacterium
GTCTCACTGTGTATCCGCACGAGGGAGCGGCGTTCAAGCCGGAAATCTCCCGGGAACAGGGCTATTGGCATGAAATCCGCTATTTCATTGAGGCCGTCCGCAATGACACGCCCATTGAAACGGCAACACCCGAGAGCACCATGCAGACCATCCGGATTGCGGAAGCGGAGGAACGCTCCGCGGACCTTCGGGGAGACAAGGTTCATTTATAGTGTCTTGAATCATCGAATACATGCTCGTTTTGGAAACACCCGCTGTGTCGTGGAGACACGCGGGTGTTTTTTTACGCGTGTTTTGATGTTTACGTTGGCCTAATACTGTCTTAACAATACCATGTGAAACTGGGATCACGGCGAAAGCAACCGTGATTCCAGATACCGAACGGCTTGAACTGGCTTTCGTACCGGAATCAACCGTCGTGAACCATATGACTAACGTGACATCAAAAGCAAACGACGAAAAAGGAGAACATCATGAAACGGAAAACAGCGATTCTTGCCCTTTTGCTTGCGTTGATCGTCGGGCTCTCCGCCTGCGGCACGGCTGCAACAGTTACTCCCTCTTCCGAAGCGGCTCCCGCTTCCTCCGAAGCCGCGCCGGCCTCCTCCGAGGCAGCCACACCCGAAGCGACCCCTGAAGCCACCCCCGAAGCCGCGGAAGCGCTCAGCGGCGACGTCATCGTGGATGGTTCCGGCACCGTGTATCCGCTGATGGCACATATCGCGGAAGAGTACATGACCAATGTGCAGCCCGATGTGAGCGTTCAGGTTGGCCGTGCGGGCTCCAGCGCCGGTTTCAAGAAGTTCATCCCCGGTGAGCTTGATTTTTCGGACGCATCCCGTAAAATCAAGGACGAGGAAGTGGCCCAGCTCGAGGAAAAGGGTTTGAAGCTCGGCGAAGGCTTCCTGGAATTCAAGCTTGCCTATGACGGTCTGACCATGGTCATCAACAAGGAAAACACCTGGGCGACCGAAATGACCAAGGACGAAGTGGTGAACATGTACCTGTCCGGCAAGTTCAAGGCCGACGACAAAGTGCTGTGGTCCGACATCCGCGCCGAATGGCCGGCCGAGGAAATCAAGTTCTATGGTCCCAACGAGAATCACGGCACCTACGAGTTCTTCTACGAGAACATTCTCGACAAGGCCGACATGGTCAAGACCGTGAACCTCCAGCAGGAATACGCCACACTGGTTGACCTGGTCTCCAAGGACAAAAATGCCATCGCCTTCTTCGGTTTCGGCTACTACGTCAACAACAAGGATGTCATCACCGCGGTGAAAATCGACTTCGGCTCCGGCCCGGTGGAACCGGCGCTCGAGACCATCGGTGAAGACCTTGCCTATGCCGGCTTCACCCGCCCGGTGTTCACCTACCTCAATGCCGAATACGCAAAGGAAAAGCCCCAGGTGCTGGACTACGCCAAGTATGTGGTGTCGCCGGAAGGCGCTGCCAGACTGGCTGGGGAGAACGGGTTTGCCCCGATGCCCGCCAGCCTCTACGAGGAATATGCCAAGCAGCTGGAAGCCCTGAAATAAGACAGGCAACAACATGAAAACCATCGGCGGGGGACGCGGCAGCGTCACCCCGCCTGATGCGTTTCTCCGACATACAACCGGGTTTGCTCGGGAATCGACCGGGTTCGCTCGGGAAACAGCCGGGATAAGGAGCAACACAATGGAGAATCTTGTGACGATAGGCGCAAAAAACAAGAAGCACAGACGGGGAGATGTGGTGGAGACAGCCATGCCGCTGCTGCTGGGCGCGGCGGCGCTCGTGTCCGTGCTGACGTCCTTTGGCATCATCATGACCCTTGTGGTGGACGCGTCCGCCTTTTTTCGCGCGGTGCCCATTCGCGAGATGTTCGGCACGGAGCTGGCCCCGTTGCGGCACGACAACCCGGCCTTCGGCTTCCTGCCCCTCATGGCGGGCACCTTCGTCACCTCCGCCATCGCCATTGCGGTGGCATTCCCCATCGGGCTTTCGGCGGCCATGTTTCTCAGTGAGTTCACCACCACCGGGGTCCGCAAGCTGCTCAAACCCGTGATCGAGGTGCTGGCCGGCATTCCCACCATCGTGTACGGGTTTTTCGCCTATTCGTTCGTGACGCCGCTGCTGATGAAGCTGATCCCCGGCCTGGAATCCAAAAACGCACTCAGCGCCGGCATCGTCATGGGCATCATGATCATTCCCCTGGTCACGTCCCTGTCCGAGGATGCCATGTCGGCGGTGCCGAACTCCCTCCGGGAAGGCGCGCTGGCCCTGGGGGCCACCCGGCTTGAGGTGACCTGGCAGGTCGTGATCCCCGCCGGCCTGTCCGGCATCATCGCGTCCTTTGTGTTGGCCGTTTCCCGTGCCATCGGGGAAACGATGATTGTGGCCATCGCCAGCGGCAGCGCCAAAAATTTCACTTTCAACCCGGCACAGCCCATCCAGACCATGACCGCGTACATCGTGGAATTCACCAGCGGCGACGCGGGGAGCGGCACGGTGGGCTACCACAGCCTGTATGCCGTGGGCCTGCTGCTGTTCCTGTTCACGATGGGCATGAACCTGCTGGCCAACCGGCTCATCACGAAATACAGGAGGGTGTACTGAAGATGGAGACGACAACACGCCTGCAGGAGGGATTGGGCATGCAACAGCTGGCAATGACATCCGGCATGATCCGGCAACGGGCACACAAGTCGCGCTTGCGCCGACGCCTGTTTTTGAACGGACTTTTCCGCTTCATTTTTTCCTTGTCCATTGTGTTTGCGCTGCTGGTGCTGGGCATCCTTTTGTACCGCGTCATCAGCCAGAGCATCGGCTGGCTGGATTGGCAATTCCTCTCGTCCAAGCTGTCCATCAATCCGGACAAGGCCGGCATCAAGGGTGTCCTGGCCGGATCCGCGCTGCTGATGGTCGTCGTGGCGCCGGTGACCCTGATCATCGGGGTGGGCACCGCGATTTTCCTTGAGGAATACACCAAAAAGGGGCGTTTCCGTTCCTTCATCATCGCGAACATCGCCAACCTGGCCGGCGTACCCTCGGTCATCTTTGGGCTGCTGGGGCTGACCGTATTCGGACGGTTGCTCAACCTGGGCTCCAGTGTGTTGGCGGGTGGCCTCACCATGTCGCTGCTGGTGCTGCCGACGGTTGTTGTGGCCAGCCAGGAGGCCCTCAAGGCGGTGCCCGGCTACCTGCGGGACGCTTCCTACGCACTGGGCGCAACCCGTTGGACCACCGTCCGGCGCGTGGTGCTGCCCGCCGCGATGCCCGGCGTGATGACCGGTTCCATCCTCTCGCTGTCCCGGGCCATCGGGGAAACCGCGCCATTGGTGGTGCTCGGCATTCCCGCCCTGCTGATGCGGACGCCTGGGAAGCTCACGGACACCTTCACGGCGCTGCCCATCCAGATCTATTATTGGACGCTCGACACCGTGCTGACCAAGGAGTACGCGAACCTGGCCGCGGCCACCATCGTGGTGCTGCTGGGCTTGCTGTTCCTGATGAACTCGGTGGCCATCTTTATCCGAAACCGTTTCCAGCAGCGGTATTGATTCAGCACATGGATCAACGCCCGGGCAGCGGTGACATTGCAAACCTGCCTCCAATGTTGTATCGTGAGGGCACACCGGTGACACCGGTCAACACAGCGACAGCGAACATCGCAAGGGAGGCGTGACGATGAAGATATGCATTCTGTCCGGCAATCCAAAAAAAGACGGCCTGTGCCAGAACATGATTCTTGCTGCCAAGCGCGGCGCGCTCGAGGGCGGGGCCGAGGTGGATGAAATCCGCCTGAACGACATGAACCTGCAGCGGTGCCAGGTCTGCGGCGACGGATGGGGAACCTGCCGTGACGAAGACAGCTGCGTTTTCGGGGACGATGACGATTTCAACGCCATCCGCGCCCGCATGGAGGCGGCAGACGTTGTCATTTTTGCGACCCCCGTCTATTGGGGAGAAACCGCGGAGGCGCTCAAGGCCTTTCTGGATCGCATGCGCCGCTGCACGTTCAACCACAAGGAAGACGCCGCAAAGCGCCAAGCCCTGTTGATTGCCTCTGCAGGCGGCACCGGCAACGGCCTGCTGACCTGCCTTGAGCAGATGGACAGGTTTTGCCGGCACCTGGGCATGCCCATCTATGACTATTTCGGGGTGAACCGCTGGAACAACGATTACAAGCGGGAAGCCATCCGTGCCGCGGTGGCCGCGCTGGCCAGGGGCAGAAAAAACGGCGATACCGTCTGAAGGGGAAGGCTTCCCCGGACATGGGCGCAACAGGACAACCGGCTGGGCGATGAACCCAGTCGGTTTTTTATGCCTGAAATCTTCCGAACCCGTTGGAGGATCCCCTGCCGGTATGGTAAAATCGGGTGGTTGTGCAAATCGGGACAGCTGGCTGGAGGCGTGGATGAAGACAGGATTTGACATTCAACGGTACATGGAGGAGCAGTCCAAGTTCATTCTGGAACGGGTCGCCAAGTACGACAAGCTGTACTTGGAGTTTGGCGGCAAGCTGCTCTACGACATGCACGCCAAGCGCGTGCTTCCGGGCTTTGACGAGAACGCCAAAATCAAGCTGATGCAGCACCTGCGCAATGAGCTTGAGGTCATCATCTGTGTGTACGCCGGAGACATCGAGCGCAATAAAATCCGAGGGGATTTTGGCATCCCGTATGACCGGGATGTGCTGCGGCTCATCGACGATCTGCGGTCCTATGATTTGGACATCAACAGTGTTGTGATTACCCGCTATGACAACCAACCCTCGGCCACCGCGTTTATGAACAAGCTGGAACGGCGCGGCATGCGGGTATACACCCATCGGGCCACCAAAGGGTATCCTGTGGATGTGGACACCATCGTCAGCGAGGAGGGCTATGGCAAGAACCCCTTCATCGAGACCACCAAGCCCATCGTCATGGTCACGGGCCCGGGTCCCGGAAGCGGCAAGCTCGCCACCTGCCTCAGCCAGCTGTATCACGAGTACATGCGCGGCCGCGTGGCCGGGTATTCCAAGTTCGAGACCTTCCCGGTCTGGAACCTGCCGCTGAAGCATCCGGTCAACATCGCCTACGAGGCGGCCACGGTGGATCTGAAGGATGTGAACATGATCGATTCGTTCCATCTGGAGCACTACGGCACCGTATCCGTCAATTACAACCGCGACATCGAAACCTTCCCGGTGCTGCGCCGCATCATCGAGAAAATCACCGGGGAGGAGGCGGTGTTCAAGTCTCCCACCGACATGGGCGTGAACCGCGTCGGTTTTGGGATTGTGGATGACGACGTCGTCAAGGAGGCCTCCCGGCAGGAGATCATCCGCCGCTGGTTCAAGACCGGGTGCGATTTCAAGCGCGGCATGGCGGATTCAGACACCTTTGAACGGGCCACCCTCATCATGGAGGAGCTCAGTCTCAAGGAACACGATCGCAAGGTGGTGCCGGTGGCCCGAATCTATTCGGCCCGGCTGCGCGAGCTCAAGGACACCAATGAAACCTGCCCCGCAATGGCCATCGAGCTGGCGGACGGCACCATGATCACCGGCAAGGGCTCCAATACCATGGATGCCGCGGCCGCGGCCGTTCTCAACGCCATCAAGCAGATGGCCGGCATCAGTGACGAGCTGCACCTGTTGTCGCCGGTCATCCTCGAACCCATCATCCGCATGAAACGGGACACCTTCCGCAGCCGTGTCTGCGCGCTCGATTGCGAGGAAATCCTCATTGCCCTGAGCATCTGCGCGGCGACCAACCCCATGGCGATGGCCGCAATGAATGCCCTGCCCGGACTGATTGGGTGCCAGGCGCATTCCACCACCATCCTGAACAACACGGATGAGCAGACCTACCGCAACCTGGGCATCGACGTCACCTGCGATCCCTTCTACGCCACCGACAATCTGTACGACGGCTGACCCAATCCCGGGACACGTCACGCCATGTCTGCAAGGACGGGTTCCGCCGCGTGAGGCCCGGAGGCAACAACAAGCTTGTAAAAAACGGAGGAGGCGCCTTGCGGCTGCCTCCTCTGTGATATCCGTTTGTGTTTGCGATTGTCCGGGCGGAGCAAGGGCTTGTCCGGCGGAGCAACGGCTTTCCCGCGCCAAATGGCACGCGCGCGGAAGCTGGCTGTGTCAGGCGCCCAGCACGTCGATGTTCCGTTCGAACTCCGGAGAAACAACCTCCTCCATGGCATTGATGGACTTTTCGACAAAGCTGTCGTCGTCGTTCTCTTCTTCCCGAGGCTGGAACCAGCCTTCCTCACGCGCCTTGCGCGCAACCTTCTTGCCAAGCTCAATGGCACCCCATGTGGCAAATCCGAGTACAACAGCGGCGCCGAAGCCGAAACCGAGATATTCCCATTCTTTTTTCGTCATATGATTCCCTGCTTTCTCCATGTGCCCATGGTTGATTCTTGTGCAACAACCGCATATGCGCGTTGTTCTGAGGGAATTCTTGAATTCCTTCAGCCAAATGGCACGGAATCAGTCATTTGGTGTGTTGCGATGGGCGGTGGACACGACTGTCCGCCGCCGCTTGGTTACATTATACCCTTCGCGCCGGCGCCGGAATCAGCAAATTGCCGTGGCAGAACGGGTTTTTCCTTTCCCCCCCGCATTTTCCCCAGATCCCATACAGCAGTGGTCCAGCCTGCCGTGAAGCTTTTGTCGTGCGACACCACCAGGACGGTGCCCGACCAGCGTGACAGGGCCTCCCGCAGGGCCTCCCGCGCGGCGCGGTCCAGATGGTTGGTCGGCTCGTCCAGCAACAGCAGATTGCCGGGAGACAGCATCAGCGCGCAGAGCCTGGCCCGGGCCTGTTCGCCGCCGCTGAGATCGCCCATGGGCCGAAGGATGTGCGCGGGCGTGAGGCCGCAGCGCGCCAGGGCGGCGTGAACCGCCCGGCGCCTGAGCGCTGGATGCTGCTGCCACACATAGTCGAGCGCGGTCCTGTCCCGGCCGTCCACCTGCTCCTGCGCGTAATACAACGGACATACGTGTTGCCCGGCCACGGCAATGCCGCTGAGCGCCGGAACCTGCCCGAGCAGGGTGCGCACCAGGGTGGTTTTGCCGATGCCGTTGAAGCCGGTCACCGCGACCTTCTCGCCGCGTGTCAGCCGAAGGGACAGCGGTGGCAGCAGAGGTCGGTCATAGCCGATGACGAGGGCCTCCGTTTCCAGCACCACCTGCCCCGGATCCGTCGGCGCATGAAATGAAAAGGTTGGTTTTGGCAGTGTTTGCGGTTTTTCAATCCGTTCCATGCGTTCAAGCGCATTGCGTCGGCTTTGCGCGCGTCCGGTGGTGGAGGCCCGGACGATGTTTTTGCGGATGAAATCCTCCATCTGCGCGATCTGTGTCTGCTGGCGTTCAAAGGCCTGCAGCTTGCCCTCCCGCCGGGCGGCGCTCAGGGCAAGAAATTTGTTGTGGTTGCCCGGATATCGGGTGATGCCCGCAAACTCCAGGTGCCAGATGCTGTTGCAAATCTGATCCAGAAAGGCGGTGTCATGGGAAATGATCAGGAACGCGCCCTCCCATTTTTTCAGGTATTCGGACAGCCAGCTGATGTGGGGGGCGTCCAGATGGTTGGTGGGTTCGTCCAGCAGCAGCACCTCCGGTTTTTCGAGCAACAGGCGGGCAATCAGCACCTTGGCGCGCTGGCCGCCGGAGAGCTGGCGAACAGGCGTTTCCAGTCCGAGCGCGTGGATGCCCAGCCCGGTGGCCACCTGTTCCACCAGCGTGTCCATGTGGTAGAAGTCGCTGGCGTCCAGCGTCTCCTGCAGTTTGCCGAGCCGGTTGAGCAGACCCGGCTGTTCCGGATCCCGGGCCAGTGCCGAGGCGATTTCCCCGATTTGCCGGGAGATGGCATGCTGCGGCGCAAATGCGTCTTCGAGCGCGTCGCGGATGGTCCAGTCTTGCGGCAGGGAAGCCAGCTGATCCAGATAGCCCAGCCGCACGCCGTCCTGATGGCTCACGCGCCCTTCGTCGGGCAGGATGCGGCCTGTCATCAGGTTCATCAGGGTGGTTTTGCCCGAACCGTTGGTGCCGACCAGCGCGGCGTGCTCGCGCGGGTTGAGGCGGATGTCGATTTGCTTGAGCAGGGTACGATCCTCATATCCGAAGGTGATGTTTTCCAATGTGATCAGACTCATGAGAGGGACCTCCTATGGGGTCCCGTCGAACGGAAGGCATGAAAAAACACCTATCCATGACGGGGTCCGTATGCGCGTGGGTGAAGCCGAAAAAAGGGCAGACTGCCCCCTTTGTCAGGCTCAACCTTGCGTGCGGACCTTCCAGACGATCATGGTGGTGTTCTCCTTTGGCGATTTGGTGGGGTTGTGAAACCAACACCCGTTCGCTGGATGGAAACAAGTCCATCCAGCAACTGAACAGTAGCATGTGTCAGCGGGGATTGTCAACCCGATCCGGCTGAATCCGGAGATTCAGCGTCGTTCGTTGCGCATGCGCAGGGTTTCCCGCTGGCAGGCGAGCGCATACTTGAGCAGCAGGGATTCGCTCTGCTGGGAGATGGCGCGGATGCGCATGCCGGCGGCGAAGGGATAGGGGTTTCCATTGACCCGTTCATCCATTCGGACCACTTCCGCGTGGAACAGCAGTACGCCTTGAATGTCTCCCTTGTCGATGACCATGCGGCAGAGGACCTGCTCCCGCGGATCCAGCTTTTCCGGCAGAATGAGCCCGATGCCGCTGATGCTGACATCCACGGAAAGGCATTTGAGGGGTTTTTCCTCGGGAACCAGGGAGGGGGGAACCAACGGGTTCATGACTGCGCCCCGCCATACCTCCACTTCGATGACCGTCTTGACGCGGAAATCATTGCGCCGGTTGGCGGTTTCAATACCGGTCTTGTCCGCCAGGCGCGCCACCAGCAGAATGGCCTGGTTGCTGCGCTCGTATCCCAGGCATACGCACCATGCCTGGAAGAGCATGTCGTTCATCTGGAAGTACAGCCGAAAAGACTCTCCGGAACGGATGCGGAACCCGGTGAGCATGTCGAGCGGGGCCAGCATGCGGATTTCCTGCCGGGAGGGCTCCGTGCTGTCGATCATCGTGGAAAAGAGCCGGTTGTCCTGTGCACCGGCTTCCGCGCGTGTCTCGATCTCAGCTTTTGCGCCAACAGGAATGTCCTGCAGGGTGACGGCCATGAATTGCTCCCCTTTTGCACTGGAATCATGCCATGCGTGACATGCCTTCCCATTATAAATGAAATTACCCCTGGATGGTGATGTGAAAACGAAACAGACTTGGAAAACTCTGCGCTTGCTTCTGGAACCCTTCTCCCGCTATAATGAAAGCGCGTTTACGTTTTTCGCGGCATTCCGCGTTGCGGGGAATGCCACAAATCGGGACCGATTCATACGGAGAAACCGCAAGGAGCATCATGAACCAGCATCACATCGATCCGCTGAAATTGAATCCGGACGGCAATACGCGCGATCTGTTCGACATGGAGGACATCCAGTCGCTTCAGGACACCTTTGCCGCGTCCACCGGCTTGTCCATACAGATTGTCAAGGCGGATGGAACTGTGGTGACCAGACGTTCCGGGGAGGCCGCCGGCGAGATGGTCACCTTTCCGCTCCAGATGCAGGGTCAGGCCGTGGCGATATGGCGCCTGTATCTCAACGGGCAGTTCGACGCCACCTCTTCCCGGCTGACGGCGACACGTCGTCTGCTCGGCATGATGGCGGATCGCTTTTTTGGCCACGCGCTCAAACGGCGCCAACTGCTGCTGGCCATGGGCGGCAAATCCATGCGCGCCGCGGCGCTCTCCGCCGCGAACCGGAAACTCGAGGCCCGGATAGAGCGCAGAACACGCGATCTGGCCGGCAGCCGGATGGCACTTGAGGAAAAGAGCCTGGCGCTTGAGGAGCTCAACGCCGCGCTGCAGAACATGAACGCGGAGTTCGAGTCCCTCAATGGCGAGCTGCAGGACATGAACGCGATGCTGGAGGAGGAAATCCAGGATCGGCAACGCGCGGAGGATGAGGCGGCCGCAGCCAGTGTGGCGCTGCGCGAGGCGAACGAACGGCTGGAACAGGCCAACCATCAGCTCGAACACATGAACCACCAGCTGGAGGCGCGGGTCTGCGAGCGCACGGAAGCCCTGTTGCGCGCCAATGCCCGGCTGGAGGAGGAGATTCGGGAGAATCGCAAGATCACCTATCACGACAGCCTCACCGGGCTTTACAACCGCCGTTTCTTCGAAGAGGAGCTCAAGCGCCTGGATGTGCCGCGCAACCTGCCCCTGAGCGTCATCATGGGCGACGTGAACGGATTGAAGCTGGTCAACGACGCGTTCGGGCACCAGAAGGGGGACGAGCTGCTGCGCAAGGCCGCCGCGGCCATCGTCTGCGCCTGCCGCAAGGACGACATCGTGGCCCGCTGGGGCGGGGATGAGTTTGTGGTGCTGCTGCCCAAAACCTCGTCGGTGGAGGCCGAGGACATTGTCAACCGCATGCGGGCCTCCAATGCCGGCGAGCATGTCAACGCGGTGAAGGTGAGCCTTTCCTATGGCTGGGAGACCAAGCTGGTGCCCGAAGAGGGAATTCCCCAGCTGCTCAAGCGCGCGGAAGACTACATGTACAAGCATAAAATCATCGAGAACGAGGGGTTGCGCAGCAACGCCATCAACACCATCATCAGCACCCTGCACGAGAAAAATCCCCGCGAGGAGCAGCATTCCAAGCGTGTGAGCGAGATTTGCCTGCAGCTGGCGACGGAAATCGGACTGTCCGCTTCGGAAACCGGCCGCATCAGGCTGGTGGGGTTGCTGCACGATATCGGGAAAATCGCCATCGACGAGGGCATCCTCAACAAGCCGGGGCAACTGACGGCCTCGGAATGGGCAGACATGCGCCGCCATCCCGACATTGGATACCGCATTTTAAGCACATCGAGCGAGATGCAGGAGTTTGCCGAGATCATCCTGGCCCACCACGAGCGCTGGGATGGCAAAGGCTATCCCAAAGGCCTTCGGGGGGAACAAATTCCGGTGCTGGCCCGCATCATCGCCCTGGCGGACAGCTTCGACGCGATGACCAGCGAGCGGCCGTACCGCCGGCCCATGTCCACCGAAGCCGCGCTGCTTGAGATCGAGCATGGCGCGGGCACGCAATTCGATCCGCTGCTGGCCACACGGTTCAAGGAGCTGATGGCTCACGCAGCGCCGCCAGCGGGTCCGCTTTCATGAGGAATTCCGGATCCACGATGTTGCCGTGAACCGTCAGGGTCCAATGCAGATGGGGCCCGGTGGAAAACCCCGTTGATCCCACGTATCCCACAACGTCTCCCGCGCGGACCAGCTGCCCCACTTCGGCGGCTGTTTTTGTCATGTGCACAAGGGAGGAGTACATGCCCAGACCGTGATCCAGGATGACGGTGTTGCCGGAGACGATGAGCTCCCCGGCAAAGGCGACGCGTCCTGCCGCGGGCGCGTGGATGGGAGTGCCGGAGGTGGCTGAAATGTCCACGCCGGAATGGGTGTAGTTGAGTTTCCCATTGATGATGCGCTGCTTGCCGAAAGCTTTGGCCGTGCCGCCCTCAATGGGCATGAGGAAAGCCGCTTCCCACAACGGAAGGGTGCTGCCGTTGGATTTTGCCTTTGTGACCTTTTCCCGGTCCGTGGCCAGATTGGCGTCGGAACGCGTGGATTCGAGTTCCTTTGAAACCGAGAAAATCTGCTGTTCAAAATTTCGCTTTTCGATTTGCACCAATACCCGGGTGCCCGGAATTTCCTCGGCAGGATAGGTGTTGCCGGATTCATCCGTCGGGATGTACATCGCACGAACAGAATAGGTGTTCGGGCTGACGGAAACCGTCGCCTGGGCCAGCGCGACCAGCCTGCCTTCCCATTCGTTGGCGGGAATGAGTCCGTTGAGCCAGGAGGCGCGGAACAGGATTTCGTCATTCCTGTAGACGTCGGGAAGGTCTTCCAGCCAGAACGCGAGCATGTCGCCCTGGCGGATGCTCGCTGCGGACAGGCTCAGTGTGGGGGCGGGCGTTGGCGAGGGCGTCGGGGTTGGCATCGCGGTGGGGAGCGGCGTGGGGACTGCTGTGGGGAGCGGCGTGGGGACTGCTGTGGGGATCGGTGTGGGGATTGCGTTGGGTGCCGGTGTTGGTGAGGGGGTTGGCACAGACGTCGCGTCCGCTGAAGGCGACGGTTTTGGGTCGGTTGGCTGCATGGCGTTGGATGCCTGCCTGCCGGTTGCCGGCGCGGCGGAAAAATCCTTGAGATGGGGCAGTGCCAGCAGCACCAGGATTGCGGCTGACAGGATGATCAACGTGACGGTGACAGGTTTTTTCCGCATCATGCGACTCCTCTCCGGCGCGTATGCCTGTTTCCAGTATACTTCACCAAAGTCCGGGGATGCGTTACAATAAAAAGACAGAGCGCCACGGCGTGTCAACGGCTGCCGGTGATGCCGGCCGATGCCGGCCCGCGGCTGGTGTCCAAAACGTGACCGGTATGTGTGCCGTGACCGGCGCATGGCGCCTTTGAAGGAGGTCTTATGAATCAATTGGGGAATCAGTCCTATCCGGCCGATGCCGGGGAAATGGATATCATTCGGGGGCTCAACGCCTATATTGCCAAGGTTTACGGCTGGATGTTCATCGGGCTGGCCTTGACCGCACTGACGGCCTTCGCGTTTGTCGCGGACGAGGCCAGGGTGATTGCGTTTGTGACCAATCCCATCCTGTTTTACGGCTGTCTCATCGGGGAACTGGTGTTGGTGTTCGTGGTGTCGCGTTCTGTCATGAAGCTGCCATTTTCCGCGGCGGCCGGGCTGTTTGCGTTGTATGCCGTGCTCAACGGGCTGACCCTTTCGGTCATCCTGCTGGTGTATACCGGCGCGTCCCTTTCGCTGACGTTCTTTGTCACTGCCGGCATGTTCGGCGTGATGTCCGTGTATGGCCGGGTCACCCGGACGGATCTCAGCCGGTTCCGCGGCATCCTCACCATGGGCCTCATCGGCGTGGTGGTGCTGTCCCTGATCAACATGCTGTTGCGCAGCACGGCGCTGGACTGGGTGGTTTCGCTGGTGGGCCTGTTTGTTTTTCTGGGGCTCACGGCCTATGACATGCAAAAGCTCAGAACCTACTACTTTGCCTCGGAAGGCAATACGCTCACCCTGAACAGGCTGGGACTTCTTGGCGCGTTGAGCCTGTATCTGGACTTCATCAACCTGTTCCTGATGCTGCTGCGCCTGTTCGGGCGGCGCCGCAATTAGGGGCGGTTGTTGCCGGGGTCATGTTGCCGGGGTCAAACCCCATCCGCGTTCAGTCTTGAAGTCATCTCACACAGGAGGAACATATCATGTCCATGACAAACCAGCCGACAAGGGAACAGGCATGGGATCTGCTGTGCCGGTACAACGAAACCGACAGCCTGCGCAAGCACGCATTGGCTGTGGAAGGCGTGATGCGGCATTTCGCGCGCAAGCTCGAGCCCGACCAGGAGGAGGCATGGGGCATCATCGGACTGGTGCACGATCTCGACTATGAGCAGTTTCCGGAGCAGCATTGCGTCAAGACCCGGGAAATCCTCGTGGGGGAAGGCTGGCCGGAATCCTGGATCCGCGCGGTGGAGAGTCATGGCTTTGAGCACTGTGTGCCGGTGAAGCCGGAAACGCTGCAGGAAAAGGTGCTCTACACCATCGACGAGCTGACCGGCCTGGTTACGGCGACCGCGTTGCTGCGCCCCAGCCGGAGTGTGCTGGATCTCGAGACCAAGTCCGTGAAGAAGAAGTGGAAGCAGAGCAGCTTTGCGGCGGGCGTGGACCGTGCGGTGATTGAAAAGGGCGCGGCCATGCTGGACATGCCGCTGGACGAGATCATCGGCGAAACCATCCTGGGCATGCGGGAAGTGGCCCACAGCATCGGGCTTTTGGGCACGCAGGCATAGCCATCGGCGTCACACCATGGACTCCACCTGGATGCCGGGTTCCCGGGACAAATCGAGAAAGCGTTTTGCGGTTTTCAGCAGGGGGCGGTCGATCGCCTCGGCGTTGATGTGCAGCACCTCGCCGATGTCGCCGTTGCTCAGGAAGAACCGTTCGCCCACATAATGCTCCGGCACATGCTTCAGCAGGCATCGGATTTCTGCCGGATGAAAACCGCCTTCGGCTTCCCCCTCGAGCAGTTTCAGTGCCTGGAACGGGGAGACCGAGCGTACCCGGGAGGTGCCGGCCGTGAGATTGTCAAACCTGTCTGCGACAGCCACCACGCGTGACAGCGGATGAATGTTCGACCCGCGCAGCTTCATGGGATAGCCCG
>JAEWSN010000018.1 GCA_023459915.1 Bacillota bacterium
CAAACCTGCCCAGCGCAAGCATGGGGGTGTTTCCGATAAGGTCTGTGAGATTCTTCGCAATATTTGACATATGTCACGCCTCCCGTACAATGTTTAGTATTCATACTGGTATTGTATGCTTTATGGATTCATTGTATGCGGATGGCTGAAAAATGTCAAATGGACGCAGCGCAGGACAGTGATTTTATCACCTCTCCCGCCAGAATCAGCCCGGCCACGGAAGGCACAAAGGAAAGGCTTCCGGGCACGGGCTTCCCCTCGCCGGCCGGCACCGCGACCGGCTGCTCGCGCGAGTACACCACCTTCAAATGGCTGATCCCGCGCGTTTTCAGCTCCCGCCGCATCACACGGGCCAGCGGGCACACGGAGGTGTCCGCCAGGTCCGCCACCTCGAACCGGGTGGGATCGAGCTTGTTCCCCGCGCCCATGGCGCTGATGATGGGAATCCCCTTTTCCGTCGCCTGCACAATGAGATCGATTTTGGCCGTCACCGTGTCGATGGCGTCAATGATGTAGTTGTAATCAGTACGAACGAGTTCATCCCCCTGTCCGGGCAGATAGAAAACCGGATGAATTTCCACCACCGCGTCCGGATTGATGTCGAGGATGCGCTCGCGCATCACCTCCACCTTGAGCCGGCCGATCGTGCTGTGCAGGGCCGGCAGCTGCCGGTTCAGATTGGTGGGATGCACCCGGTCGTTGTCGACCAGCACCAGCCGGCCCACCCCGGCCCGTGCCAGCGCCTCCACCGCAAAGGAACCGACTCCGCCGACCCCAAACACGGCCACAGTGGCCTGTGCGAGTCGGCGGACGCCGGTTTCTCCGAGCAGGAGCGCGGTTCTGGAAAAGGCGTGTTCCGTTTCTTCCGTCATGCGTTCCAAAGCTCCCTTGAAGACCGCCGCAAGCGCCAGCCTGCCGGCTGACGCTTGAAACGTTTGTTCATTCCCTGTTTGTCATGCTCATGCCTTGGCAGCCACTTCCGCTGCGGTGGGCGCCGCGTCTTCCACTGTCTTGGCCAAAACGGGCTTTTCGGGCAGGGACTTGCCCAGCACCTCCGGCAATGCCATGCCGGCCATCGCAAACAGGTCGTTGAGCGGCGGGAGCGACTTCATCAGACCGGAGGCGAAATTGGCGGTGGAAGAGCCGTTCTGGCCCATGCCGTCCCACACCGTCACCTTGTCGATCTTCAGGTTCTTCACCGCCTCGACCTGGATCTTCACAAGTTCCTCGATCTTGTCGGCGATCATCAGCTTCACCACCTGATCCGGGTTGCCATTGGTTGCCGCGACCAACGCGCCGTAACCGTCTGCCTGCTTCTTGAGCAATTCCTGAACACCACGAGCCTGGGCCTCGAGCTTGGCGTAGATGGCGTCCGCCTCACCGCGCGCCTGGCGACGAATCTGCTCGGCGCGGGCCTCGGCGTCAATCTCCATTTTACGCTTGTTGATTTCGGCCTGTACAATCTCGTTGGCTTCGGCGGTGGCCATTTCCCTGCTGGCACGTGCCCTTTCAGCGCCTTCCTCGGCGTCGTAGGCCTGTTTGAGCGCCATGGCGACAGCCACCTTTTCCGCAGCCGTCGCACGGCTGTTCGCGTCGGCTTCCTTTTCACGCCGGGTGGCATCGGAGTTGGCCACGGTCACCTTGGCGGTGTTCTCGCCTTCAATGGCGGTGGCGTTCGCCTTGGTGACACGAATGCGTTCGTCCATCTTGGCTTCCGCCTCACCGATGGCACCGTCGCGGTTCTTCTCGGCCACGCTCTTCTTCGCGTCATTGATGGCCTTGGCGGCCGCTTCCTTGCCCAGCGCCTCAATGTAGCCGGACTCGTCCTTGATGTCGGTGACATTGACGTTGATGAGCCGCAGGCCAATCTTCTTCAGCTCGGTTTCCACATTGCGGGAAACGGCATCCAGGAACTTGTCACGGTCGGTGTTGATTTCCTCGATGTCCATCGTGGCCACAACCAGACGCAGCTGGCCGAAGATGATGTCCATCGCGAGGGCTTCCACCTCGTCCTGCTTCAGGCCCAGCAACCGTTCCGCCGCGTTCTGCATCACACCGGGCTCGGTGGAGATGCCCACGGTGAACCGTGAGGGCACATCGATGCGGATGTTCTGCTTGGACAGGGCATTGCGCAGATCCACATTGATGGAGATGGGTGTGAGGCTGAGGAATTCATAGCTCTGGAAGACCGGCCAGATGAATGCCGCGCCACCATGCACGCATTTGGAGCTGCGCTGTCCGGTTGCGTCCTGCCCCACTTTGCCGTAAATGACCATGATGTTGTCCGATGGGCATTTGCGGTAGCGTGTGAGCAGCGCGATGAGCGTGGTGAAGACGAGAACCGCCACCACCGTGATGAGGATCATTGTTTCAAACGGTAAGTTCATGTGTGTGTCCCTCCCATTCCTTGCTGACCAGCAGCACGTTGTTGCCGTCAAGGCCCACCACCCGGATGCGTGTGCCGGTGGCAAGCCGTTCGGTTTCGTCAGTGATGGCGTCGACCTCTATCAGGCGCTCCTGCAGGGTAATCATCACCTTGCCCAGCCCGGCGCGCTGCGCGGGGATTGGCAGATACACCTCGCCCTGCAGCCCGACGCTGTAGCGATAATCCAGATTGCCCTTGGACTGGAGCCGGATGATGGCCCAGAACGACAACCCGATGAGCGTCATGGCCAGCAGGCCGCCGGCAAAGGCAATGAAGAAGACGGCCAGCGGATTCAGCGAACCGGTCATGGCCGCGCCGAGCCAGCCGAAAACCGCCAGAAACGCGACGATGCCACGCACGGTGAAGAATCGGAACCCGTCAAGCCCATGGCCCGCGTGGCCGGCTTCCAGCCCGTGACCGGCGGCATGCAGCGCGTCGTGCGCATCCAGGAACCCGGCATCCGCCGCGTCCACCCCATCGCCATCCAAACCGCCCGCATCCATGCCGCCGGCATCAAACCCGCCGCCATCCATGTCCGCGGCATCAAATCCGCCATCCGCGCCGCCCGCGTCCATGCCGTCCGCATCCGAGCCGCCGGCCAGACCGGCGAAGGTCATGACGGACTGTATCAGCAGAATGATGGTCGAAGGGACTGCCATGACAAGAAAGAACTGTTTCATCAGCGGCTGCGCCGCCCACCAGGTCATCATGTGTCGCTCCTTCCGCTCTCCTGCAAATGCAACGCATTGACAGGTCTATCTCTTGACTTGCCTGAAGTCATGCAAAGTCCAGCGCT
>JAEWSN010000019.1 GCA_023459915.1 Bacillota bacterium
ACACCCTGCCGCCCTTCCAGGTGGTCTGTGGCGCGGCGGACATCATGGCGCACATGATGGAACGCTATTTCACCAACAGCAAAAATGTGGAGACCATTGACCGCATCATTGAATCCACCATCAAGACGGTGGTGCACAATGTGCCCAAGTTCCTGGCCAACCAGCAGGACTATGACGCGGCGGCGGAAATCATGTGGAGCGGCACACTGGCGCACAACAACGTGATGAGCACCGGCCGTGTGGGCGACTGGGCGTCGCACAACATCGAGCACGAGCTCAGCGGCATTTATGACGTGGCGCACGGCGCCGGCCTGGCCACCGTGTTCCCGGCGTGGATGAAATATGTCTACAAGCACGATGTCACCCGCTTTGCCCAGTACGCCGTGCGCGTCTGGAATGTGGACATGAACTTCTGGAATCCGGAAGAAACCGCGCTGGAGGGCATCCGCCGCCAGGTGGCGTTCTACCGCTCCGTGGGACTGCCTGTGACGCTCAAGGAACTGGGCGCGGGCGAGGATCGGCTTGTGGAAATGGCGGACAAGGCCACCGCGGGCGACACCCAGACGATTGGGCAGTTTGTGCAGCTGAAGAAGGCGGATGTCGTGGCCATCCTGGAACTGGCGAAAAATGCCTGATTCCTGGCCCATGAGAAACGCGAAAGCTGGTATCTGTCTGCGCATGCTTTGACCGGTTCGGGCACATCGCCTGACCGCACATAAGGGGTTTTAACGAAATCCGTACCTACATTCTGGAGACATACCAGATGCGGGTGCGGATTTCGTATTTCATCTCGTAGCGCCGGTCTTCCTCCCCGATGCGGCTTTGCACGTCGTAAACAAACATGGGGTTGCCCGCCAGTTTCTCTTCCTTGGTGGTGATGACCCGATCGATGTGGATGACACGGGTTTCCCCGTCCTCGGCAGTCCAGCGGAAACGCAGCGGCCGCAACGCGCCGTCGCGACCGCTGGAAAGGATCATTTCAACCGGTTTCATCAAATGCTTCACGTGTCATCCCTCGCTTTTGTGACATTCCGTTCGGGCCATGGTCCACGGAGAATTCCGCCGCCAGGGTGCATGGCACCGTCACAGGCAGAACCATTGCCTTGAGGCGGTTCTTGGCTGGTCATGCCTGTGCCGGCGTTCCCCTGCGGGCCGCCGGCCATCGGCGGAATGCCGGAGGCGACGAACCCGCCCCGCATCACGGACTGGTTGCCATATTGGTGGCGCAGGCTGTCCAGACATTGGTCGAGCCTGCGTGCCTGCGGCGCCGGTGTTTCGCCAAACAGGCTCATCTGTTCGCAGCCGGTGCCGCTGAGTTCGGAAAGGGAAATGCCGAAGTGGCGCAGCGGCGTGCCGTCCCAGCGGGAAAGAAACAATTGATCGGCCCGGGCCAGCAGCGTGGCGGTGTGATCGGTGGGCTGGCCGAGCCGGCCCTGCCGGGTGATGTAGGCGAGGCTGGCGGTGCGGAACCCCACGGTGACCACCTGCGCGCGTAGCCCCGCGGCCCGCAGCCGGGTGGCCGCGGTTTCCCCCACGGCATGCAGGAACAACAGCGCCTCCCGTGGCGCGTCCACATTGTACGGGGTGCTTGTGGCATTGCCGATGGCTTTTGGCGCGGCCGGTTCCGGTTGTACCGGCGCATGGTCGAACCCGTTGGCAAACTGCCACAGCAAGGGGCCGAGCGCCCCCAGATGGCGTTCCAGCAGTGCGGGTTCCGCCTGGGCCAGATGCCCGATTGAAAAGATGTTCAGCCGATACAGGCGCGGCACAACACGCGGCCCGGCCAGGAAGAGCTCCCGGACCGGCAGGGACCAGAATTTCCGGGGGATTTCGTCCGGATACAGGGTGTGGACACGGTTTGGTTTCTCGAATTCCGAGGCTGTCTTGGCCAGCAGCTTGTTGACGGATACCCCGATGTTGACGGTGAATCCCAGTTCCCGGTGGACGCGGTCGCGGATGTCGATGGCCACCGCCTCCGGGCTGCGTTCTCCAAGGCAGGGCGCATCGGTGAGGTCCACGAAGCACTCGTCGATGGAATAGCGTTCCACGCGGTTGCTGTACAGGGACAACAGATCTGCCAGGGCTTGCGAGCAGGCCTGGTACAGGGGTTGCGCCGGCGGTGCGACCACCAGGGTGGGACATTTTTTTCGGGCCTGCCACAGGGCTTCTCCCGTATGGACGCCATATTTTTTGGCCGGCGGTGAACAGGCCAGCACGATGCCCTTGCGCAGGGTTTCGTCTCCCGCGATGACACTGGGAATGTTCCGCAGGTCCACGGGGTCGCCGTGCTGGCAGCGGAAGGCGGCCTCCCAGCTCAGGAATGCGGCGTTGACATCCACGTGCAGGATGCTGCGGTGGTCGCGGAGCCCGGACATGTGGCCGGACAAGCCGAACCGGCGCGCGACAAACTCCGGATCCGCATGTCGCCCGCTTCCGCCCGGCCCCGCGCCGGGATGCACCTGTCCCATGTTTGAACCCGCCATGATGCCGGCCTCCCTTTTCTGTCCCCGCGACACGACATGTCTTGCCGCCGCTGCCTCCATTATAAAAGAACGTATGTTCTTTGTAAAGGTGGTCGGTGGGAGGAGCGGCCCGTTTCGTGTTTCGAGTTTCGCTTCGTGTTTCGAGTTTCGGCTTCGTGCTTCGAGTTTCGGTTTCATGTTTCGGTTTTGGGGTGGAGTTCCGGTTCCGGCAGACCCATTGCGGACTTTTCTGGTATCATGGGATGAATGGCGCTTGGGGAGCGGATAACCCGCGAGCGTAATGCCCTTGGCCTTGTGGGAGGTGTTGTTCTGGGAATGCTGGTGCGAATGCCTGTGCGGCTGGTCCAATGGGCCATTGTGTTTGTCGCGGCCAACGCCATCCCGCTGGGGCTGTTCGGGTGGCCGGTCTGGGTGTTGATCCTGTCCGGTGTGCCCACCCTTTGGCTGTGTGTGCGTCCCTGGGGCGTGCCTGCGTGCGAATCGCCCCGGCTGCGCCGCTGTCAGGCCGGGTGCGAGCTGGTGTACGCCTTCCTCGCCGTGTTCAGCGCCAGTGCGCTGTTTGTCTGGCAGGTTGTTCGCGGCCGGATGCCGTGGGGTCTGACCCCAATCCTGCTGTCGGTACTGGTGCTGGGCGCGGTGTTCTGGGCGGGCATGCTGCGGCTGTACCTGTTCTCCACGCAGCTTGGCGTGAAGTGGCGGATCATTGGCGCCGTGTGCGGCTGGATTCCCGTACTGAACCTGGTGATGCTGGGCAAGCTTCTGGTGGTGGTATCCCGGGAGGTCGCCTTTGAGAACGCGAAACTGCGGCTGAACGCGGCACGCCGGGAAGAACAGGTCTGTGCCACGCGTTATCCGCTCCTGCTGGTGCATGGTGTGTTTTTTCGGGATTACCGGTACTTGAACTACTGGGGACGCATTCCCGGAGAACTGGAGCGCAACGGCGCGACCCTTTTCTACGGCAATCACCAGTCCGCGGGCGGTGTCCGGGACGCCGGACGGGAGCTCGCGGCCCGCATCCGCACCATCGTGGCGAAGACCGGATGCGAAAAGGTGAACATCATCGCGCACTCCAAGGGCGGCCTTGATGCCCGTCATGCGCTGTCCCAGCCGGAGGTGGCCCCGCTGGTCGCCTCCCTGACCACCGTCAGCACGCCGCATCGCGGTTGTCAGTTTGCCGATTGGCTCATGGAAAAACTTCCTACGCGGGAACAGGAGGCGCTGGCCAAGACTTACAACGCCGCGCTCCGTAGATTGGGAGACAGTTCGCCGGACTTTCTGTCGGCTGTCCGTGATCTCACCGCCGGCGCGTGTGCCATATTCAACCGGGAAACGCCCAACCCGCAGGGGCCGTTGCTGCAAAGCGTGGGGTCCTGCCTGAAAAAGCCTTCCGGCGGACGGTTCCCCCTGTCGCTGACGAACCGGTTTGTCGGCCTGTTCGACGGGGAGAACGACGGGCTGGTGGGCCGGGCCTCGTTTGAATGGGGACAGCGGTACCAGCATCTGCAGCCCGAAGGCCGCCGCGGCATTTCCCACGGCGACATGATCGATTTGAACCGCGAGAACCTTCCCGGGTTCGATGTGCGGGAGTTTTTTGTGACACTGGTTCGGGACCTGAAACAGAAGGGATGCTGAACGGAAGCATCGGGGAGGCATATCATGGCAAAGTATGAAAGAACACTATCGGGAAACTTCCAGAGCTTTGTGGGCTGGCTGAACGACCAAATCCTCAACGCCAGCAGCTCCGGCAATCTTGAGGACGGCAGCGACATGACGCTCGGAGACGTGCGGGTGGCGGTGCGCGTGTACGAGCGGTACAGCATGGCCGGCGGGAACCGGGTGAGCATGAACGTGACCGTGGTGGGCAGGGGAAACGATTTGTTCGTGTCGGCCATCACCTCGGGCGGCAGCCAGGCGGTGTTTTTCAAAATCAACACCATCGGCGAGGAGACCTTCCTCGACACCTGCCGGCAGGCTGTGGAACAGTATGCGTCCGGCAGCAATCCCCATTAGGATGGCAAATCCTCATTAGGATAACCAATCCCCATTGGGATGGCCAATCCTCATTAGGATAACCAATCCCCATTGGGATGGCCAATCCCCCATTGGGATGGCTTGGAAATGCGTTGACAAGCACGCGGGGCGCCGTCAATGGGCTTGATCATTGGGTGTTGGGTCCGCATTGACCAGTTTGGCCTGAATGATCGTCCGCGCCCCGTCAAACTCATAGCTGCAGGTCACCATCGTGAGAATTTTGTCCTCCAGCGTGAGCGGCTCGCGCAAGGGGTAGATGGTGCGCTCCGTGATGTCGTCGAGGAATTCCCGGTATGCGGCGTCGTCCTCGAAATCCATGGTGATGACGTAGTTGTAGTTGGAATCCACCACATACACGCCGACGATTTCCCACTCCATCTCGTCATACAGGGTGTCGAACCGGATGGTGGGGTGCGCCTTGAAGTATTTCTCGGTCTTGTAGTCCACGAGGGAATGGAACATGTGGCCCCGCTTCATGTTGTGGCCGTAGAGGGGCGTATTTCTCCCAAGGTTCTGGATATCCACCCGGAAATCGAGCACGATGCTGCCGGAGACGGCTTTTTCCCCGTCGATGTTGTGCGAGAGATACCAGTCGTTGTCCGCCCCCTGCAATACGGGATAGTCGATGGCCGTGCCTTCCTGTCGCACCCAGCCCCGGACATCGGGGTTGCGGGCCGGCAGATCCTTGTATGCGTCCAGCACGGTCCAGACGCGCGGGATGGACGTGGGCGTGGGAATCACCGGCTCCGGCGTGGGAATGGCTTGCATTTCCGTTTCCACGGCCGCCAGATACCGGGCATGGGTGTGTTCATCTGAAACAGGGATCATGCCTGCTTTGGCTGTGATGCGGTATTCCTGTTCCTCCCGCAGGAAGGCGAGCCACTCGTCGCCGCGGGAGACCTCCAGTTCGGCGGGGAACAGCACGGTGATGACCTTGTTGCCGGGAAGAATGGCTGGAACGGGCGGGTTCCCGGTCGCCCCGGAATCGGTTGCGGACGCCTCTGTGGGATCCGGCGCGGAGCCAAGGCCGAAAATGCCCTTGTATGGCTTTTTGATGGTGCATTTCACTTCCTTGACATACCGGTTTTCAAAGACGGTCTCCACGACGCGGATCCGGGCGATGTAGGGAGACTGCGCGGCCAGCACGGCCGGATCCTCCGACAGGATTTCCGGTCCGGCGAAGCGCCAGGCGCCCTTTTTCCAGGGGGGTTCCTGATTGAGCAGGGTCTGGACATGTGCGATTGCGCCGGCGAATGTCTGGAAGTCTTTTTTTGTCTCTTTTTCACGGAGCAGATTTTCCGCGCCGTCCGCGCTGATGGCCTGCACCACTTCCCCCGCCCCGTCCGCCGCAATGAAGATGCCGTTGAAGTTGTGGAAATAGGGATGCGGGTAGTACACATCCGTGGCGCGTGAAAGGACCAGCAGATAGGTCAGGCCGGGCTTGTAGGCGGCGGCCGGATCGCTGTCCCCGCCGGCAGATCCTTCATAGAGGTGGATGGTGGTGTCACCATCCGGATTGTAGAGGGATTCCACGACGTTGAATGTGTGGATGGCATAGCCTTCGCCCGTATCCTCCGTGTTGGCAAGCGTTGCCACTGTGACGCTGCCGGCTTTTTGGACGGCCTCGGAAAAGGGGGTGTGCGCGTGTTCCGTCCGATCGTGGTTGAACATGCGGCGGTAGCCGATTTCGAGCGCGGTGGGCAAGGGTTCGTCCTCGGGCTGGAGCCAGCCGCAGGCGGAGAGGGACGCCAGCAGAAGGACGGCGATCACCAAGGCATACGCGCCCGATGACCGCAGCCGCGGCAGCCGCCGGCGCAGCTGCAGAAGCGGCAGCAACAAGCGTAGCTGTGTGGTGGTTTGTTCCATCCGATTCGGTTTTCCGCGTCTTGTATTAACCATGCACTCTCCCCGGGGTTGGAACCCCTCTCACGATTATTATAATGGAACACCGCAAGGGCGCACACGATGCCTGCGCTACAAGCTGTCCATGCCCGGACCGGGATTGTGTCGGAAGCGTTTTCCCCCCTCTACCCGCGGGGAACGGGCTGGTATGATGGAGATGCCTTGTGAATGCGGAGTTATGACCGTTTCGGATGTTTTTCCGCTATCGCAATAGCCCCATTCATGCGTGGAGACGGAGGACAAGGGAACATGGCGCAGCATTTCGATTATGGAAAAGTGTCCGAGCGGTTCTGGAATCTCTCCTGGAAAGGGGAGGAGGAAGCGGGGCGGGAAGGCCAGTTCATGGACGACATTGTACAGAAGGCCCATTTGGAGCGGGCTGTGCTGGCGGAGCTCGACGGTGTGCGGACGGTGCTTGACGCGGGAGCCGGCTCCGGCCGGTTTTCCGTTCTGCTGGCGGGGCAGGGACTGCAGGTGACTCATCTGGATGTGTCGGCCGCCATGATTGCCACGGCCAAAGCCCGTGCCGAACAGGCGGATGTGCTGGACAACATGACCTTCCTCCAAGGTCGGCTCGAAGACTTGTCCGCGTTCGGAGACCGGTCCTTTGATTTGGTGCTGTCCTTCGACGCACCGGTTTCCTACACCTGGCCCCAACAGGAGCAGGTGCTGGCCGAACTCGCGCGTGTCACCGCGAAAACCCTGATGGTGAGCGTTTCGAGCCGCCCCGGGCATCTGCCGTACGAGCTGGGGGGAAACCCCAAAAGCCAGTTTCTGCTCAACCCCGAGGATCCGGATCCGCTGGTGCGCTGGTATG
>JAEWSN010000020.1 GCA_023459915.1 Bacillota bacterium
GCCAGCCAGATGCTGCCGGTCTCCATCTGCAATGTCGCGGCCCGGCCGGGCTCGGCCCAGAGAAAGTCCCGCAAATCCATCACCCACCGATGGCAGGGATCGTCGCCAAACCGGTGGACATGATCCTGCGACGGGGTCCGGACATCGGGGAACCTGCGGCACAGCGCATGTGTCAAGCCGGGATGCCAGCGGCCGGTGACATCGCCATCGGAAAAGCTGACCACCTGATCCCCACCCAGCCAGACCCGCTGTTGGAAGAGGGCGATTTGATGGATTTTGTCCCCGGCCATCAAATCCACGCGGCCGCCGGTTCGGCGCGACAGCCGTTCCGCGAACGCGACAAAATACCCAAACCCATAGTTCCAGTAGCCAAGACCCTCCGTACAGGCCCCGTCATCGGCAAACCCGGAAAGAAAGACGTCCATGGCCGCCAGGCAGCGCTGCAGAATCGGCGCCAGCGTTCGGCTGTCTTCCACCAGCGCCATCGCCGCCATGCCCACCGCGCCGGCGCAAACGGCCGACCAGTTGTTGGCGAGGGTCTCCCACAAAAACGCGGGGCCGAATTCTGAAACCGGCAGCAACACGCGCGCAAAGACCTGGGCGCGGGCGCGGGCCAGCACCACAGGGGACAGTTGCCCGGCCAGCAACGCGCAGATTTCAGCCAGCGCGCTGGCCGTTTCAGCCGCAAACAGATCCACCTCGCGGTCATGAACCCGATACGCCTGCCCGGACGCGTCGATTCTGGCCGTTTCCTCCCGCAAGCCATACACCCCGTTGCCCGGAACGGCGGAAGGCAGCAGGCTCCGTCCGCCAAGATGCGCCGGCAGACACCAGGTATACTCGTCACAGATGGCCCAGATGGCATCCTCAAGGGATGACAGGGCGTCCGCCTCACCGGCGAGGGCCAGCAGCGCAAAGGTGTTCAGCCGCGCGCGGTGATCGAAGTAGCAGGAGTGGTACGCGGTCCGGTCCCCGGTTTCATCGAACAGCCGGTAGAGGGAGAACGGCAATGACGCCGCCGGTTTCCCGGCGAAGGCTTCGGCCCGCTGTCTCAGTGCCTGCAGCGACGGCTGGTGAAATGGGGACAACCGGATGCTCTCCCAACAGGCGGAAGGAGACGCGTGTCCCTCGTACAGGGTTCTGGCAAAGCCTTCCGGTGTCCAATTGGGTCCTCCAGCTTCCAGGGCATCCGTCAAATCCGTGAGCAGCATCTCTCTCCTCCATTCCAGCCTCCCTGGCGGCCTTGTAGGTCCGCGGGGAGATCCCGCTGGTAAGAAACCCCGATTTCGGGGTAACGATATGATGCATGCTTCCAACGGGCCGCCTTGTTCTCCGCTGCAAACATGCGCGTCATGGGTACCCATGCGGGTGGTTGACAGTTCCATTATACACACCCGGCAAAAAGGAAGCTCCGGGCAACATGGAACCTTTTATGTTATTCTGTAGATATCCACTCACAGAAGCTCATCAAGGGAGGCTCCCTGCATGGCAGCAACCATCCTGATCGTCGACGACTCAAAGACGGATATGGTCCTGATACAATCCTTCCTGGCCGAGTACGACGTGCTGATAGCCTGGAACGGACAGGAAGCCCTCGCGCAGTTGACCGCACACCCGGAAACGGATTTGATGATTCTGGATCTGAACATGCCTGTCATGACGGGATTCGAGGTGTTGGAAGCCCTTCTCCCGCAACCGGAGGCATCGAAGCCCGCCATCCTCATCCTGACCAATCAGGACGAAACGGAAAATGAAATCCGCGGCCTCGATCTCGGCGCCGTGGACTACATCCGAAAACCGCTCAATTTCCCCTCCCTGCGAAAACGCATCGAGGTGCATCTCTCCCTGCGGCAGGCTAGGAAACGCATCGAGGAGGCCAATGCCAATCTGGAGGAGACCGTGCGCAACCGCACGCGGGAGGTGGAGGAAACCCGTGCCATCACCATCCAGGCGCTGCTTGGCCTGCTGGAGGTGCGCAACATCGAGTCGAGCAACCACGCCATCCGCACGCAGTGGATTATCCGGGCCCTGGGGCAAAAGCTCCGGGAACATCCGGATTACAGGGAAATCATCACCGACTCCTTTCTGCAGGATCTTTTTGCCACAGCGCCCCTGCACGATGTCGGCAAGGTGGGCATCCCGGATCAAATCCTGCTCAAGCCCGGTCCGCTCACCTATGAGGAGTTTGAAATCATGAAGCAGCATGTCCGCTACGGCGTGGACGCCCTGACGCGGCGGCTTTCGGGGCAAAAGCACGCCCCTTTCCTCCAGACCGCCATCGAACTGGTGTCCGGGCATCATGAATGGTACGACGGATCCGGCTACCCGTACGGCCTGGCCGGCAGGGACATCCCGCTTTGCGGCCGCATGATGGCCATTGTGGACGTGTACGACGCGATGACCAGCAAGCGGGTATACAAGCCCGCCATGCCGCACGAGGAGGTCCTCCGGCTCATGGCCAGGGCGCGGGGACACCAGTTCGATCCCGTCATTCTGGACGCGTTCCTCTCGATTGCGGAGGACGTGCGGGACATCTCCCGCCGGTTCATGCAGGAACACTGACGGCGGTTTCAGGAGGGTGAACATGGGACGCAAGCGGCTGGTCGCGATTCTTTTTGCCATCTGGCTGGGATTCCCCCTTGGCGTTGCAGCGGCCGAATCCGTCCCGCAGGCAGGACAAAATGCCCTCATCACAGGTGCAACGAATCAGGCGCAACGGGTGCGGCTGAACGCCGCGGAACGGGCCTTTCTCGCCGCGCATCCGGTCATCCGGGCAGGCGTGGATCCCGCCTTCATGCCGTACGAATTCATTGACGGGGACGGCCAGTACAAGGGCATCGCGGCGGAGGTGCTGTCGCTGGTCTGCCGCAACACCGGTTTGCAGATATCCGTCCGCACGGATCTGCCATGGGCGCAGGCACACGCGATGGCCCAGCGCCAGGAGCTGGACATGCTGCCCGCCGTGGCCATGACGGATGCCCGCAAGCCCCATTTCCTGTTCACGGATCCCTATCAGCCGTTCGAGCGCGCGCTCATTTTTCTGGACACGGACAGCACCATCACCGGGCTGGACAGCCTGGCGGGAAGAACCGTCGCCGTCCAGGAAAACAGCTCCCACCATGGTTTTCTGCAAGCCTATCCGGAGATCTCATTGAACCTGTACGGTGAAACCACCGACGCGCTGCGCGCGGTGGCGGACGGCCAGGAAACTGTTTTTGTCGGCAACTACGGCACCAGCGCCTACCATATCCGCACCATGGGGCTGATGCGGCTTCGCGCGCTCAAGCTCAGGGAAAACAACGCCGAGCAGCTCCACATGGCCGTCCGGAACGACTGGCCGGAGCTGGCCTCCATCCTCAACAAGGGCCTGGCCGCCATCACGGAGGAGGAATGGATCACCATCCGAAACCGGTGGATTGGCATTGAGCAGCAGCAGGATTACAGCGGACTGATGAACCGGCTGTTCATCGCCGCCGGCATCGTCATCATCATCCTGATCGTCTCCCTGTATTGGATCGCCATGCTCCGGCAGGAGGTCAAGGCACGCATCCGGGTGCAGGAGGCCCTCAAGCTGGCCAAGGAGGAAGCCGAATCCGCCAACCGGGTGAAATCCTCCTTCCTTGCGCGCATGTCCCATGAAATCCGAACCCCGCTGCACGCGGTCACCGGCACGGTGCATCTGCTGCGCCGCACGCCGCTGTCCACCTCCCAGCGCCTGTACACGGATATGATGCTGCAGGCCACCCACAGCATGCTCGGCATCATCAACGACCTTCTGGACTTCTCGAAAATCGAGTCCGGCAAGCTGACGCTCGAACACATCTCCTTCAATCTGGACACCGTGATCCAACAGGCCATCCACATTGTCTCCTGGCGCGCGGAGGAGAAGAAACTCAAGCTCGAGGTGCACCGGGATCCCGCATTGCCCGTCCACTTTTTCGGTGACCCCGTGCGATTGGGGCAAGTCATCCTGAATCTGCTGGGCAATGCGGTGAAGTTTACGGAAACCGGCACCGTGTCCCTTTTTGTCAGCAGGGATGACGCCTCCGGAAAGCACGGCAGTCCCGGCGCGGACAGCCATCCCGGAACGGAAACGCCCGGCAGTTCAAGCGAACCCCTCCCGCTGCTGATTGAAGTGCGGGACACCGGCATCGGCATCCCGCCGGCCCAGCAGAACTCCCTGTTCACACCCTTTGCCCAGGCGGACGCTTCCATCAACCGCCGCTTTGGGGGCACGGGGCTTGGGCTGTCCATTGTCCGGAGCCTGCTTGAACAAATGGGTGGTGTCATCGCTGTGGAAAGTGAGGAGAACAAGGGCTCCCGCTTTCTCATCCGCCTTCCCCTGCAGCCGGATCCCGAGCGGGAAGCGGAACAGCAGCGCTGGCTTGGGACCGCCTTCTTCCATCAGCTCAAGGTGCTGGCCCTGCATGATGATCCGGAGGAGCTGGCCGAGTGGAAGCGCATCCTCACCGCATTTGGCATGGAAACAGGTTTCGCGCTGTCCCTTTCGGAGGCGCAAACCCGTATCAAGGGTGCATATTCAGGCGCAAGCGAGCCGTACAATCTGGTTCTGGCAGACTTCTCCGCGCTGCCGAACCAATCGCTGGAAGACCTCGCTTCCCTTCTCCCTGCGGATCATCCGGGAAATCAACCGCGTTTCATCCTGCTGATGCCCACCTCGCAGGAGGCCGCATTCCCGGATGCCCCGGAAGGAACCGAAGGCGGGCGCGAAGCGGACGCCAGCGCTGCCGGGCACCTGCGCATGCGCCGCATCTCAAGGCCGCTCATTCCGTCCATGCTCTTCAACGCCATGCTCTCCCTGTTCGAGGATCAATTGCCTGTCGACGCGACGTCGCAGGCACCGGCTCCGGAAGCGGGCATCCATTTCCCGCCGGGGTGCCGCATTCTGGTGGTCGACGACAACAGGACCAACCTGTTTATCACCCGGGTCATCCTGGAGGAGGCCGGCGCCGGTGTGGTGCTGGCGGAAAACGGACAGTTGGGGCTCGACGCGTTCAAGGCTTCCCAAAACAGCTTCAGCGCCATCCTGATGGATCTGCACATGCCGGAGATGAACGGATATGACGCCACCGCGCGCATCCGGGCGCTGGATGGGCAGATTCCCATCCTCGCACTGACCGCCGATGCCATCACTGGCGTGGACGAATCCTGCCGTGCCGCCGGTTTCACGGGCAGCATCCAGAAACCGTTCGAACCCGAACAGCTGCTGCAGATCCTGTCCGCGGAAATCAGCCGGGTCCGGCCTGCGGCAGAGGCAACCGTCACCCCTGCGGATGACGCGCCTGCAGCTGACGTGCCCATGACGGCCACGCCCATGGATGACGATCTTGAAATGCTTTCCCTGCCGCTGCTGGATGAGGCGGATGGCCTTCGGCGGCTTGGCAATCGCAGGAATTTGTATGAAACCATTCTGGAAACCTTCCTGCAGGAGGCGGAGGAGGAGTTCCCGCATCTGCAGGAGCTGGTCGACGACAAACAGTGGAACGAGGTCGTTAAAAGCGCCCACAAAATCAAAGGTATCGCCGGGAATGTTGGCGCCAAGCGGCTGCAGGCACAGGCTGCCGAATTGCAGCAGGAGGCCGGGACGCCAACGCCGGCTTATGAAGATGCCGCCGCGTACCGGCTGGCCGCCTTGCGCGAAACGCTGGACCAGCTCAAAGAGAGAATCTCGGAATTCACCCAAGCTCCTTGAACTGCGCCACGCTCATCAAGCCCTTGGAGACCATGAGGAACCTGTCGTTGTATTCATCAACGGTATGCACCGCGCAGCTGATCATGTAATTGATGAGGCCGACACCCAGTATGCTCTCCCGGTAACTGTTTGACATCCGGAACAGGATGGCGCCGTTCTCCATGTTGTAGTCAAAACAACCATCGGCCAGTGAGTAGCTCGCCATGCCTGTCACAATGGCGCCTTCCACGCGCTTGTCTTCCGCCATGTCGAACGGAATATGGGAATACAGCACCACACGCTGCCGTTTTTCATCAATGAAGATTTTCAGCGGGATCGACAGATCATCCCCGCGGACACCGCATTCCACGGACAATTTTTGATCGTCGGCATCATAATGCCATTCCCGCTCATCCAGCGCCTTGCGCACGGTGGCATAGACAATCTCGGCTTCTTTTCTCATGGCTGCTTCGTTTTCCATCCTGTTGTCCCTTTCCGGCCGCATCGGGCCAGCCCTGAACGCCACAACGGCGTTCCACATCAATTCATATGACAACGCCTGTCATGTCACCCAAGAAACCCAATGCGCTCGCGCCGTGGCTTGTTGAGCACGATGAACTCACGGTCTCCGGTTGCCTCCAGGAAATCCCCCACCGTCAACCGGAGTTCCTGATCTCCCGCGAGCTGCGCGCGCATGGCGGCCTTGCCCCAGACACGCTCAAACAGGTTGCGCACAAAACGGGCATTGCTGAACGCGCGGCTGTTGAGCAATGCGTCCGGCAAAGCGTCGAACCACACGTCCGCCTGCACAAGAAACGCTTCCTCCATGATCGCGCGGTTTCCGGCCATCAGCCGGAAGATCCGCTTCAAATCCTCACGCCCGTAATTGGGGAACTCAATCAGGAACGGCATGCGCCCGGCCAACCCGGCATTTCCCTTCATCAGGGTGTCCATGTCATCGGGGTACCCGGCCATGATCACCACCAGATCCGAGCGGTGATTCTCCATTTCCGCGATGAGTGTGTCCAGCGCTTCCCGCCCGTAATCACGGGTATCCTCCTCGCCGCGGTACAGGGAATACGCCTCGTCGACAAACAGGACCGAGCCGTAGGCGTCACGGCAGATGGCTGCGGTCTTCGGCGCGGTTTCCCCGATGTAGCGGCCGCAAAAGTCCCGGCCGGCATGCTCGAAAAAGAGCCCGTTGCGCAGGATGCCCCGTTCGGCCAACATTCGACCCAGCAGCCTGGCCACCGTAGTTTTTCCGGTTCCGGGATTGCCGACAAATCGCATGTGCAGGCAGGGAACCCCCATCTCCGGATGCTGGCGCGCATACCCGATTTGCGCCAGTATCTCGTCGATCCGCTGTTTCACCGTATCCAGCCCAATCAGACGGCCCAACTGTGTCCGGGCATCCTCGCCGCCGATTTCCTGGTCACGCGTGAACCCCGTCAAATCTGACGCGTACACGCTGCGGATCATGGGGCCCAACGCCATTTCCCCTGTGCCCAATCTCGTCTGATAGGTCCGGTAGATCATCTCCCGGATCACCTTGCGCACCGTGTTCATGCCATAGAACCGGCCATCGCTTTTCTCCTGTGCCATCCGCCGATTGAACAAATCCCAGGCGTCCGCCTCCAGTGCGAATCCAAGATAGTCCGCCACGCGGCGGGCAGCTTCCGCCAGCTCATGACCGTTGAGCGGCGGAAACACCACCGGCCGGATGAACAGGACATCGCCCAGCGCTTGCGAAATATCCTCCAGTGTGTCCTTGTCCAGAAAGGGAACACGGAACACAAACAGGTATTTCTCCTCCAGCGCCTCCAGCCGCACAAGAAACTTTCGGAACGCGTCCTCCTTCAGCCGGGTCATCCACTCGCTGACATCCAGGCACACGAGCTTCCCACCACCCCCGCGCCCGGCCAGCAACCCGGCTGTCTCCTCGAGCTCCGATGCGCCCTTCCCGGAATCGGATGCGCTGAGGCGCATTTCCAGCACCTTCTTCTCACCGCTGAAATTGAAGAGCCCCAATTCCCCGACCAGATCCGCAAACATGTGCAATGCGGTGGTCAGCCCGCAGCCATCGCCGATGGAAAACAGATAATTCTGGAAGTGGAACGCGCCAAGCGTTCCGTGCTCCCGCATGATGGGCGCCAACTGCTGCAGCTCTTTCGCAAGCGTTTTGAACGCTTCCGCGCCCAAAAGCTTATGAATGACCGGCATGGTGGGCGCAGCCTCCTGGTTCGGCGCTTCGCCTGATATGGGAGACGGTGCCATTTCACCACCCTGCAACGCCGGTCTGGCGGCATGCCGGGGCTGCTCCTGTTCCGATTCCGGCTCCGGTTCCGTCCTTTTTGGCTCCGATTCCGTCCGTTTTGAATCCGGACGTTTCACTTCCCGGGCGGCTGCCGGCTTGGTTGGCGCTGCTGATGGAGGCGCCGACATGGCGGGCGCAACAAACGAATCCCATACGACAAACTCCGGCGAGCCTGCCGGCAGGCCATACAGCTTGCGCATGGCAATTTCCAGTTCGTGCGCGGTGGAACGTACGAAAAAGGGGAGATCCACACGATCATTCACACGCAGCGTGGCAACAAACTCGGTCAATGTGGCGGAGTCGATGGTCACTTTCTCACCAAGTCTCTGTTTGATCCAGGCAATGCCTTTGTCCACCGGCTTTTCGGAATCCTCCCGCCGGGACAGCACAAATTCCCTGGCAACTGTCATCGTCAACGTACATGATTGCATATTCTCCTCCGAACGCGGTTTGACAGGCGCAATCGATTTTCGGAATCATCAAGATGGTTGGGTATTTGTGACATTTATGGTTCGACCGCACAAAGATCATCATAGCCAATCCATTTGCCGCTGTCAAAACATTTTTCAGGTTGACATTTCTACCACTTCCCTGTTCCATGTTCCTGAACACAAGATACGGTTGAAACTGACAGTTGTCTATGTTTGATTCCGGTGCAACAACTCGCATATGCGAGTGATTCTGACGGAATGTATCAGTTCCTTCTGCCAAATGCGTGAACTGGTGACCTTTGGAATTCGAATCCTGTTTCATCTTCAACGATCATTGGGAAAAGTCAATTGTCAGCATGTGCCTTGCCTGAATCGGTAAAAATGCCGACACAACCAGCAGGCATAGTTGTGATCATGCCTCAGTGGCTTGCCCATGAAACAAGGGAGGAACCACCATGAACGCTTCTGTCCCACCTCTTTGCCGGTTGGGCACCCGAATACTGTGCCTGCTGTGTGTCTGCGCCATGCTGTCGGGCATCACCGGTTGCGGCAGTGTCAGCACGCCTGGTGGCATGACGGGCAATGGACAAACCGCCGTGTCGGGTGAAGAATCGGTGGACATCACGCTGTGGCATCCCTGGGCCTCCGACACGGACGCCAACCGCGCTCCCTTTCTCAAGGTGCTTGATGACCTGAAAACGGCTTATCCCAACTACAACCTCCTGGTCGAGGAGAGTGACGCGAAATCCCACGACACCAAAATCAAGACGGCCGCTGCCGCAAACCGCCTACCCGATGTGTTCTACTATCTGGGTGGCGGCATCCTGAAAAACCTTGTGGACGACGGCCGCGTACTCCCGCTCGACGACGCCTTGCAGGATGGCACAAAAGCGCGCATTCTCCCGGGAACACTGACGAACTACACCTTCGACAACCGGACCTATGCCCTTCCCTATACCCTGGCCTGCGCGGTTTTCTATGTGAACACAGATTTGTTCGAGCAGCACAACGTCGCCATCCCCGACAACTACGAAACACTTCTGGCCGCTGTCCGGGCTTTCCGCGAAAAGGGCATCACCCCGATGACCGTGGGTGCAAAGGACGAATGGCCCACCACCCAGTATTTCGATCTCATCAGCGTTCGCCAGGCGGGCTATGAAACCGTTGCCGCCGCCCTCAACAAAACCGGCAGCTGGGAGGATCCCGGCATCATCGAGGCGGCACGGAAATTTCAGGAGTTGGTATCCCTGGGCGCGTTTCCAGACAACGCGATCGATCTGACGCGCGACGAGTCGGAAGTTCCCTTTTACGAGGGGAAAATCCCCATGTATGTCAATGGCAACTGGGTCACCGGCAACATTCAACGGGAAGACTCCAAAATCAAGGACAAGGTGCTGGCGTTGAAGTTCCCCGATTTGGGCGGGGAAGGGGATCTCAACGATTTCACCGGCGGCGCGGCGGACATGTTTGCCGTGGCTTCGGCCAGCAAACACCCCCAAGAAGCGGTCAACGTCTGCAAGTTCATCACCGAAAACCATTCCCGTGAAGCCTTCCTCGCCGGAGCCGGCCTTCCGACATGGGCGTTCAGCTTTGACGAGGCGGAGATCGACCCCCTTGTGCTGCAGGTGGTTCGGAACACGCAAGAGGCAAGGACCTTCACGCTGTGGTGGAACTCCCATCTTGAAAGCAAGGACGCGGACTATTATCACAATGCGGTGACCCAGCTGTTCGCCCTGACCATCACGCCGGAGCAATTCGCCAGGAACATGCAGCTGCTGAACCGGAAGTGATGACGCGACCTTCCCGCACTGCCGTACCGCGTTGCACTGCCGTATCGCGCTGCACTGCCGTATCGTCCTGCATTGCCGTATCGCGCTGCACGACCGCCCCCCGTGCCGCAATCCTTCCGTCTTTGAGCCTGTCATGGCGGTGGACTTTCATCCCCCTTTTCATGTTATTGCGGTGGCGTCAAAATATCCGAAACGGTCATAACTCCTGCCGTTGTGAGAGAATCATTCAGGATGAAATTGTTTTGGACATTCAACGGCCGGAGTAATATGATATGAAAGGTTTGGGTGGACAGGAAGTCTGCGGAAGATGCTTCTGTCCCGATTACATGATGGCCGGCCTCCATGCCGTCCATCATTGCCAAAGGATGGATGACCATGGCAAAAAAGACACAGCACGTCAGCCGTGAGGAACACATGCGGGAAGACACCGCACGCGTTTTGGAAGCGGTTTCCCAACTGGATGGATTCACGCCATTCCACCGTCACCTTCAGGAACTGGCAGCCATCCGGCAGCCATTGCGCGCATGGGACAAAACCGGTGTGTTTCCGCAACGTCATCTGTTGGTTTCCCTCAATCCGGGAGAAGGGCGCAGCACGCTGCTTGCCCATTTTCACGCATTCCTGAAGGAAAGCCGTCTGTATCCGGGGAGCCGGAAAATCCAGCCGCATGCCTGTCGCCTGTTCGAGAAGGTGTTCGCAGAGCCGGTCTCCTCCGTCATTCCGGAAGACATGCCCTTTACAGAGCTCGAAGAGGATCTGAAATACTATGACAGCGCACTGGTCGGACTCACCATCGACGATTGGCCGGGCCGCATGGACGCGTCTCCCTTCAGAAAGCTGATGTCCTGGTGCCGGGAGAAACAGCGCCAGTTCCTTTTCGTCTTCTTTGTCCCGGCACTCGAACCGGCTGCATTGGAACGCGTCCGCCTGCAGCTGGCCGAGCACCTTCCCATCCGGCTCATCCAGCTGGCGCCAGCCACCGACGACGCCCTCACCCACCTGGCCGTACAGCGGCTGAATGCCTGTGGCATCACATGTCCCCCGGATCTGCATCCCCATTTCCGTCATCTGTTGATCCGGGAGCGCAGCGACGGCCGTTTTCACGGCCGTGCCACAGCCATGAAGCTGGTGACGGAGCTGCAGCTCGCGCGGGCCCGCAACGCGGTTGCGCCAAACGCCTCCAGCCCCGCCTGGCAGGCAACAGAAGCGGACTTCCTGCCGGCCCCGCCCCTCTGGCAGCCGCCAGCCGGGACGGAAAACATCTCCGGGTTGGCACAGCTCCACAGCCTGGTCGGACTGCACCATGTCAAGGCGCAGTTGATGGAAATCATCGAAACCATGAAACTCACCAGGGATTACGGTGGAACCGCGGCATGGGGAGAACGGCACCGTCCTTGCCATCACCTGCTGTTCACAGGCGGCCCGGGAACAGGAAAAACCGAGGTGGCCCGCCTCTTTGGCCGGATACTTCGGGAAGAGGGACTGCTGCCCGTGGGCGATCTGCTCGAAACCAACCGGTACGATCTGGTGGGCCAATGCATCGGCCATACGGGGCCGCGCACCATGGCCGTCTGTCAGGCCGCGATGGGTTCCGTGCTGTTTGTCGACGAGGCCTATCAGCTGGCAGCGCATGAAGATGCGGGTTCAAGCCGGGACTTTGGCCAGGAGGCGCTGGGCGCGCTGATCGCGGAGATGGAAAACCATCGGGACCGCTTCATTGTCATTCTGGCCGGTTACCGGGAAGAAATGGAATCCTTGTATCGGCTCAATCCGGGCTTGCGGGATCGCATCCCGCATATGCTCCATTTCCCGCACTATACCCGGGAGGAGCTTCTTGCGCTCTACCTTGGCATGATCGCGAAAAAGGGGGTTTCGGATGAGGCCCTTGCGGCAAGGGTGAAGCAATACCTTCACACGCTGCCGGACGCCTTCCTGTCCTCCCGCGAATTTGGAAACGCCCGTTTTGTCCGCAACCTGGTGGAACGGACTGTCATCAAGGCGCTGATGCGCACGCAGCTGATTCCCCAGCACGCGCCGCTCTGCCTGTGCGTTTCCGATTTTGAGCAGGTTCTGGCAGAAGAAGACCTGCAATCCCTGAACCGCGACAGGATACGTCAGCCCATCGGTTTTTAGTCGTTGGGCTGATCCCGCTGCTTCATGAGGAAAGGAACAAACATGCCGGACAAGGAAATCACGCGACACAATGCGGACCCCCTGACAATGGCGGATGTGGAACAACTGGCCGCAACAGCGCTTGTACTCAACGAATATGACATTCTGCGCAACGACGGGGATGATCTGCTCTTCCACATCCCTTTTATCATGGGCAGGCCGACGCAAACAGCTGACAACCCTTCGGAAACCGCAACCTTCCACTACATGGGCGGCGAGCACGGCCTGCTGTGGAAGGATCCGGATCATGCGGTGGTGTGCACCAGCATTCATCCGGAACTGCGCGCACTGCTCCGGACAAGAGAAATGATCTATGTTTGTGAAACGGAAGGCGCGCCAACGGATGAGGATGACACCTACTTCGCCGTTCTCCGCCACACGCCCAATATCGATCGGGTGATTGACACCCTGCTGTCCCGGCTTTCCGAAGATCCCCGGCGCCTGCGCGTCAAATCAAATCCCGCCACCGGGGAGAATCCATTGATGCTTTCCGGCGCGGATGCTGAAGACGATTCGGCGACGCCCAACGGCACGGATGATGAGAACGATTCAGCAACGCCTTTCAATGGGGATGATGAGACCGATTCGGCGGCATCACCCAGCGAAACCGGGGATCAGGAAACGCAACCCGGGGACACCGCTTTCCGCTTCGGCAACCGGCTCGCATCCGATCCCCATGGGGACGCCATCGGAGACATCATGGCGGCTGTCGGCCAATTGGCCGGGGCGGCCCCCTACAAGGCCTACCTGGATGAATGGGTCCGCATGCGTCCCCTGCTGCGCCCCTTCCGCGCGAATCCCGAGGGGCCTGTGGAGCACCTGCTGTTCGCCATCGATCCCGGGTGCGGCTGCACCACGGCGCTCCGACATCTGTCCGGGCTGATGGCGCTGGATGGTCCCTATGGCGGCGAGAAAGGTCCGTATGGCGAGACCTGGCAATTTGGGGAGAAATGGCTGCCGGACGAATCCACCGGCGCCACGGATTTTGACATCGATGTGAAGCAGTTTGTCGACGGTCTCGCGGACGAACAGCCGGGTGTGCTGGGCATCCACATGTCCCATTGGCTCGATCGGCTGCACACACCCCAGTTCACACGGGTGCTTGAGGGCTGCGCGAAGCTGCGGCACCGCATCCAGTTCGTGTTCATCATTCCCTTTGTGGATCCGGGCATACTCTCCCGCGTGCATGCCCGCCTGTCCGATCAACTCAACGTCCGCGTCATTCCCTTTCCACCCCATACGGACCAGGCGTTGACCGATGTGGCACGGAGCCGGTTCAAGCTGTACGGCTGCGAATGGGACGAGTCCGCCAACGAGGGCTTCGCGCGGCTGCTTCGCGCGGAACGCCACGACCTGCGGTTTTATGGCATCCGTACCGCCCACAAGCTCGTGACGGAATTGCTGATCCGCAAGCTCCAGCACGAAACCGGTCCGGAGACCGGCCACACAAAATCCCCCGATGCCAGAATCATTTCGCACCGGGATTTTTCCGTAGACGGCCCCGGCAATGCCTCCCCCGCATCCCCAACCGGCTTCGAGCGCCTGGATGCCCTGGAGGGGCTGCAGTCCATCAAGCGGCGGCTGCGGGAAATCATCAGCGCGCTCCGGCTGCAACGATCCGCGCACGATCGGGGCGAGACCACCGAGCCTCCCTGCCTGCACATGCTGTTCACAGGACCGCCCGGAACCGGAAAGACCGAGGTGGCCCGCATTCTGGGACAAATCCTGCGGGAGGAGAAGCTGCTCCCGCAGGGAGATCTCATCGAGGCAACCCGGTTCGACATGGTAGGCCAGTATATCGGCCAAACCGGACCGAAGACCATCCAGTTGTGCCGTTCGGCCATCGGTTCCATCCTGTTCATCGATGAGGCGTATCTGCTGGCATCCGGAAACGGTGACGGAGACAACGGCGACTTTGGCCGTGAGGCGCTGGGCGCGCTGATTGCGGAGATGGAAAATCAACGGGACAGGCTGATGGTCATTCTGGCCGGCTACAAGGAGGAAATGGAAAACCTGTTCCGGATGAATCCCGGGCTGCGGGACCGTGTGCCGCATCAGCTGCACTTCGAGGCGTATGACCGGGATGTGCTCGCGCGCATCGCCATCCGGCAGTTGTCCCTTGGCCAGGCGCTGGCCCCGGAAGCCGCCGCGCTCCTGACAAGCCATTTCCAGGGTCTGCCCGCACAATTCCTTCTCCAGCGCGATTTTGGAAATGCCCGTCATGTCAGAAACCTGACCGAGCGGATCCGGATGAAGGCCATGCTGCGCGCCGGGCAATCGGAGACAGACTGGACCGGGCCGCCGGACATCCTGCCCATCGACGTGGAAAGCGCGCTGGCGGAAGTGCGGCTGCAGCCGGAAGGCAGCGGCGGAACGGACCGTCGGCTCGGGTACTGACCCATGTTCAGCCCGTTGCCTGCCCAATTTGTGATCACGTCCCCGGCCGGCTTCCATCGTCGTCCGGGCAAGGGAGGATTCGCCCATGGCGAAAAGCGATCAGGACAACCGATACCGTCCCAGTGAGGGGGACAACCGGCGCAAACATGCGCTCGCGCACATCCGCGGGTTGGTCGGCGCCACGGAATTCAAGGCATGGGTGGAAGCACTGGAGCACATCCGGCCACAGCTTGTTGCCTGGCGGACGGCGCCTCATTTTCCCATGACGCATCTGTTGTTCGCGATAGATCCGGGCAACGGGCTGACCACCACCTTGGACGCGCTGCATGCCTATCTGGCGGCCGCCGGGCTGTTCCCGGGCGACGAGGATGGCTTCACCCCGCTCCACCACGCAACCTTGCGCATGGCATACAGCGAACACCTCACCCACAACAGGCGCGAGGCCTACGATTTGGTCAAGATGGACATTGAGGATGACAAACCGGGCCTGTTCGCCATAGATTTGACAGACTGGGTGGACAGGTTCGACGACGTGTGGTTCCAGCGCCTGCTCGATCAATGCGTGCGCCACACGCCGGCCAACCGGTATGTCTTCGTGGTGCCGCTGCTGGATGATCCCGCGCTCGATCGCATCCGCCAGCGGCTGGCAGACAGGCTCCCGGTCGATCTCATCCGGTTCCCCCAGCCCGACCCGGCCTTGCTGTTCAGCCTACTTCGCAGCCGCATGAAGGGCTTCGGCTACCACCTGCCGGAGGAAGCCGGCCCGTTGCTGCAGCGTTGGATGTTCACCCTCAAGGGGGCCGGACGGTACCACGGGATGCGGTCCCTGGACAATCTGGCAGACGAACTGGCTCTGACCCAGATTGCCGCACATCCCGAAAGGGACACCCAAAACCGGTTGGAGTCGATGAACCTGGACGTCATCCAATCGGTCATCAGTCCCTCCGCCCCGCGGGATGCCATGAGCGCGCGTGAACGCCTGGATGCCATGGTCGGCATGGATCCCCTGAAGCGGCAGCTCCTTGAAATTGTCCAGGCCGCGCGGATGGCGAGAACCCTCTCCCAACAGTCCGGATCCGGCGAAACACCCTGTCTGCACATGATGTTCACCGGCAACCCCGGAACCGGAAAAACCGAACTGGCTCGGATTGCGGGCCAACTGTTCCGGGAAGGGGGATTGCTGCCGAACGGGGAGCTGCTTGAAGTAAACCGGTTTGATCTCGTGGGGCAGTATGTGGGCCAGACCGGCCCGAAAACCATCTCCGTCTGCCGGTCCGCCTACGGTTCCATCCTCTTCATTGACGAAGCCTATCTGTTGTCCCTCGGCGAGGATACCGTCATGGGTAAGGATTTTGGGCGTGAGGCCATTGGCGCGCTGATTGCGGAAATGGAAAACAACCGGGAACGGCTCATTGTGATCCTCGCCGGGTACCAAGAGGAGATGGATCGTTTCCTGCGCGTCAACCCGGGACTGGCCGCGCGCATTCCGTACCGGCTGCATTTCCCGTCATACGACAGGGATTCCCTCGCGGACATTTTCCTGTCCATGTTGTCGCGGCAGGGGACGCCGACGGCCGTCTTCGGTGACCTGGCCCGAAACTGGTTCAAATCCCTGCCGGAAGAACGGCTGAACAACCCGCACTTCGGGAACGCCCGCTTTGCACGCAATCTCGCCGAGCGGGTACAGCTCAAGGCGATGCTGCGTCAGGCCGCGCAAACCCAAGAACAGTCGGTCTCCGCCGGACCGCTGACCTTCGAACCCGCAGACTTCACCCTGGCAACAGCCGACCCTGACATCCTGCGCGTGGAAAGCTCTGAAAAACGCGCCATCGGGTATTAGTACTCCCGTCATCCTTTTACGGGCAGGTATGATATCATGTTCCCTGTGAAGAAACCACACCGCGCCTTTCCACTGAATGCGGCAGGCGGGCTCACCGGACAGCAATCGGAGGCATCACGATGAACAAAACCACACGCGGACTGCTGATTGGACTTGGCGGCATGGCGCTGGCCGCGGCCGGCGCCATCACCGGCGCGAGCCTGTACTTTTATCATCTGTCGGTTCGGCGCAACGAAAAACGGTTTCTTCAAAAGAGTCCGGATCTGCCCCACATGCGGGAACTGCAGGACAGAAAACGCGCCGCACCCCCGTCGCATCCGGGCGCCATGGCATCCGGGGACGCATCCACCGGCGATCCGTCGGGGCAACCCGCCGATACCGGTGTCTTTTCCGGCGCGGGCGGCGGCCCGGACAGCAAGGGACACGAGGACAGCCTGTGGCTGGCCGGACAACCCACCGAAGCCTGGTCCATCATCAGCGAAGATGGCCTGTCTCTGTCCGCCCGCTGGATGCCCGTTGCCGGCAGTTCCCGAAACGCCGCGATTCTCGCGCATGGCTACAGCAGCCGTGGCAGCGACATGGCTGCGTTCGCGCGCCTGTTCCATGAACTCGGATTTCATGTGCTGATGCCGGACGCCCGGGGCCACGGGGACAGCGGCGGTGATTACATCGGATTCGGATGGCATGACCGGCTCGACATCCTTCAATGGACCCAGCCCGTCATCAGCCGGGTGGGCGAGGCATGTCAGCTGGTGCTCTTCGGCATCTCCATGGGCGGCGCCACCGTGCTGATGGCCGGCGGCGAGCCGCTGCCGGCGCAGGTCCGCGCCATCATTGAGGATTGCGGCTACACCTCCGCCCACGATCAGCTCGCGTTCCAGCTCAAGCGCATGTATCATCTGCCGGCCACGCCCCTGATCCAGACAACAAGCCTGGTCACGCGTTATCTTGCGGGATATGGCTTTGAGGAGGCCTCCGCGCTCGAACAGGTGAAACTGTGCCAGGTCCCCATTCTGTTCATTCATGGCACGGAGGACACCTTCGTCCCCACCGCGATGGCGCACGAGCTGTACGAAGCCTGCACATCCGAAAAGGAATTGTTCCTGGTGGAAGGGGCGGGGCACGGCATGGCGTACCGCACGGACCCGGAGGGGTATCGAGGCGCGGTGTCGGGCTTCCTCGACAAACACCTGAACGGGGTCTCCGCCTGAAGGGCATGACCAATCCAGGGTTGTACACGGAGGTTGTATGGGAGAGGAATTTTTGCGCACACTCCAAGTCGTCTGCACAACGGCATCCGTTGTCATTCTGTTGACCGGTGTGCTGCTGGCGTTGCGGAAACGGCGGCAACAGCAGCCAGTCCGCGGCGCGGCCCCTGCCCTGCTGTTTTCCGCCGGTGTGTTCTGCGCCCTGTTTGTCGCCAGTGTGCCCCTGGCCATTTCCGAAGGCCATGATCTCGTGTCTGCCGCCATCGTCGCTGTCATCACCACGTTTCAGGCTGTCTTCTTCAACCGCGACTTCACCGGCATCAGCCGCCAAATTCTTGCCATCACAGGCAGCCACACTTTGCTGACCAACCTGATGGTGCTGTATTTCGCCTTCCTGCACCTGGTCTCCCCGCTGCTGGTCATCGGGGTCATCCTGTCCCTGCTCAAGGACACCACCTTTCGCCTGCGGGCGCTCTTCACACGCGGGAAGGACATTCATGCCTTCTCCACCCTCAACGAGCGAACCCTTGCGCTTGCGGAAGACATGGCGGGCACACCCGGCCAACGCCGCATGATCATCTTCACGATCCCCTATTCACAGGCACGGGCGAACCGGCTTGAGTGGGTTGCCCGCGCGGAAACCATCCATGCCCTTTTTCTGCCTGTGGACATCACACTGTTGCGGGCAGCGCGCAAGGCACCCCTGCATCTGTATATGATGGACGACAACCCGGATCAGAATCTGGAACAAGCCATCGCGCTGGTTGACCGGCACCGCCACCGCTGCAACACGGCGCTTTTCGTCCGGTCCGACCGCGCGGCGGACGAGTTGATCCTCGACTCCCTTGACAAGGGCGTGTTGCGGGTTCACCTTATCCATGAGCCGCTGATGGTGGTTCAGCGTGTGCTGGATCGCTACCCGCTTCTTCCCGAACCTGGCACGCAAGGCATTCATCTGCTGGTTGCCGGCTGCGGCAAGACCGGATACGAAATGCTCAAGGCAGCCTGCTGGTGCGGGCAGTTGCCAAACCAACCGCTTCATATCCAGGTGGTGGACAGGGAGGCGGATCGCAGCCGTGATCGTTTTGCCTTCGAGTGTCCGGAGCTTCAGCTCCCCTCCCCGGACAGCAACCTGAGCGTTTCCTTCCTGCAGGCCGACATCGCCTCAAAAGCCTTCGCGGACTTGCTGGCGGGGTCTGACCCCATCACCCATGTATTTGTCGCGCTTGGTGATGACGAGCGCAATCTGTCCACCGCGGTGACCATCCGCAGACTGCTGGCCCGACAGGCCGTGCTGTCCCCAGATCCGCATGGGCCGCGCGCGCCCGTCATCGTCGCGCACATGGAGAGCGAGACCCGTGAAGCCATTGCCGAAACGCTGTCCGAACGGCGGGGTGGGCCGATGAACATTCACGCGTATGGATCCATCCGCGATCTGTACCGTCATGACAATCTGGTGGACAATCTGCTCGAACGGCTGGGGCTTGCGGTGCATCTGGCATACAGCGGATGCCTTGAAGCCTCCGATGACGCGTCGCGGACAGATCAGGACAAGGCGACACTGGCCTATTGGCAGCAGGCCTATGAACACAAATCCTCCCTGGCCACCGCACTGCACCTCAAGTACAAAATGTACGCCCTGCTGGGGCACCTGCCCGGCATGGACTGGGCAAACGCGCCCACCGCGGACATGGTGGCGCGCTATGAGAAGGCGCTGAAGGATTCTGACTCCTTTGGGCAACAGCTGCAGCTTGAGCATGCGCGCTGGAACGCGTATGTCCGTACGGAAGGTTACCGGGTGGCCGACGCGCACGCCACCGCGCGTTATCTGAAGGAAGTGGGGCATCACAAGCACGATTTGGCCAGGCTTCATCCCTGTCTGGTCCCATGGGAAGACCTGTCAGAAGTCTCCGAATTCGTCAACCGGCTCCAGCTCGAAACCGGCATTGGTGGTTCCCATAAGGATTTCGCCAGACAGGACGAACAGATTGTCCGCATTGGGCCTGCCATGCTTCGAGTCGCCCTGGACGGGGTCAGACCCCTCCAAGCCATGGGCGCGCGAAAAGAGCGGAAACGCCGCGTGAAGCCAGACGCTGCCCTCCCTGACCGCACGCAAGCGGCAACCCCGCCGACGTATCAACCCAGTCCTGTTTCCACCACAGACACCATGCTGTCTCCGGATATCGTCGCGCTGGCGGAAACTCTGGCCCGCAACACGCACGAAGTCTGGTCCCAGGGCCGCATGGCCGAAGGCTGGCAATACGGTCCCGTGCGTGATGACCAGCTGAAAACACATCCGGGGCTGGTGCCGTACGACGTGCTGTCGGAGTCTGAAAAGGATTACGACCGGCAGACTTCCATGGAAACCCTCCGGCACATCACCTCACTGGGCTTTGAGATTTCGCGCAAGGCTTGAGTTTACGGGGCTGCGATATCTCGCTGCACCTTGATCCCGCCGGGCTGAGATACCACGATGTACCTTGATCCCACCGGACCGCGGCCTCTCCCCAAGCCAATGGCTCACCCGCCATACGCGCGGTCAATCTCTTCCCGGGCAATGCGGGTCCATTCAGTGAACCGTTCCGGTCTGTGCTGGCAGGTGTGCGTGTCCTTGAGGATCATTTCCAACACGCACCGGTTTCGCCTGGCGGCTTCCACGGTTTCCCGGATTTCCCTGCGGATGACCTCCCCGTCAAAATCTCCGACCAGGTGGGATGGCTGCGGCTTGCGGGAACAGATGTACCGATTTCCAAGCTTTTCGGCGCAGGCCGCCACCTGTGCCCAAGGCGAAATGGAAATGCGGCGCAGGTTGGGGATCCTGAAGACATTGTCGAGCTTGCGCGTGAGATCCTCGCAGCACCCGTACCCGTTCAATCCGAAGGGCTCGAGCACCCGGCGCTCGTACTGCATCAGGAATTCCTCGTGCATGTCCGGCGAAGTGGGCGCCATCTCCTGTGATTCGGCGGACGCCCAGATGATTTCACCTATGCCGGGCAGGCCATTCAGCAAGGTGTCAGTGACTACATCCAAAAACCGGTGGATGAAAAAGAACTGGAAGCCGCGCTTGCGCGGGTGATCGCGAGTCTGGACAACGAAAGCGATGCCATGCTGCCAGTGGCACCACAGTTTGCCTCGGAGGAAGCTTGTTCGGGGCAGGGAGATCCCATCGAGAAAGTGTGTCACCACATCAATCAGCATTATGAACAACCTCTGGCGCTGACAGACTTGGCGACATCGCACATCTGAATCCCACCTATCTCTCCCAGCTGTTCCGGCAACGTGTTGGCATGCGATTATCCGAATACATCGAATCGGTGTGCATCACAAGAGCACAGGCACTGCTACGCACGACAAATCGAAGTGTGCTTGACACAGCGGCATTGGTTGGTTATCGGGACGCAAACTATTTCAGCAAGGTGTTTCGCAAAAACATCGGCGTCTCCCCTTCGCAATTCCAGCGCGAAACGCGTGCCGAACGGCAGTCCGATTAAGGGTCAATGGGCGCGCGCATGTGAATGTACATCAACCGATGGCCTCTTCTCCGGACTCTCCTGTTCGAATGCGATAGACCTGTTCTACCGGCATGACAAAGATTTTACCATCTCCAATGTTGCCGCTGCGGGCTGCACGGATGATGGCATCAATGGTCGGCTGTACGAATGCGTCATTCACGACGATTTCAACACGAATTTTGGGCAACAGATTGACGGTTTTGATGCTGCCCCTGTAATTTTCAGTATACCCCTTCTGCTGACCGCAACCCTTGACCGGGCTGACCGTCATTTTATGAATTTCCGCGTCGAACAAGGTTGCTTTCACATTGTCCAGTGCTTCGGGGCGTATGATTGCGACAACCATCTTCATGAATCCATTCCTCCCTGTGCTCCGATTCGGAAAAGCCCGCAAAACAGGCGCTGACAGCATTGATCGGTCCGGTCCGGGTGCGTTCTGTGGTGAACTGCAAATCCCGACAAACAGAAAACGCCCATACCGGATTTCCGGTAGGGGCGCCTTCGCCGTTCCGATGCATCTGCACCGAATCACTGCCACCAATCATACGCCAAAAAGAGTAAATGTCAACAGTCACTTCCCCACCAACACATCATGCTGTTCATTGCGTTCATCGCGTGCACATCGATCCTTCCGGACGCGTCCATGATGGAAAACGCGCCGCCATGCCCCTTGCGAAACACCATAAGGACATGATATGATTCACGCCGTGGTGAACTGACGATTCCCTGAAAAACAAACCGGTGCGTTCAGAACCAAACAACCACATACGGGCACTTTTGTGGCAATGACGCCGCAGACCTCCTTCAGGAGCGTCTGCGGCGTTTCTGATTTTCCAGGACAATCAGCAGCGAAATGCGCCCGTAACCATGCGGAGGGAAACAAGATGAAACGCACCCAGAAAATGATTGTCTCTTTCTTTGTCCTCGTTCTGTTGATGATGATTGCCGCACCCGCTGTGTTCGCGGCAGACGGCGCAACCCCGGAAACAAACGCCACTGCCATCTCCACCATATGGGTACTGTTGTCGGCCTTTCTTGTCTTTTTGATGCACGCCGGCTTTACCATGGTGGAAACCGGGTTCACACAGGCGAAAAACAGCGTCAACATCATCATGAAGAATTTCATGACCGTCTCCATCGGCATCCTGATGTACTACTTCGTCGGGTATGCCTTCATGTTCGGGAATGACGCCTCCGGCATCATCGGTATCAGTGGCTTCCTGCTCGGCGGTGTCGGCTCCGAGGCCGCCGGACTTCCCACCTATGCGTTCTTCTTCTTTCAGGCGGTTTTTGCCGCCACCTGCGCCACCATCGTGTCCGGGGCCATGGCGGAGCGGACCAAGTTCATCACCTATCTCGTCTTCACCATCCTCATTTGCGGCTTCACCTATCCCATGATTGGCCACTGGATCTGGAGCGGGGACGGCTGGCTGGCAAAGCTTGGTTTCATTGATTTCGCAGGTTCCACCGTGGTCCATGCGGTGGGCGGCTTCTCCGCGCTGATCGGCGCATTTCTGGTCGGCCCACGGCTTGGCAAGTATGCCAAGGACGGAACAGCCAACATCATCCCGGCCCACAGTATTCCGCTGGGCGCACTGGGCGTGCTGCTGCTGTGGTTCGGCTGGTTCGGCTTCAACTGCGGCTCCACACTCGACGGCACGACGGACGCCATCGCCCGAATCGCGGTGACCACCGTGCTGGCCGGTGCCGCCGCGGCCGTTTCGTCCATGATCATCAGTTGGGTGAAGTATGGAAAGCCGGACGTCTCCCTGACCCTCAACGGCAATCTGGCCGGTCTGGTCGCCATTACCGCAGGTTGCGCTGTCGTGTCCCCGCTCGGTGCGATTGTCATCGGCCTGCTGGCGGGCGGCATCATGATCTTTGCCGTTGAATTCTTTGACAAGCGTGTTCGCATTGACGATCCGGTCGGCGCCATTTCTGTCCATGGTGTCAGCGGCACACTGGGTACCATCCTCGTCGGAGTGTTCGCCACGGACGGCGGCCTGCTTTATGGCGGCGGCTTCCGGATGATTGGTGTCCAAACCTTGGGCGTTTTTTCCGCGGGACTCATGGCCATGGCACTGGCCGGTATCGTCTTCATTTCCCTGCGTGCCATCCTGGGCCTGCGCATCTCCGATCTGGAGCAGGTGGAAGGCCTGGACATCGGCGAACACGGCATGACAGCCTACGCACCGGAGCTGGAACGGCTTGATTCCTTTATGGAGGGATAATCCGCTCATTTCCGGCATCAGTTGACAGGGGGAGCCTATGGCCGTGACAGTAAAAACACTCTTCAACAACGGCGCCTATCTGTATCAGATGAAGCTGATCGCCGGACGGGAAGGCTTGGGCAATCTGGTGCACTGGGTGCACATCATCGAGGATGATGACGCGAGCGCGTTTCTGCATGGCGGAGAGCTTGTCTTCACGGCCGGCATTCTGAACCGGCGACACGACTGGCTGTCCGGATTCGTTCATAAACTGCTTTCCGCCGGCGCCAGTGCCTTTGTTGTCAATCTTGGGCCGCATACCACCGAGATTCCGGCCGAAGTCTCCGCACTCTGTGACAAGGCTGGTCTTCCCTTGTTCACGATCCCCTGGGAAACACGGATGGTCGATATGACCCGTGATTTCTGCCAGCGACTCATCCAGGCGGAACAGACCGAACAGTCCATCATGACCGCCATGAAAAACCTGCTGTTCCATGTGGGGGAGCAGGAGCCGCAGGTGTTGCTCATGGAACGTCATGGCTTCCAGCGCAACGCACAGTATTGCTTTGTATGCGTACAGCCCGACGAGCCAGGGGATCCGGAAGCGGTTCGGCTGGTGCTCAAAAACATCGCTGAACGCAAGGCACGGGAGATGGGTGGGTTGCATGTCAGCTTCACCTACCATGACGCGCGCGTGTTTCTCCTGTCGAATTTTCCTGATGACGACATCGACAGCTTTGTCATGCATTTCATGCAGGAGGCCGCGTACCGCCTGCCGACCCTGCACCTCCGCATGGGCCTCAGCCCGAACCTCCCCGGTCTGTGCGATCAAATCGGCAACTTCGAAAAGGCGATGGCCGCATTGGATGCCGCGCGCAAGGGAAGAGAGTCTCTGGTTCGTTACGAACAGCTTGGCCTGCTGAAAATACTGTACGCAGTCAAAGACAAATCCGTCCTCAAGCAATACCATACGGATGTGCTTGGCAGGCTGGACGCCTTCGATGCGGAAAACGGCGCCAGTCTTTGCGCTCTGTTGAAGGATTACCTCGCATTGGAAGGCAGCCTGCAAGCGGTGGCGGAAAAGCACTTCGTCCATCGGAACACGGTCACGAACGCGCTGCGACGGATCGAGACCTTGACAGGCATTGACCCGTCATCCATCAACGGAAAAGTTGTGTTTTCACTGGCCTTGCGCGTCCGTGAGATATCCTGAGTTTTGCAATAGCAATTTCGTGTTCTTGCACAAGTTACTTGTCTTCTCAATCATTATTGCCGATTATACGCCGTGTAAGCGGTTCTTTTTGCGTTTGTGCGCGAGCACAATGAAGCTTGTTACTCTGTTTCTTGCATTTTTACCTTTTCGGGCATAGACTGAACCTATTGAAAAACCTGTCACCGGGGAACGGAAGCTTTCCCCGGTGGCAGCACACAAACAGCACAGCAACAGCACGGCAGAACAGAAACGGCAAGACGGCGAGGGCGCCCCAACAGGGTGACCCTCGCTGTTTTCATTCGGGAGAGGTGTGCATGAACGGAGAGATGATCCGTCACAATTTGAAATCCTACAACCTGCAGTCCTGGAACCGGCAAGCCAATCTGAACCCTATCCCTGTGGAGAAGGCCGAAGGCATCTACTTCTGGGATGACAAGGGCACCCGGTACACGGACATGTCCTCCCAGCTGGTCAACCTGAACCTTGGGTTCGGGAACCGGGCGATCATCGAGGCCATCAAGGAACAGGCGGAAACCTACTGCTTTGTGTCTCCCTCCTACGGTGCCGCATCCCGGGCCGCCCTTGCCCGCCGCATCGTGGAATTGATGCCGGACAACATGGCCAAGGTGTTCTTTACCAACGCCGGCGCGGACGCCAACGAAAACGCGGTGAAAATGGCGCGTATGGTGACGGGGCGAAACAAGATTCTCAGCCGGTATCGTAGTTATCATGGTTCTTCCTTTGGCGCAGGCAACCTCACCGGGGAACCCCGGCGGTTCGGGACGGAACCGGGCATTCCCGGATTCGTGAAATTCTGGGATCCCTACGTATACCGGGAAGCTGTCACCTTCGCTTCTGAAGCGGATGCCACAAAATTCTACCTGACAAAGCTGGAGGAGCAAATCCAGTATGAAGGGCGGGAATCCATCGCTGCCATCGTACTGGAAACCATCACGGGTTCAAACGGGGTGCTGATTCCCCCCGACGGTTATCTGCCAGGCGTCCGTGCCCTGTGTAACAAATACGGCATTCTGCTGATACTTGACGAGGTGATGACAGGCTGGTGCCGCACCGGAAAAATGTTCGCCTTTGAACATTACGGCATTCAGCCGGACATGGTCACCTTCGCCAAAGGCGTCACCTGCGGGTATGTGCCATTGGGCGGTGTGGTGGTAAACCAAAGGATTGCGGATCATTTTGACGACAATGTCCTCTCCTGCGGCCTGACCTACAGCGGCCACCCCCTCGGCTGCGCGGCAGGATTGGCCTGTATTGGGGAATACGAGCGGCTTGACATACTGGACAACGTGCAAAAAACCGGCACCGTGCTCGGTCAAAGGCTCGAAGAGATGAAATCCACGCATGCCTGTGTCGGCGATGTCCGTTATATCGGCTTGTTCTCCGCCATCGAGCTGGTTCGGAACAAGGAAACACGCGAACCGATCGTCCCCTACGGGCAGGATCCGGAAGGGGTCATGCCCGGCATCAACCGCCAACTTGCGGCACGCGGCTTCATGACCTATACCCATGAAAACATGATCCTGGTGGCGCCACCGCTGATCATCACGGAAACACAGCTGCGCGAGGAACTCGTGAAGCTCGATGAAGTCCTTGGCCTTGTGGATCAGAAGTTGCATCTGCTGCGCGACAAGTGCGCAGAGGAGGTTCCCCATGTTTGCTAAGAAGAGGAGCAGTCTGGACGCGCTGGCCGGAGGCGCCGCCACCATGCTGGCGGATGCACCGGACACGGAAATCAAAGTGGAAAACCTGTCCGTCCATTTTCCGGACAAAAAGGGGAAGGAACCCGTTGTCGCACTGCAGCATGTGAATCTCACCATCCGGCAGGGAGAATTTGTTTCGCTGGTGGGGCCCTCCGGTTGCGGGAAAACCACCCTGCTGCGTACCATCGCCGATTTGCTGCCACCCACATCAGGCGCTGTCACCGTGCTTGGCAAAACCCCTCGGGAAACCAGGCTTGAAAAGAAATTCGGCATCGTGTTCCAGAACCCGGTACTGTACGACTGGCGGACTGTCCGTCGCAATGTCTGCATGCCAATGGAACTCAAGGGATTTCCAAAGCATGTCCGGACACAGATGGTTTCAGAAATGCTGGAACTTGTAGGCCTGTACAATTTCGGGAAAAAATATCCCCACGAACTCTCCGGCGGCATGCAGCAGCGGGTCGGCATCGCACGGGCACTGGCCATCAAGCCCGAGATTCTGCTGATGGACGAACCGTTTTCCGCCCTCGACGAGTTCACAAAGGAAAAGCTCAACGAGGATCTGCTCCGCATCTGGAACAAGACCCACAAAACCATCCTGTTTGTGACCCACAACATTTCCGAAGCCGTATTCCTGTCCGATCGCATTGTGGTGTTGTCCCCGCATCCCGGGCGGGTCTCCGCCATCGTGGACGTTGCCCTGCCCCGGCCGCGCACGCTGGCCATCAAGAACACGCCGGAGTTCGGCGCGCTGGTTGCGAAAGTCCGCGGCAGCTTCGAGGGGGTGTGAGCATGCAGCCAAACACGTCTTCCCGGAACAACCCCTGGGCCACCGTTCTGTGGACGGTCGTGCTCATTGCGCTGTGGGAAGTGGGCGCCACGATTGTGGCCGGCACGAAACGGACCCCGGAAAACGTGCTGCCCCACCTGTGGCAGATTGCCGAATCCGTCTTCAGCGACAAACTGGTCAACGGCCGGCAGACTGCCCTGGAAATTGTGCTGACAAACGCCGGCATCACCCTGTGGCGCGCGGGTCTGGGCTTCCTGCTCGGTGCCGCCGTTGGATTCGGGCTGGCCTTGCTGATGAACCTGTTCCGCATTGTGGAGAAAATTGCCTTCCCCTACCTCATGATCATCCAGATGATCCCGATTCTCGGCATGGCCCCCATTGTGCTGGCTATCACAAAGGACATCGACAAGAGCCGGGTCGTGATCGCTGCCATCCTGACCTTCTATCCCGTGGCGACGAGTACCTTGGCCGGATTCAAGGCGGTTCCCCGCGAAAGGCTGGAGCTGATGCACATCGCGGCGGCCAGCACCCCGGAAATATACAGGAAGCTGCTGATTCCCTCGAGTATCCCCTACCTGTTCACCGGGCTGAAGGTATCCGCCCCGATGGCCATCACGGCCTCCATCCTGGTGGATACCCTGCAGGGAGGCGGCGGATTGGGCACCATGCTCTCCCAATCACTCAAGCACGCCATGTCCATCTATGTCTTTTGGCAAATCGTCTTCTTCAGTGCCTTTGTGGGGATTCTCAGTTACCACCTGATGTCCCTGTTGGAGAAGGTGGCCGCGCCACACCGGTGGGCGAGAAAGGTGGTGCTGGATGAAAAACCGCAGGAAGATTGACCGCGACAGACTCCAGACCATCCTGTACCCGGCCGGTTTCGGTCTGCTCCTGCTGGTGTTGTGGCAGACGCAGGTGCTCCATTATCTGCTTGGAGCGGATACCTTCACATTGCCGCTTCCCGCACGCATCCTCCACATCCTGTCGGACAATTTGCCGGAAATCATGAAGAACGTCGGCGCCACCGCGATGGTTTCGCTGACCGGTCTGTTGGCCGGATCGCTGCTGGGCTATCTGCTGGGTCTCCTGGCCGCCGTTTTCCCCAAATGGGGTGTCGGCGGGTTGTCCGTGGTATCCGCCTTCAATGCGATTCCCATCATCGCTATTGCGCCCATCCTGAACAACCTGACCAAAGGGGTCAGTTCCAGTGCAAACATCCGGAGCATGGTGGCCAAGATACTGGTGGTGACGCTGATGACCATGGTGGTGATGAGCATCAATGCGTACCGGGGCCTCACCACACTCAAACCGTTTTCCGAAGACCTGATGCACACCATGGCGGCCAGCCGGTACGAGGTGTTCCGCAAGCTCCGGCTGCCCAACAGCATCCCGTATATCTTCACCGCCCTGCGCGTCAGCGTGCCCGGTTCTGTCATCTTCGCACTGGTCAGCGAATATTTCGCGGAATACATCATCGGTGTGGGGCGGCAGATTCGGGAAAACATCGTTCTCGCGCAGTACGCCACCGCCTGGGCCTACATCTTCGTGGCCTGCCTGATGGGGATTGTGATGTATGTCCTCCTGATGGCCGTCGAGACGCGCATGGTCAGAACCACAAGCTGACTGTCAGTGCCGAAGCGCCGTTTTGGCAGAGGATCGTCGTCTGAACAAGGCTTTCTCCTACCCCCTCGCAAGGGGCATTTCCCTTACCCATCGATTCAATCATATCCGGAAAGCGCTTCCGGTTTTGATACACACACGCATCACACACACCATTCACACCGACAAACCCATCACAGAGAAGGAGGCCATCATCATGAAGAAGACATCCACAGGCAGGACAACACGGAGACTCGCCCTCATCACCGCCATTATGCTGCTCCTTGCAGCCATGACGGGCTGCGGTGCGGCAGCAGCCCCCTCCGTCTCGGCATCCGCTTCGGCATCCGTCGCGTCGGTTGCCGCCACCGCGACACCGGAAGCAGCCAGCACGGATCCGACACCCGATGCCGTAGCCGAAGGGCCCTACTATATGGCTGATGCCAGTGTGGAAAGCATCGTCATTGATGCCGCCACCAAAGGCATGGTGGGCAACTGGGGGCTGGGCAATGAGTATGAAATCCAGGCACTGCTGTCGAAATACGGACAACCCACCACGTTCCTCTCACAGGCGTTCGACATGGACGGCTTTGATGACGATTCCATCCTGCTCGCCTCCGCGATGACCTACAACGAGCTCGGCCTGGTGAAGAATGCGTACGATGGCGGCTACAAGTATGGCGACACCGTGAGGTACATCGATATGAACGAGGAAGGTGTGGCCATGCTCGAGGACAACCTTTTCACCTCGAAGGCATTTGCCGAAGCGAATCCGAATACGGTCAAGGCTTTCCTCTCCGCCAGCATGAAGGGCTGGGCTTATGCGAGCGAAAACCCGGCCGAGGCCGCGGAGATCGTCTTCAAATATGGCTCCTCCGTCTCCGCTGATCATCAGGCTTACATGGCCGGGGAAGTCAAAAAGCTGGTCCAGACCGATACGAAAGGCGCGACCGTCACCGAATACGGCAAGATGGATGACGCAGCCCTGCAGCAGACCCTCGATCTGGCCAAGCAGTACATCGCCCTCAAGGACGCTGTGGCTGCCGACGCGCTCAAGGCCATGACCCTCGATGACATCCGGGATGCCTCCTACCTGACCGATGCCGCCAACGCGGGCACCCCGGAGAAAACCGCCGTCACCATCCAGCTCAAATGGCTGCCGCAGGCACAATTCATGGGTTACTACGTGGCCCTCGACAAGGGCTACTACACCGAAGCGGGGCTGGATGTCACCATTGTTCCCGGCGGAGGCGATATCAGTGAAACCACGGCCGTCTACTCCGGACAGGTGGACTTTGGCGTCACCTGGGTTTCAAACCTCATCGCGGCCAATGCCGGCGGCATGAACCTGGTGGAAATCGCCCAGGTGTTCCAGCGGTCCGGTCTGGTGCTGGTCTACAAGGTCAATTGATTCCGACCGCCTGAAGGCAAACCCCGACGAATCCCGCATGCACGTCCCCGGCATCCGCGGCAAGCACTGCTTGCGGATGCCGGGAGGCGGGCATCCGCGAAAAACAGGAGGCATCCATGAAGCTTTTGTTCACAAACGGCACACTGGTAACGGCAACGGAGCAATTCGCCGCCGACCTCCTTGTTGTCGATGGAAAAATCCAGGCAATTGGCACGAATCTGACAGACGATGACGCGAAGGTCGTCGATGCCACCGGCAAACTGCTGCTACCCGGCGCGCTGGATGTCCACACGCATCTGGAAATGCCTTTTGGCGGAACTGTTTCGGCGGACAGTTACCTCTCCGGCACCCGTGCGGCGGCATGCGGCGGTGTGACCACGGTGTTCGACTACCCGATGCAGCGCAAGGGAAAGGGCATCGTGGAGACCGTCCATACCCGTGACGCGCTGTGTGCCCCCCAGGCCTGCGTGGACTATGCCTTTCACTGCATCATTACCGATCTCAACGGCGGCACGCTGCTCGATGAATTCGAGGCGGCCGTGGCACATGGCATCACCAGCTTCAAGTGCTTTCTGGTCTATAAGAAGGAGGGCATGATGGTGGACGACGCCACGCTGGTCCGTGTGATGCGAAGGGCCAAAGAAGTTGGCGCCATCACGAACCTGCACGCGGAAAATCCCGATCTCATCGACTTGAACATTGAACAATTCCAGGCAGAAGGCAAGACGTCCGCCTGGTACCATTACCTGTCGCGTCCCGAAGCGGTGGAAGCCGAAGCAGACAAACGTGCGGTGCACCTGGCAACATACGTAAACGCTCCCTTGTACCTGGTCCACATGGCTGACAAGGAAGGGCTGGAAACCGCACTGGCGGCGAAACGCGCCGGTCATGACATCTTCGTGGAAACCTGTCCGCAGTATCTCGCCTTCACCAGCGACGTGTACAAACGGGAAGACGGACGAAATTTCGTCTGCTCACCGCCCATCAAGGGGCAGGAGAGCCAGGATGCGCTCTGGGAAGCCATTCGCAACGGTTCCTTGGATGTGGTGGCAACAGACCACTGCCCGTTCCAAAGCCATGAAAAGGACTGGGGCAAGGATGATTTCACCAAAATCCCCAACGGCTGCGCCGGGGTGGAAAATCTGTATCCCTACATGCTGTCGGCCGCGAACGAAGGCCGCATCGCCTTTTCCCGCGCGGTGGCGCTGTGCGCCACAAATCCGGCACGCATCTTCGGGTGCGACACCAAGGGTTCCCTGACCGTTGGAAAAGACGCGGACATCGTGGTGTACGATCCGGAGCGGGACTTCACCATCTCCGTCGCCAACATGCATTCCGACTATGACCATACCATCTGGGAAGGAACAACCCTTCACGGATATCCGATACAGACCTATGTCCGCGGACAGCTTGTATACGACAACGGCGCCTTTGTTGGCACACCTGGCTTTGGCCGGTATGTCGCCCGCACGCCACGGGACTGGGGGCACGTATGAAAGCGGACTCCCTGCTGGCCGAAATGGCCGGTTCCTGCCTGCTGTGCGAGCCGGCTCCCTGTACCGCCGCCTGTCCGTACGAACTGCCCGTCGACACGGTCATCCGTTCCGTCCGGTTTGAAAACCTGGACGGCGCGTGCAATCTACTGCCCGAGGCGATCCCATGCGCAACCTGTGCGGACAAACCCTGTCTTCCCGCCTGTGTCAAGGGACGCATCCACCAGCCGGTTCCCATCGACGATCTCCTCCGCCACACGGGGGCACGCGCCACGCCCCGGCTGTTCAACGGTCGTACCACCCGAACGGATCTCTCCATTGAATTCTGCGGTCTGACCTGCGAGAACCCGTTTTTCCTGTCTTCCTCCGTCGTCTGCAGCAACGACGAGATGACCGCCCGCGCATTCGAGATGGGCTGGGCAGGCGCCGCTTTCAAAACCATCGGGGATTTTGTCCCCCAGGAGGTCTCGCCCCGGTTTGATGCCCTGCAGAAGGAAGGTGTCCCCTTCGTCGGATTCAAAAACATCGAGCAGATTTCCGATCACCCGCTCGAAGAGAACCTGATGTTTTTACGCCGGCTCAAGCGGGAATACCCCGGCAAAATTCTCATCGCCTCCATCATGGGGCGCGACGAGGCGGAATGGACCCGGCTGGCCCGTCTTGTCACCGACGCAGGCGCAGACATCATCGAATGCAACTTCTCGTGCCCACACATGGCGTCGGACGGACTCGGCTCCGATGTGGGCCAGAACCCGGCACTTGTCTCCGCTTTCACAGCGGCGGTGAGGCGGGGCACCCGCCTCCCGGTACTCGCCAAGATGACCCCGAACACAGGCAACATGGAACCGGCCGCCCTGGCCGCCCTGCATGCGGGCGCCACGGGGCTGGCCGCCATCAACACCATCAAGAGCATCCTCAACATCGATCTGGACTCTTTCTCCTCCGGTCCCGATGTGCGCGGGAAGACCAGTGTCGGAGGGTATTCCGGCAAGGCGGTCAAGCCCATCGCCCTCCGGTTCATTCAGAGCCTGAAGGCTTGCCCGGAATTGGCTGACATTCCTGTCAGCGGCATGGGCGGTATCGAGACCTGGCGGGACGCAGCAGAATTCATCGCGCTCGGATGCCGAAACGTGCAAATCACCACGGCGGTGATGCAGTATGGGTATCGCATCATCGACGATCTGACGGAGGGCCTGAGCCTATACCTGGCTTCTCGCGGGCTTTCCCGTGTAGCGCAGTTGGTGGGACGGGCGCTCCCCCATATTGTGCCGACAGAGGATTTGGATCGGGACTCTCTGTGTTTCCCCCGATTCGATCGGCAGGCATGCGTCGGGTGCGGACGTTGTGTCATCTCGTGCATGGATGGCGGCCATCAGGCATTGCGTCGACACAAGGCAACGGGGTCACCTGTTCTGGATGCCTCCCGATGCGTGGGTTGTCATCTCTGCGCAATGGTCTGTCCCGCACAGGCCATCTCTCCCGGACCGCGCGTGCGTAAAAAGGAAATGACGTCGCCCAGCCGGACAAAGCCCGGCCCCACATTGACCGAAGTGTCCGGCCGTGCTTCGTCCGGATGCGATTTACAGGAGGCAACAAGATGATCACATGCAATATTTTAGGAATGCAGGACAAAATCGATGCTTTTTCCCGGTTCGGCGACACCGGCCACGGCGGTATCACACGGTTTTCCCTTTCTCCGGAAGCCCTTGCCGCCCGGGACGAATTCGCCCGGCGTATGAAAAACATCGGCGCCTCATTGGCGTCTGATGACATGGGCAACCTGTACGCAACCATTCCCGGCACGGAACCCCTTCCCGCCATTGTGGCCGGATCGCACCTTGACTCCGTGCGTCAGGGCGGCAATTATGATGGCGTCCTCGGTGTCATCACCGCGATGGAGGTGGCGGAGACGCTTATCCGTGAGAAGATTCAGTTGCGCCATCCTTTTACGGCGATGGTCTGGACGAACGAGGAGGGTGCCCGGTTCGAACCGGCGATGATGTCCTCCGGGGTGGTCTGCGGCAAATTCGACAAGGCCGCCATGCTGGCATCGGAAGCCCGTGATCTGCCTGGCTGCACGTTCGGGGAAGCCCTCGAACAGTCCGACTGGAAGGGCGCTGAAGCGAACCGGATCTCTTCGGAGAACTGCTGCGCGTTTCTTGAACTGCACATTGAGCAGGGTCCCGTGCTGGAGGCTGAAGGCTTGGATATCGGTATCGTTGAAGGGGTCTGCGGCATGATCAATGTCGATTTCATTTTTACTGGACAAGCCGGACACGCCGGCACCACCCCGATGCCATACCGGAAGGACGCGCTGTACGCCGCCGCCCGGACCATTCTTCATCTTCACGAAGCATTTGACAAGCTGGACAGCCGACTGGTCTACACCACCGGTAAAATCGCCGCACACCCGAATATTCACACCATCATCCCTGATGAAGTCCGGTTCACACTGGACGCGCGCCATCAGGATCCGGAAGTGATCAACGAGGTGATGCGCATCATCCGCAGCATACCCCCGGAAGTGGCACGCTGCCCGTTGCGGGTGGAGGAAAACTGGAGCCGGAAAACCGTCTCCTTTGATCCGACCCTCGTCGACGTGATGGCGGCGGCGGCCACAACACACGGATATAGCCACAAGCGCATGTACAGTGGTCCCGGCCATGACGCACAGTACGTCGCGGACATCCTCCCCTCCGCCATGCTGTTCGTCCCCAGCACCGGTGGCCACAGTCACTGCGAGCTGGAATACACCCCCACGGAGCATTGCTGGAAAGGCGCCAACGTGATGCTCGCAGCCATCATGTCCATTGACGCGCAACCGACCGCTTCCTTATGACAATTTCACTGATACAGGCGGTTTTCCCAACGGCAGCATCACACGTCCATACTGATGATTGAGCACCGCTGCCGCCGCCCCATAGAAGGACAAGAACGCGATCACGAGCTCCGACCAGGCCGCCACACCATGAAAGAAGTGTGGTGCGATGCCGAAGTTGGACAAGGTCAGGCCAAGAAAGAGGAAGTCGATGGCCACAAAAATCAGGAACAGCACCCGGTGTACCACAGCCGAACCGACTGTCATGAAAAGCGTGAACAACAGATACCCCAAGAACGCAACCCCGAGCTGGTGCGGATCCGCATCGGCAGCCATCTTTTCTCCGAATACGCCCTGCTGAATCAACCAGGTCATGGCGACACCAAGCCAGAAAAAACCGTATCCGCCAAACGCGGTGGCACCAAACACATTGTTCTTCCTGGCATCCTGTACGCAGGCGTACAGTTGCGCACACGCACCGAGGAAAATCGCCCATGGAATGATGAGTGCGGTGCCTTCCGTCCACCCAAGCTTCTGGGAAGATGCGACCAGGGTAACCATGGCCAGGCCAAACAAGCCGACCGGTGTGGGATCCGCGACTGTGATTTTTCGTTCTGTCGTGTTGCTCGTGCTCATACGCGCTCCTGCTGATGCCTGCCCACGGCAGGGAAATATGCCATGCCAGGCCGGATGCGGAGCATCTGGAAGGCACAAGCCTTCCCATCATACAGGACGATTCGGGGAACCGGCAATATGGTATGATGCAATCAACAGGTCTTTTACACGTCATGCATAGGAGGACAACCATGAACTGGCAATATCGGATGCCTGTCCGCGTCATTGGCGGACGGGGGTGTCTATTGCGTGAAAGCGCACTGATAGCAGATTTAGGGAAACGCGCCCTGGTG
>JAEWSN010000021.1 GCA_023459915.1 Bacillota bacterium
CCGCCAGGCTGCTGGAGAAGTGGCCCACCGCGCATGCCCGGTTCGTCAAGGTGCTGCCACACGACTACAAGGACATGCTCGAGGCCATGGATGTGGCTGAAAAGGAAGGTCTGGACGGCGACGCGCGGCTCGAACGCGCCTTCGCGCTCAAAACGGGAAAAGGCAAGTAGACTGCCTGGAAAGGAGAACGCCATGGGCAAGCCAACAGGCTTCATGGAATATGATCGCACGCTGGCGCCGGAGCAGCCATGCGCCACGCGCATCCGCAACTGGGACGAGTTCCACCCGGTTCAGGACGGGGAGTCCATCCGCATGCAGGCGGCACGCTGCATGAACTGCGGCATCCCGTTCTGCCACGCGGGGGTTTCCTGGCGCGGGGTGTCCTCGGGATGCACCATCGCCAATCTGATCCCCGAATGGAATCATCTGGTGTACATGGGTCGTGACGAGGAGGCATACCGCCGGCTGGAAATGACCAACCCCCTGCACGAGTTCACCTCGCGCGTCTGCCCCGCCCTGTGCGAGGGCTCCTGCACGGCGGGGCTCAACGGGGAACCGGTGGCCATTCGGGAAATCGAGCGGTATCTCAGCGACACCGCGTGGGAGAACGGCTGGGTGAAACCACATCCGCCTGCCAGCCGCAACGGCTTCACGGTGGCCGTCATCGGCTCCGGGCCCGCCGGATTGACGGCAGCCCATTACCTCAACAGCAGGGGCTTTACCGTCACCGTGTACGAGAAGTCCGAAGAGCCGGGCGGCCTTTTGATGTTCGGCATCCCCAACATGAAGCTGCCCAAGGACATTGTCAGACGCCGGATTGAGCTCTTCCGGCAGGAGGGCGTCCAGTTCCTGTGCGGCATCGATGTGGGGCGCGATTTGCCCGTGGCCGAGTTGGATCGCTACGATGCCGTGCTGCTGTGCGGCGGCGCGGGCCAGCCCCGCGATTTGTCCGTGACCGGTCGAAACCTGCCGGGGGTGCAGTTCGCCGTTCCCTTTCTTGCGGACGCCACGCGGCGCCTGCTGGCGGAACAGGCATCGGCACGGAAAACGGCATCCACCGCAGCGGGACAGGGAGACACACCCGCCACGTCGGGTCAGGAAGCCTTGTCCGCCACGCGGGATCAGGGAGTCATATCCGCCACGTCGGATCAGGATCCGGAAAAACCGCTGGCGGGCCGCCGGGTGGTGGTGATTGGCGGCGGTGACACCGGCAACGACTGTGTGGGCACGGCCATCCGGATGGGCGCGGCCTCCGTCGTACAGCTGGAAATCATGCCCCCCTCCCCCGAAACACGCGCACAGGACAATCCCTGGCCGCGCTGGCCGTTTGTGTTCAAGACGGACTACGGCCAGAAGGAGGCCATCTGGCTGTACGGCCGTGATCCCCGCAGCTTCGAGGTCACCGCGGTGTCCATCGAGGGTTCCGATGAAACAGGCGTGACCGCCATCGAGACGGTGCAGGTGGTCTGGACACAAGGGGAGAAGGGCCGTTATCCCAAGCCGCTGGAATCCACCAGGCGCCGGATTCCCGCCACCGATGTCCTTCTCGCGATGGGTTTCGTGGGCGCGGAAACCTACCTGCCCGAGGCACTGTCCCTGCAGACAAGCCGGGACACGTATCAGACCAGCCGCGCCGGGTTTTTTGCGGCCGGGGACATGCGCACCGGACAGAGTCTGGTAGTCCGCGCCGAGGCCGACGCGAAAAAAGCCGCCCAGGCAGCGGAAAAATGGCTCCTTGACAAGGCAAAGGCGGTTCGATAAGATGGAAGGGTATTAGTAGTATTTTTATTAACTACTAATACCCTTTTCGATGACGGATCGCCGAATCTTCGGCAATCCGTCCACAACACCGAAATTCCCTGCTGTCATACGGGAGAACGCAGATGAAATTCACGAAGATGCACGGCATCGGCAACGATTATGTATATGTCAACGGCTTCGAGGAATGGGTGCCCGACCCGGCCGCGGTGGCCCGTCAGGTGAGCGACCGGCATTTCGGCATCGGCGCGGACGGCCTCATTCTGCTGCTTCCTTCCGAGAAGGCGGACCTGAGAATGCGCATGTTCAACGCGGACGGATCGGAAGGCAAAATGTGCGGCAACGGCATCCGCTGCGTGGCCAAGTACGCCTACGATCGCGGGCTGCGGCGCAAGAAGGAGCTGACGGTGGAAACGCTGGCCGGCATCCGGCGGCTGTCCCTCACCACCGGCGGGGACGGCCAGGTGGAAACGGTCCGCGTCTGGATGGGCGTTCCCGGGTTTTCGGACGAGCAGGCCTTTGCGGACCTGCTGTCCCGCTCGTTTCCAGTACAGGTGACGGTGGAGGGCCAGGTGTACGCGTTGCACGGCGTCTCCATGGGAAATCCACACGCGGTGGTCATTGTTTCGGAAACCGCCGACTTCCCGGTCGTCAGGACAGGCCGGCAGATTCAAAAGCTGCCCATGTTCCCCGAAGGCGTCAACGTGGAATTCGTCCAAATCCTGGACAAGTCGTCCTTCAACATGCGCGTCTGCGAACGGGGCAGCGGCGAAACCCTGGCCTGCGGCACGGGCGCCTGCGCCGCGGCGGCGGCGCTCATCCGGCTGGGACTGGTCAGCCGGCACTGCACGGCGCACCTGTTGGGCGGGGATCTGGAGATTGAATGGCTGTCCGACGGGATCTGGATGACAGGCCCCGCCACCACCGTCTTCGAGGGAGAAATCAAGCTGTAGCGGCGACGCACGAAACCGAACGACACACGATACCGAATGAACGGTGCACGAAATCGGGCACCACACAACACCGGACGGCGCGCAAGGCCAAAGGACACCTCGCATCACACAGGGGAGGCCCGCATGACAGGCAACGCACATTTCCAGGATCTCGCCACCTCCTACCTCTTTTCGGAGATCAACCGGCGTGTCACACAATACGCTTCGGAAAACCCTGCGGCGGACATCATCCGCCTGGGCATCGGAGACGTCACACAGCCCCTGCCGCCGGCGGTCATCCGGGCGCTGCACGCGGCGGTCGATGAAATGGGTGATCCCGCCACCTTCAAGGGCTACGGACCGGAACAGGGATACGCGTTTCTTCGGGAAACCATCGCGCGCGAAGACTTCCATGCCCGCGGCTGCGAGATCGCGCCGGACGAAATCTTTGTCAGCGACGGCGCCAAGAGCGACACCGCGAATTTTACGGACCTGTTTGGTCCGGGGAACCGCATCGGCGTCCCCAACCCCGTTTATCTCGTTTATTACGACAGCAATGTGATGGCCGGGCATTTCGGCGCGCCCACCGCGGACGGGTTCGAACACCTGCGGTTGCTGCCCTGCCGGGCCGAACGGAACTTCGAGCCGGCACTGCCATCCGAACCGCTCGACATCCTCTACCTTTGCTCCCCCAACAATCCCACCGGGGTGGCCATGAACAGGGCGCAGTTGACCCGCTGGGTGGACTACGCGCTTGCGCACGGGGCCATTCTGCTCTTTGACGCCGCGTATGAAGCCTTTATCCGTGAGGAGGACATCCCGCACAGCATCTATGAGATTCCGGGCGCGCGCCGCTGCGCGGTGGAGTTTCGCTCCTTTTCAAAAACAGCTGGGTTTACCGGCCTTCGCTGCGCGTACACGGTGGTGCCGAAGGATCTCCATGTGTCCAATGGGCTCGGGGGCAGTCTCTCCCTTCACGCACTGTGGCTCCGGCGGCAGACCACAAAATACAACGGGGTGCCCTACATTGTCCAGCGGGCGGCGGCCGCCGTCTATGAGGAGGAAGGCCGGACGCAGTGCCGGGCACGCATCGACGGGTACCTCGACAATGCCCGCCGGCTCCGGGACGCGTTCCTTGCGCGCGGCTTCTCCGTCTGGGGCGGCGTGAACGCCCCGTACGTGTGGCTGCAGGTACCGGACGGACTCACCTCCTGGTCCTTTTTTGACCACCTGTTGTCCACCCATCATCTGGTGGGAACGCCCGGTTCGGGGTTTGGCACGGCCGGGGAAGGCTTCTTCCGGCTCACCGGATTCGGCAGTCACGAGAAGACCACCGAGGCCATCCGGCGGCTCAACGGGGCATAACCACGGGGCCATCCGCCGGCGTAACGGACAACCCATACATGGCCATTCCAGAAATTCCTGATTTTTTGCAATTTTATCCTGACAAACTTGCACA
>JAEWSN010000022.1 GCA_023459915.1 Bacillota bacterium
GTTGCCGTTTCAATGGGCGTGTCATTGCGGACGGCCTCAATGAAATAGCGGATTTCATGCCAATAGCCCTGTTCCCGGGAGATTTCCGGCTTGAACGCCGCTCCCTCGTGCGGATACACAGTGAGACCATCGGGCCGGAAGATCAGCGCCGCCTTCTTAAAATTGACACGGTAGATCATCTCGAAGCCGAACGCGCCATTGAGCGTCCAGTCGTCCTGGGCGTTGACCACCTTGTTGTCGGGATACACATACTGGGTGGACACCGCGTCGTAGCCGCTCCCAGGAATGATGTTCCGCCCCAGCGTGGATACCGCCTCGGGCATGCCGAACAGCCAGTTGATGGTGTCCACATCGTGGATGTGCTGGTCCAGAAGCACCCCGCCGCTGCGTTCCCTGGACAACAGCCAGTTTTCGTGCGACCACAACGGCGTGCCGCCGCCACGGAAGAAGTACGCGCAGGTCACCTCGCCGTAACGCTTGTCATCGACACATTCCTTGAGGAACACATACTCCGGCCAGAACCGCAGGCATTGGCCAATCATCAGCTTGCGGTTGTTGCGCTCCGCCGCCGCGATCATCCGCCCGCATTCCGCGACGGAGCGGGCCATCGGCTTTTCGCACAGCACATGGAACCCCTTGTCGAGGGCTGCCACGGTTGCCTCGCAGTGCAAATCCGTGGGCAGGGCGAAATCAACGTAGTCGAGTTCCTCCTTCTCCATCATCTCCAGATAATCCGTATAAATCTTGAATTTGGACGCGTCCACCGGCTTTGAACCCGTCTCGATGTTCATCCGGGTTCCCTCACCCAGGAACCGCTCCGGCACGATGTCGCACAGGGCCACCAGTTCCACGGGGAACCCCTCTTCCATCAGCCGCACATAGTTGTCGAAATGGCCGCGCCCCATGGCGCCGACGCCCACCAGACCAACCCGAATCCGCTTCTCCATGTTTCCTCCTTCATGAGGCATGCCGCAACGAAGCTGCGCACGCCCACAAGTATCCGCATACCGAACGGCATGCACCCGTGTTTTCCGCCGGCTGTTTCAAGGCATCATCATGGCATCCATCGCCTGCGAGGCCTGTTTCGCTGTCATCTGCGGGAACCGTCCGTACGGGAACACCTCGGCCGTGATCCAGCCATCGTAGCCGACATCCCGCAACGCCTGGAACACCGCCGGGAAATCCACATCGCCGGACAGCAGATCCACGAACCCATCCAGCGTACCCACCGAGCGACGGAAATCCTTGATATGCACGCGGCGGATGCGTTCGCCAAGAATGCGGATCCAGTGTTCCGGATAGCCCGTGGCCAGCACATTGCCCACATCAAAGTAGGCGCCGACCCAGGGGGAACCGATGGCGTCGAGGAATTGCCGCATCTCCAGCGGAGAGAGCAGGAACTTGTTCCAGACATTCTCCACACCAATGCTCACCTTGCGGGATTCCGCATATGGAGCCAATTCCTTGAGCGCCCCGAGTGCCCTGTCGTAGGCCACATCGTAGGGTACCACCTCGCTGCCGGAGACAAAATCCACCCCCACCGCGCCGGGCACCACCAATATGGCATCCACACCAAGACGGGCGGCCGCATCCAGCTGCTTCTTCACAATGATCTTGGCCTTTTCCCGAATGGCCGCGTCACCCGAGGTCATCGGATAGGACCAGTACAAACCGGTCGCCAGACTGGTGATGGCAATCCCGGCCTGTTGTGCCGTGTTGCGATAGCCATCCAGCTCCGCGTCTGTCGCGTCCAGCCCCAGCTGCCCCGTTTCGTTCAACGCCAGCTCAATGCCGTCAAAGCCCGCTTCCGCCGCGGCCCGGATGCTGTCCTCCACCGTGTTTCCCGACGGAAACGCCCAGATGCTGATCCCCTTTCTCATCACAATCCTCCTTCATGACAGGGCGCGTGCTTCGCTGACGCTTCCCAGTCTATTGATTCCAATTCATGGATTCTTTGTTCGTCGACGCTTCCAAGTCCATGTGCGCTACACTGTTGGCGCAATGTTCTGAACCAGTGCCCGATTGATTCTTTCCCTCACCGCCAGCAGCCAACCGGCTTCCCGGGGATAGGTGTCAAAGGTCAACGGCGTGTCGAGTCCCTCCTCCAGCAGCGCAACCGTCGCCTCAAATCCAATTTTCTTCGACAAGGCCTGCAATGCGCGCATATCCTGCAAGGCTTCAGCCAACACCTTCATCCGCAGCGACGGGATGGGGCCCTCCGGCCCGGGGTACACCAGAAATGCGTCTCCTCCGGGGAACGCACCGCCCGCGTCCGTCTCACGGAACGGATCCAGCGGCCGCACGGACAGGCGCGTGTTCCAGAAATTGAATCCCCAATGCAAAAAGCCCGCCATTCTGTGTTTGAACAGCTGCATCCCCAGGATGCGGTTTCTGGCCGAGGGCATGCTGAAGAACCGGTTGGGCACCAGCTGGTGCTGCGCACAGCAATAATAGGTCCACAGGTCCGGCACACCGGCATCCAGAAACGGCTGAATGTGGTTGTTTGCGGGCACCGGGTTCGCCACGAGCCCTTTTTCAAAAAAAGCAAAGTCAGAAAGGGCATCCATGACGGGGGTGTCCCCAAGATGCCTTCGCAGCACGGCCGCGGCGGATTGGTAGGATGCCACATGTTCCAACGTGGGTTCATCTGAGACATGGAACATCACGCGCTCCGCATATCCGGCCTGCGACAGAAACGCTTTCAGTTCCGGCAGGAACGCGTCCAAAAAGGCAGTGTATGCAGCGCCTGTCGCATCCGTATCCCACCCGAAAATCCGTTCCATGTGCCCGGCCTGCAGCATCGCCACAATTTTTGGCGCGTGCGCGGCGCCCCATTGGGTGAACAGATGGGACATTTCGAACACGCGGACGCCAAGGGAATCGCCCAGCGAAAGCCATCGGCGCAGGCGATCGAATCCGAACCGATAGGACACCGTTCCTTCCCCATCCTCCTGCCGCCACACGTCCACCAGCTGTACCGTGGGGCGTTCCGCGCCCACCGCCGTATCAAGCGGCGGGGTGAACAGCGGGGTGAGCAGGGTATTGATGCCATGG
>JAEWSN010000023.1 GCA_023459915.1 Bacillota bacterium
CCGATGTGTGAACCGCAGATGCATCCGAAAAACTTGTCCCTCAAGGTAACTTCCATGGCATTGCACCTCCTGCCTTCAGGTTTACCTTGTACCATGGGGTTCCCCGTTGTCAAGTGTTACAATTCTGTTACGGTACCAGGTACCGTCAACAGCGAAAAAGCTGTCAAGGGACTTTTTTCTGAACAATGAGGTGCTTGTACTGGGGTATCCCCTCGAGGACGATCCGTCCATGAAGGTGGTTCTCAAGGCATACCTCGACAACGGGATCCGTGTGCTGGCCATGAACGCGCAAGCTACCGGAGACGCGGACGTGAAGCTCTACAAAAGCTTTGAAGCGCTGCCGCATATCATGAAAACCGCGTATATCTTCCTGGACAAACCGGACATAGATGCCTGGATTGAACCAATGGCGAACCATGGAATCCGTCGGGTCCTGTTCCACAGCAAGAAAGACGTGGATCCCGCACAGCTGGGGGCCTGTCAGAAGGCCGGACTGGAAACCGCAGTAGCCTGTCCGCTGATGCTTCTTGGCGGCGGCATCCATCGTTTGCATGCCTTCCTGGCCGGTGTGCGATGAGGTGACCATGCGGCACAGGGCATTTCCTTTACACAGAACAAAATGGTCGAACGAGTGGATCATGGCCTGCCTCGTGGCGGTGCTGGCTTTACAACTGCTTCCCCAACTGTTTCCACAGTTGCGTCTCCAGTTGTTTTCTAAGCCCCCTCCCTAACTGTTTCCACAGTTGAAGCCGCCTTCTGGACGGCTGGCGGTCTGTCTGGTTGCCGTCGGCATTGGGTTGATTGTGGATGTGGCGGCCAACTGGCTGCGCCATCATCGCCCGATGTGCAGCGTGTCTGCGGCTGTGACCGCACTGATCATCTGTCTGATGGTTCCCGCGGCTCCCTTGTGGGGAACCGTGTTGCTTGTTGTGTTCGGATTGCTTGTGGGCAAGCATCTCTGGGGCGGCACAGGACACAATGCGTTCAACCCGGCCATTCTTTCGGTGGTGGCGGGGTTGTTGCTGTCGCTGCAGGCAAGGGGCGCGTTGACAGGAGTCGGAATCGCCGAGATTGGTCTGTGGCTGTGGGTGTGCGTGGTGATCACCGATCCCGTGACAATCACCGACAAGCTGTTTCCCGGTATTGGCGTCGGTCTGGTTGCCGGGCTGGCGCCGTTGCTGTTGAGTCCGGTGCTTGCGCAGGCGGGAGATTCGTTCACACAGGGGCGTCTTCTTTTAGCTCCTGCGTTGGGCGTGCTGGCAGCCAATGCAATGACCTGGGCATTCAGAGCCTTGCGCGTTGGGAAGGCGCTGCCGTTGCCGCTGCGGTTTGGCCCCCGGCAGCGCATCCGACCGATGGACTCGCCGGATGCCTTGATAGACCTGACTGATAAACGCGAACCGGACACCTTGAGTAACCTGACGGAAAAACACGAACCGGATACCATGACACCGACGCGTGAAGATTCTGCCCCTCTGACTCCGGAGAAACTCCTGGCTTGCCTGGAACGCAACTGCGTGTTTGGGTTTGGTGGAGCGGGTTTTCCGACTGCACGCAAGCTGCGAGCGCTGCTTGCCTCCGAAGCGAAGGAACGCGTGCTGCTGGTCAACGCGGTGGAGTGTGATCCCGGGCTCCTCCATGACAAGTGGCTGCTGCGCAACCGGATGGACGAAGTGGCGGAGGGTATCGCGCTGTTGCGATCCATCATTGGGTTCAGCGCGGTGACGCTGGCTGTTCATACCGGTCACCCCGAGGGGTTGCCTGCATCCGTTCGTGTGTATGAAGTGCCCGGGCAGTACCCGGCTGGTGCGGAACGAATGCTGATACGAGCTGTTCTTGGGCGCGTGTTGAATCCTGAAGAATGGCCGGCCTCGCAAGGTGTGCTGGTGCTGAACATTCAGACCGTTCTGGCCATCTATCTTGCTGTGTGCTTCGATGAAAAGGCAAACACCCGGTTTCTGACGGTGGCGGATGTGGACGGAAGACGTGGCGCTGTTGTAAAGGTTCCCCTTGGCATGCGCGTATGCGATATGCTCGACGCATTGCGTCAGGCGTGCCCGTCCCTGTCCCGCTCGCTCAATCCCGCCCGCGTGTTCGCGGGTGGTGGCTTGATGCAGGCCTGGCATGCGGATGCGTCGGACAGGGTGGATGCGGCTGTGAATTTCGTGGGATCCGGCCGGATGCCGCGGTTCAAGGAATCGCCGCAATGCTCCCGTTGCGGCCGGTGCGGGCAGGTTTGCCCGGCCCAGCTTCCGGTTGCCGATTTGGTGCGGCTTGCAGCAGAAAACCGCTCGGAGGAAGTGGCAGCGCTTCATCCTGAACGCTGTCTGTCTTGTGGCAGCTGCAGTGTGGTGTGCCTGGCCGGCATGGACCTGGCCGGGCACATGCGGCATCTGCTGCGCCCGGAATGAAGCGCTGTTTCCTGATGGTGAGCGTGGCGAAATGGCGTGATATGATGATTCTGACAAACAAACCGGAACACCAAAATCAAACAATTGAGCACGAGTAGCATAACTGCGCAATCGCCGGGAGGTAGCCGATGAAATTTACAATGAAAAGGCCGGAACAGGTAAACCGGGGCAGAATGGTCCGATCCTTTGAACAAATGAACAAGCTGCCGCCTCCGGCGGGACTACGGGAAGTACGGGGAACGCTGGTGGATGACCAGACCTTCACCTGGTATGAGTACATTCCTGCCACCTATGACGGAAGCCGTCCGGTTCCCCTGGTGGTTCAGCTGCATGGCGGTGGGAATGACGGGATTCGCTGGGCAAATTTCACCATCTGGCATCTGCTCGCCGAGCGGGAGGGGTTCCTGGTGGTGTATCCCAATTCCCCCCTGCCGGGTGCCTGGACCTGTGGCGATGAGGACATCGCCTATTTGAAGTGTCTGATTGGGCACCTGTGCGGGAAGTTTCACGTGGATGCGTCACGAATCTACATGCAGGGGATGTCAAATGGGGAAATGATGACCCTGGCATTCACCATGAATCATCCGGACATGCTGGCGGCCGCGGGTTTTCTCACAGGCCCGTCCCCGGCGGACATGATTGCGGACGAGCGTCCTGTCGGCGCTCTGTCGTTGTACCAGATGCGTGGCGAGAAAGACGTGTTCTTCCAGCTGCCGGATCCATTGCCGGCCGATCTCTGCGCCAAGCGCTATGGCATGAACGATTTCAACCGGGAAATCTGGCTCGACGCCAATGGCGTGAGCGAATTGCCTGCGCTCACGATTCAAGGGAAAGACAATTATCTGGTGTTCCGCGGCGAAAAGGCTCCCATCATCAACCATGAGATCCAAGCGATGGGACACCGGGAGCCCGCGGACAGCGCCGAGACGATGTGGGAACTGCTGTATGCCGGAACGAGACGGGAAAATGGCGTGCCCACAGCCAACCTGTCAGAGGAGCTGCTCGCGGGAGACGCGGATGGTGTTGCCATTGCGATTGGCAGCCACCTGGCCTATCAGGGCAGGCAGGTGAAACAACTGCACCCTTCTCCGTATGCGTTTGCGCGCATTGTACAGCCGCCGGCAAACGAAGGGCACTTCAACCCGGTCAACATTG
>JAEWSN010000024.1 GCA_023459915.1 Bacillota bacterium
TTTTGGTGCGAAAGGCGGGATTTGAACCCGCACGTACTTGCGTACACTAGAACCTGAATCTAGCGAGTCTGCCAATTCCACCACTTTCGCTCGCCGCAACCGCAAGATGGATTATACACGGTTCCGGCACGCATTGCAACACCCAAATCGCAAATTTTTCCGCGACGCGGTTCGCCAAAAGCGGCTTGATGAACAGGTTCCTTGTGCCGCAACGGGTTTGGCACCCTGCGACGGTGTTCGGCAGGGCGTCAGCTCCCCGCGCCTGTGATGCTGATGAACAGCTTATAGAAAAGATTGGTTTCCTTGAACATGGTGACGGAGATGCCATAGAACATCACCAGAAAAACGACAACCAGCAGGACATCCCCCAGCACCGCCAGCTTGCTGCCGCGCATGTTGAAGCGGAACAGGGCTGCACCCGCAATGGCCAGAATGGTCATGAGCAGGAACGCGAACACCACCCCGTTGGCTGTGGCCGCACTGAAATCGAAAGGCGGCAGCTTGGCCGAGTTGTACATGAGGAACCAGACCAGCAGGCCCACCAGGACAAGTCCCAGAATGATCAGGGTGGCCACCGGCAGCTTGCCCTTTGGGGAAGCGTCCGGAGACTGCATGGCCGCTGTTTCCGCTTTGGCGGCTTTCTTTTTCGCGCCTTTGCCTGCAGCCGGCGGCTGTCCGTTCACGGGAGCCTGTGGCGGTGCCTGTTGCCAGGACTGCGCCGGCGCCTGCTGCGGCTGGGCCCAGTTCTGCTGGGCATACGGCCCGGGTTGCGTTGGCTGCGGATAGCCCTGCTGGGACGCGGCGGGCTGGGCATACGGGGGTTGCGCCGGATCCGGCGGCGGGGCCGGCATGGTGTATTGGAAGGATTGGGCCGGGTCTGCGGGTTTGGACGCCGCCGCGGTCGCGAATGGATCGAAGGAGGCGGTGGCGGAACCGACATCAGACATGGGCGGTGGTGCGGAGACGGACGTGACCGCCGCGGATGGCGTTGCGGCCGCCGTGGAGGGTGCCGGTGCTTCCACAGCCTTTGTTGGAGCAGGCTCCGCCTGCCCGATTTCCTGCTTTGCCGGCTCAGCCGTTGTGTCAGGGTTGTCCGAGCCATTGGCTTCCTGGGAAACCGCCGGCTGCCTGGTGCCGCATTCCGGGCAGAACATGGCGTCTTCCGGCAGTTCCGCGCCACACTGGATACATTTCTTCTCTGCTGACATGGGGATCCCTCCATGTTCTCGATGTGCGGGTGAATCCGTTGCAAAGCCGTTTTTCAGGATTAGGTGCAGATTGTTGACGCATCCCGCCGGTTCCATCGTACCACTCGGCCTGAAACGAATCAACTCTGTCAGGATGTGGCAATTCGACAGTTCCCTCCAAAACCGGGTGAAAAGGAGCCTGACACACTGGTGAAACATCTTTTGATGACCTGTTTCGCGCAACGGTCAACTTTTCCCCATTTTCGCGGACAAATTGAAAAATTGCTCAAACGCTTGCACAAGAACCGCTCCAACTGTCACATCCCGCATCTTTTCCGGAAATTGGCCCTTGCGCGTTTGGACAAAACGGCATATAACAATTATAATGATTGTGTGTGTGCGGGAGACAAAGATGCACCGCACAGAATCACCTACAGGAGGAGAAACCATGCTAAAAAGAACGCTTGCACTGGTCCTGACAGTACTCGTTCTGGCAACATCCTTCGCGGGCTGCGGTACCACCGCTGGCGGCGCGAAGGGCGGAACCCTGAACATCAACCTCGGCGGTGAGCCCCCGGAAATGGATCCGCAGCTCTCCACCGACACCAACTCTTTCATGTTGCTCAACGCAATCATGGAAGGCCTTGTCCGTTATGACAAGGACGGCGGCATCATGGCCGGCGCGGCCGACAAGTGGGAAGTTTCCGCTGACGGTCTCACCTACACCTTCACCATCCGCAAGAACAACAAGTGGAGCAATGGCGACCCTGTGACCGCCGAAGACTTTGTGTTCGGCCTGCAGCGCGCCCTTGATCCGGCCACGGCTTCCCAGTATGCGTACATCCTGTACGACATCAAGAATGCCATGGGCGTCAACGACGGCTCCATGTCCATCGACCAGCTCGGTGTCCGCTCGGACGGCGACAAGGTCATCATCGAAGTGGAACGCCCCACCCCCTACTTCCTCTCCATCATGGCGTTCGGCACTTCCATGCCCGCCAACAAGAAGTTCTTCGAGGAGAACAAGGAGAACTACGGTGCGGAAGCATCCTCCCTGCTGTACAACGGTCCCTTCGTCATGAAGGAATGGGTACATGAGGATCACATCCTGCTCGAGAAGAACCCCAACTACTGGAACAAGAACGCCATCGCGCTCGACCAGATCATGGTGTATATGATCGCCGACTCCGCCACCTCCAAGGTGAAGTTCTTCAACAAGGAACTTGACATCACCGGTGTGGCCGGCGTCGATTACGCCGAGTTCGAATCCAAGGGCTACACGCTCATGGACTACCCGGACGGCGCCACCTTCTACCTCGAGTTCAACACCACCGACCCGCTCATGAGCAACAAGAAAATCCGTCAGGCTTTCTCTTTCGCGCTCGATCGCGGCGCCTACATCTCCCAGGTCATGAAGGACCGCAGCGCCCCCGCGCTGGCCTATGTCAACCCCACCATGCCCGGCAAGGAGAAATCCTTCCGCGAGGAACTGGGCGATCTCATCAAGGACAACGCGCCTGAAGAAGCCAAGAAGCTGCTCGACGAAGGCCTGGCCGAAGTCGGCGTGGCGCTGGCTGATGCCAAGTTCTCCATGATTCTTGATGAAAGCGACCTCAACAAGACCCGTGGTGCCGCGCTGCAGGATATGTGGAAGAAGAACCTCGGCATCGATGTCACCATCGAGCTGATGCCCTTCAAATCCCGTCTGCAGAAAATGACCGACAAGGACTTCCAGGTGGTTTTCGCCGGCTGGGGCCCCGACTACAACGATCCGATGACCTTCCTCGACGTCTTCCTCTCCGGTGGCGGCAACAACCACACCTACTACGCCAGCGAGACGTTCGACAAGCTCATCAATGATGCCAAGGTCGAAGTGGACGAAGGCAAGCGTATGGACATGCTGTATGAGGCGGAGAAGATTCTCCTCGAAGACATGCCCATCGCGCCGGTGTACTTCCGTCAACGTACCTGGACCCACCAGGAAGGCATCGAAGGCATCGTCCGTCGTGCCATCGGTGGTGACCCGGACCTCTACTGGACTTCCAAGAAATAATCATCCTGTCCTTTTCCAAGCGAAACGGCACGGGAAGAAGGGAGAGCATGCGCGGCGCGCATGCTCTCCCGGTTTCCGTGTATAGGGGGGAGCTCACACGTGCAATTAGCCGGTTATGTTGTCAGGAGATTGGCCATCTCCCTGTTGACCATCTTCATCGTCATCACGGCCACCTTTTTTCTGATGAATCTGATGCCCGGGGATCCGTTCATCGGCAACAAAGCCATTCCCGAGGCCATCAAGGAAAACCTGTACAAAAAGTATGGGTTGGACAAGCCGCTCATGGAACGCTATGTCATCCATCTTAAGAATACGTTCTCCGGCGATCTCGGCATGTCCATGTTTTACAAGAACCGCAAGGTGGTCGACATCATCAAGCAGAGTTTCCCTGTCTCCGCAGACCTGGGTATCCGCGCCTTGATATTCGGAACCATCGCCGGGGTATTCCTCGGGGTGGTGGCCGCCTTGAACCACAACCGAACGTGGGACAGTGTGTCGATGATCATCGCCATCATCGGGGTCTCCCTGCCCTCGTTCATCATTGGCGCCCTGCTTCAATGGGCCATCGGTCTGCAGCTCAACCAGTTGTGGAAGACCATTGTGGGCGATCAATACGCCATGCTCATCCCCACAACGGGCTGGGCCAGTTTTGGTGCCAAGCTGATGCCGCCTTTCGCGCTGGGTATTTCCGCCCTGGCCAGCATCGCGCGCTACATGCGCACCAGCATGCTCGACGTGCTGAACCAGGATTACATCAAAACCGCGAAAGCCAAAGGATTGACAAAAACACAGGTCACTGTTCGCCATACCATCCGCAATGCCATCCTGCCGGTCGTCACCATCCTCGGTCCCATGACGGCCGCCGTCCTGACTGGTTCCTTCGTCATTGAACTGATTTTTGCCATACCCGGTCTGGGCAAGTTCTTTATCAACAGCATCAACCAACAGGACTACACGATGATCATGGGACTCACCCTGTTCTACTCCACCTTCCTGATTTTCATGAACTTTGTCGTGGACATCCTATATGGCATTGTCGATCCCAGAATCCGTCTGGCAAAGGGGAAAGCATAACATGAGCAGCATACCGAAGGAAAAATTCGCGCCGGTGCCCAAGGATATCGCATCGGCCCAAAAAATCCTGCGCCCCAGCCTGTCCTACTGGCAGGACGCGTGGCGTCGGCTCAAACTCAACAAAACAGCCATGTTCAGCATGTATTTTGTCGTTTTCATGGCAATTGTGGCCATTGTTGGCCCCATGCTGTTTCCGGATTACCGCACCAACTACCTCGACCGCACCTATCTGCCGCCGAATGCGGAAAACTGGTTCGGCACCGATGAGCTGGGGCGCGATCTGTTTACCCGCGTCATCCGTGGCACCCGCATCTCCCTGTTCATCGGACTCACGGCCTCGCTTATCACAACGGCGTTCGGCGTGGTGTACGGCGGTATCTCAGGGTATTTCGGCGGCTGGCTCGATGACGCCATGATGCGCTTCATCGACATCATCTCCACCATTCCGGACATGATCATCCTCATTCTGTTGCTGGTCGTCCTGGAACGGAGTGTCCCCACCCTCATTCTCGCGCTCAGTCTCACCTCATGGTCCGGCATGGCGCGTATTGTCCGGGGACAGATTCTACAGATCAAGGAACAGGATTATGTGCTGGTGGCCCGCACCCAGGGTGCCTCCGCCACGCGCATCATCATGAAGCATCTCATCCCCAACGCGTTGGGCCCCATCATCGTCCGCCTCACCATGGCGGTTCCCGGCTTCATCTTCTCCGAAGCCTTCCTCAGCTTCATCGGACTGGGCGTCCAGATTCCGGAAGCCAGCTGGGGCAACCTGGGACAGACCGGCGTGCAGAATTTCCAGACCTATCCCCACATGTTGATTTTCCCGGCGCTGTTCCTGTGCATCACCACGCTGGCGCTCAACCTGTTTGGCGACGGTCTGCGTGACGCCCTCGATCCCAAAATGAGAAAGTGAGACAAACGCCATGTTGTTGGACATCCAGAATCTACATGTATCCTTTTACACCTACGCCGGCGAAGTCCAGGCTGTGCGCGGCGTGTCCTACAAGCTCGACAGGGGCGAGGTGCTCGCGGTCGTCGGTGAATCCGGCTGCGGCAAGTCTGTGATGTCCCAAAGCATCATGGGCCTGCTTCCTCCCTACACCGGCAAGGTGAAGGAAGGTGCCATCTTCCTCAACGACCGGGATGTCACCAAGCTCACCGACAAGGAAATGGAAAAAGTGCGCGGATACGAGGTGGGCATGATCTTCCAGGATCCCATGACCACCCTCAATCCCACCATGGCGGTTGGCAAGCAGATTGCCGAGGGCATTGTGAAGCATCAAAAGCTGGGCAAGAAAGAAGCCTTTGAAAAGGCTGTGGAAATGCTCAAGCTGGTGGAAATCCCCAACGCCCGTGAACGCGCGCACCAGTACCCGCACGAGTTCTCCGGCGGCATGCGTCAGCGGGCCATGATCGCGGTCGCGCTGGCCTGCAACCCCGGACTGTTGATCGCGGACGAGCCGACCACCGCGCTCGATGTGACCATCCAGGCGCAGGTGCTCGATCTCATGAAAAACATCCGCGAAAAAACCAACGCCGCCATCATGATCATCACGCATGATCTCGGCGTGGTGGCCAACATGGCCGAACGCGTGCTCGTCATGTATGCCGGCCGAATTGTGGAGTCCGGCACCCTGGACGACATCTATTACCGGTCCGAGCATCCCTACACCTGGGGCCTGTTGCGGTCCATCCCCCGGCTGGATCAGGACAAGGAGGTCAAGCTGGCCTCCATCGATGGCACGCCTCCGGATCTGTTCAAGCCGCCCGCCGGCTGTCCGTTCGCCGATCGCTGTGATTACGCCATGCAAATCTGCAGGGAGGAACCGCCACAAACCATTGAAGTGGCTCCGGGACATGCTTGCAGCTGCTGGCTGAAGCATCCGGACGCGCCGAAGGTGGAACGCCCGGTGCTATGACAAGGGAGGAAGGACAGATGTCCGATATCATTGAAATCAAAGATTTGAAGAAATATTTTACCGTCAGTGGCGGGCGTCAGCTCAAAGCCATCGACGGCATCTCCTTCTCCATCAAAAAGGGAGAGACCTTTGGTCTGGTGGGTGAATCCGGATGTGGCAAAACGACGACAGGTCGTGTCCTTGTCCGTCTGTACGATCCCACCGGCGGCAAGGTCATCGTGGACGGCGTGGACATTTTTTCACTCGAAGGCGCGGAATCAAAAGCCTTCACCCGCAAGGTGCAGATGATCTTCCAGGATCCATACGCCTCGCTCAACCCGCGCCGCACGGTTCAGGATTCCATTGCCGAAGGCATGGACATCCATGGTCTGTATCAGGGTGAGGAACGGCTCCCCCGCATCTATGAACTCCTGGAGCTGGTGGGCCTGTCCAAAGAGCATGCCGGCCGCTTCCCCCACGAATTCTCCGGCGGACAGCGCCAGCGCATCGGCATCGCCCGCGCCCTGGCCTGCGATCCGAAAATCATCGTGTGCGACGAGCCCATTTCGGCGCTCGACGTGTCCATCCAGGCACAGATCGTCAACCTGCTGATGAACCTGCAGAAGGAGCTCGGCCTCACCCTGCTGTTCATCGCGCACGATCTCTCGATGGTCAAGTACATCTCCGACCGCGTGGGCGTCATGTATCTGGGCTCCCTCGCCGAAATCGCGGATGCCAACGTGCTCTACGACGAGCCGCTTCACCCCTACACCATTTCCCTGCTGTCCGCCATTCCCATTCCGGATCCGGAAGTGGAACGCAGCCGTCAGCGGATTGTGCTCAAGGGCGAGGTGCCCAGCCCCATCAACTCCCCCAGCGGATGCAAATTCTTCCCCCGCTGCCCCCGGGCCATCGACAAGTGCAAGCTGGAACGGCCGGCGCTCATTGAGGTCAAGCCCAACCATTACTGTGCCTGCCATTTGGTACCCAAGCAATTCTGATTGCCACCTGTGCGCAAGCAGAAATCATTGCCGCCTGTACACAGCCAGAAATCATTGCCGCCTGTACACAACCAGAAATGATTGCCGAAAGCAGTGCGTCGGCACCCGAACATATTTTCTGAACGCAAAAAGCCCGCGAAAGCGGGCTTTTTCATGTGTTTCGGGCATCCATCCGCAGGCTGCAACGCCACCTGAAGGCGCGTGCGGGATCATTCCCGATGCAAGGTGATGACCACCACTTCCGGCGCGTTGAGCACACGGATGGGAATCACGGAATTGCCAAGACCCCGGCTCACCACCATTTGTGTCTTTCCCTCACGAAAAATGCCCGCGTCATATTCGGGGAACCACTCCCTGGACGGCGACAGCAGGCCACCCATCCCGGGAATCCGTACCACGCCGCCATGCAGGTGCCCGCTCAACACCAGGGAGGCGCCCCACGCGGCATACCTGGGCAAATAGTCCGGGTTGTGCGCCAGCAACAGCTGAACGTCCTGGTTGGGCATGCCCAGCGCGCGGAACAGCGGGGCCGGATCCTCCTCCGCCACATGTGCCGCGGCCTTCCCCGTCTCATCCGCATATTCGTAAAGCGCGGCCGTATAGCCGGAAATCCGGATTTGACCGGTTTCACGCTGCCACTGCCAGGAATCGTTGTCCAGCACGGTGACCCCCCGTTCCGTCAGCAGCGCGCCAATGCCGTCAGGGCCATCCCGCCCCAGCCAGTCACGAATCTGCTCGTGGTTGCCCATGCAAAACAGGGTTTCGTAGGCTTGCGAAAGCTGTTCCATCAAATCAAGCGACGGGGAGATGTCCGTGTCGCCGGAAGAGACCAAATCCCCCGTCATCACCACCAAATCGGGCCGGGCGTCCGCCACCGCCGCAAGCAGCCGTTCATTGTCTTTTCCAAACCGCGCGTTGTGAAGGTCCGACAGGTGGACAATGCGCGCGCCCTCAAAGGATGCCGGAAGATTGGGCAATGTGATGTCCCATGTCGTGGTCCGGATGAACTGGTTGTCCACAAACAAGCCGATCAACAGCAAAAAGCATCCAATCAAAAGGATGTTGCCGACAAGCCCGGCTTTCTTTTTTCGACGGCCGGACTTGCCCGCAGCGCCTTTGTGGTTCATGTGCCTTGTTCCGCCTTCCTCTTTTGATTCATGGCACTTGTTACACAATCTTTTTGTGGTGCTTGTTTCCGTCTTGACGCCCGCGATGCGGCTGGTGAACCGGCTGCATGGGAAGATCCGGGAAGACCCGCACGGTCTCACGGTCTGCCAGCACGTCCCGGCACAGCCTCATCCAGCGGGCACCCCATCCATTCCGCAGCAAATACGCGTCGCCGCCCTCGCCGGCAGCCTGCTCGGGGAACGGCATGTCCAACCGGGCCATCAGCGTTTCCGCGCCTGTTTTGTCCAAGAGATCCCGCAATTGACCGGCAATCCAGTCCGCGGTCTGTGGCCGCGACAAGTCCAGCCACGCGGCCGTTCTTTCCCTGCGCCGATCCTCCCAGACATGCCCCTTGGGCCCCAGCAGGCAATGCCCACGCACAACCGCCTCCCGAAACAGCTCGGAATCCATGTCCACCATCGGCAGCACCGGCAGAACGGGAACCACATCCATGGCACGAAGATCCGTGATCAACTGCGACAGATGCGGGTAGCCGGTTCTGTCGGGCTCCCAGGCGCAATCCATCATCCCGCCGGCCAGGGTGTGCCGCATGCCCTGCCAATCCGCCAGCGCCACATGCAGCGGGGCGGACGCGACATCCATTTGCGTCCCATCCGCTTGTGTCCCATCTGCGTGTATCCCATTCGGATGTGAAACAAGCAACCCAATCTGTTCCCGCACAGTGGTTTCCCCGCCCTGCGCCACATGGATCGGCGGCATCCCCTGTGTTGGATCCGGCAGTTCCTGTTGCATGGCATATGCGCGCCGCAGCGCGTCACACGCGGCAGCGGCAGACGGATGCCACGCAAGCCGCAATTCGGCCTGTGCGTGCCACACGCGCACCTCGAGCCCGGAGCCGACCCCCATTCCGGGTTTGGCTGCGTTGGTCCTGAAATGGGCAAACACAGCCGGAGAGACGGACAAGGCCAGGCCGTCACCGGTATGGCATCCCATCACGGGATATGGCTTGTCGACGTCCGCCCAAAGGATGGCGGCTTCGGTCGCGACGCGATACAAATCTCCATGGGGAACCAGGCGTTCTTGTGCCTGCAGCGCCAAATGGAACACCACATGATTGTGATCCCAGGGCAGTCCCTCCACACGGATGACACACCCGTCAGCGCTTCGCGAGAGCAGCAGGTGTGCCCCGGACGGCTGTCCGCGATGCAGCAGCGGCTCGCGGACCTCGTCCGGAAGCACCGAACAGTTGCCTGCCCGATAGTGGGTGTACCGTGTTTTGTCCCGGACGGACACCGGTTTGCCGCGCCGGCTCCGCACCGCGTGCGTGCCGCATCCGGACGAGAAAATCGTGGTGCCCTTCCCGACGGCGATCAGTGGTCTTTCATCCATGCAAATCCAGGATGCATTGCGTGAAAACATGCGCTGTCCCCCCGGCCGAATTCCTCTTGCGGTGGCGTCAAACGATCCGGGAGGGGCATGGCGCCGGCCGCCGTGGGCGGCGGTTGCGGGGAGCCATGGTTCCGGCCATTTGGCGGAAAAAAGTCATACAACAAGTGTATCCGCTTCCCTCCCCGCACGCAACCGGCGCTGTTTGCATTCATCTGTGATTCTGATATGATGATTCCGGTTCGTGACGTCGTGATGCGGCTTTCGCATAGATTACTCCGGCCGTTGAATATCTGAAACAATTTCATCGTGAATCACGCGCTCACAACAGCCGGAGTTATGACCGTTTCGGATATTTTACAGCCACCGCAACAACATGGCCGTGTGCCATTCAAATCCATCGAAACACTTGGGAGGAACACCAATGAAACCCGAACAAATCCGTCAACTCGCGCAAAAGGTGCAGCAACAGGTGGCCCGGGTCATCGTTGGCAAGGAGGATGTGGTGGAGCGCATGCTGGTGGCCATCATCTGTCAGGGCCATGTCCTGCTCGAAGATGTGCCCGGCACAGGCAAAACCCTGCTGGCCAAGTCCATTGCCAAATCATTGGACTGCAGTTTCCGGCGCATCCAGCTCACTCCGGATCTGCTGCCCTCGGATATCACCGGCATTCATTATTACAACCAGAAGCAGGGAGACTTCACCTTCCGGGCGGGTCCCGTGTTTGCCAATGTGGTGCTCGCCGACGAAATCAACCGGGCCACGCCCCGCACGCAATCGGCCCTGCTCGAATGCATGGAGGAAAGGCAGGTCACGGTCGATGGCATCACCATGCCGCTGGAACAGCCCTTTTTGGTGCTTGCCACGCAGAATCCCATCGACATCCAGGGCACCTTTCCCCTGCCGGAAGCCCAGATAGACCGGTTCCTGATGAAGCTGAACATGGGCTATCCCACCGCCGAAGAGGGCGCGGGCATCCTTCGCCGGTTCAAGGAGAAAAACCCTGTCACGGACCTCCTGCCGGTCGTCTCAAAGGAAGACCTCGTTGCGGCGCAGCAGAGCTACCATGACGTGCATGTGTCCGATGAAATGCTCGGCTATATCGTCGACATCGCGGAAGCCACCCGCACCCACCCGGACATCCTGCTCGGGGTCAGTCCCCGTGGCACACAGGCGCTGCTGCGCGCGGTACAGGTGCTGGCCATCCTGCGCGGCCGAACCCATGTGGAGCCGGACGACATCAAGGCCCTCGCCATTCCCGTGCTGGCGCACCGCGTCATCGTCAAGGGCGCGCTCAAGCTCAAGACGGGCGTCGCGGAAGACTTGCTCACAGGCATCCTCCGCAAGCTGCCTGTTCCCGCAGAAGAACTGGCGCCGACAATGTAAGGCGCATGGCCGCGGTACATCCGCACGGCATCCTAAACCGGCACCACATGGAAAGGACCCTCGTTCATGGACTGGATTTTCCGATTCATCGCCGTCGCCCTTCTGTTTCTCCTGGTGGAGTACCTGCTGTACAAACGCCTGGCCATGACTGGCCTGGTGTATCAGCGGACGTTTTCCGTCACGCATGCCTTTGAGGGTGAAACCGTGCAGATGCGCGAGACCATCCGCAACGCCAAGCCGCTGCCACTGCCTCTTTTGACAGTGGAATCCCGGATGAACGCGAATCTGCGACTTTCTTCCAACCCCAACCTCGAAGTCAACGACATCGGATACCACAAAAGCCTGTTCACGCTGCAGCCCTTTTCCAAAATTGTCCGCACCCACCAGGTCTGCTGCCTGCGGCGCGGATTCTACGAAGTGCGATCGCTCGCCGTCTGTGCGTACGACCTGTTCGGACTGGCGCGGGTGTCCGAGAACGAGCTGGCGGTTCGCGCCGGCATCGTCGTCTACCCGAAGCTGTACGATCCGGGACTGTTCGAGCTGCCGAGCCACAGCCTCATGGGCGATCTCGTGGTGCGCCGCTGGATCGCCGAGGATCCGTTTCTGCTCGCCGGCGTCCGGGAATATGAATCCGGCGATCCCATGAATGCCATCAACTGGAAGGCCACGGCGAAAACCGGCAATCTCAACGTCAACCAGTACGACCATTCCGCCAACACCCGGCTGATGCTGCTGCTCAATGTGGAAAGCTCGGAACAGCAATGGGGCCGGGACGGAGACCTCGCGCCCGTGGAGCACGGCATCTCGCTGTGTGCCACCCTCGCCAAGAAGGCCATCGACCACGGCATGGAAGCCGGGTTCGCCGCCAACGGCCACCGCATCGGCGGCCCGAAGGAGCCCATCATCCTTGATTGCGCGTCCGGTGATCCGCAGCTGTACAACCTCTGGGAAGCCATGGCGATGCTCGAGGCCAGGCGGGTCCAGTCCTTCCACACCTTTCTGGACGGGCTGGCGGGCACCGGCCTCTCCGGCTGCGACATCCTTGTCCTGACGACCTATGTCGACGACGCCATCGACCGGCAAATCCGGTTGCTGCGCATGGCGGGCAATTCCGTGGACTACATGATGCTGCAGGCACAGGAGGTGGCATCGTGAAGCAACACGCCGTCAAGGTCTTGTCACTGTGGCTTGCGCTTGTGGCCGAACAGCTGCTGCTGTTTCCGCTGGCCATCCTGCTTTACCAGCTGACCGGGGTTGCCCGCTTCGGCGCGTTCATGGTCGGCTACCTGCTCCTTCACGGGCTGGCGATGCTGCTGCGGGTGCTGCTGCCGCGCAGGCTGCGTCCCTGGCTGCTCCTGGCCGGAATGCTCGCCGGTGTGGCCCTCTGCCTTTTGTTCTCCCCCAGCCCCATTTTTCGGATCATCGGCCCCATCCTGCTGGCCATCAATCTTTGGCATGGTGTCCGGATGACAGAAAACGAGAACCCCGGCAGCTTCTTCTCCAGTTTTCTGCTGCTGGGTTTCCTGCTGTATCCGCTTGTCGCGTTTGTCTTCAGCCGCTCCACCCGATTTTCCGGCCTGGTGCCGCTGCTGGGCTATACGGGCACCGCGGGCATCCTGCTGGCGCTCATCCTCATCAACCGGCAGCAAATCCGCGATGCCGGCACCGTGCTCGAACGCAAGCTGCACCTGCCTTCCTCGCTGATGAAGCGCAACAGCGTCTATCTGGCCGTGTTTGCCTTCCTCGTTGTGGCCGGCGCAGCCTGGGAATTTTTCGGCCGCATGGTGGCCGGGCTCTTCTCCCTGGTGGGCCGGATCATCGGCGCCATCATCGCGTTTCTCGGAAGCCTGTATCAACCGGAGGAACCCGTGCCGGATGCCGGTCCCGGCGAGGCAGCCGCGCCGGACATGCTGCCGCCGCCCGAGCCCACCCCGCGCTGGCTCGAAATTCTTGAACAGATTCTCATTGTGCTGGTCGCGGTCGCGCTGGGCGCGCTGTTGCTTTGGGGAATATACCGCATCCTCCGCAAGCTGATGCCGGTGCTGAAAAAAGCCGCGGTTTTCCTCACAAAATGGCTTCGCAAGGTGTTTTTAGGCGATGACCGGCAAATGGGCGAGGATCCCGGCTATGTCGACGAGGTGGAAAGCCTGCTCAAGCAGAATGAAACCACCTGGACCGCCGCACAGCGCTGGCTCATGGAGCGCCTGGCGCACGAGCCGGCATACGGGCGCCTGAAAACAGACAAGGAACGCATCCGCTGGCTGTACCGCAACGCGTTGCGGCGTGAACTGCGCCATGGACAGGTGTTTGAACCCGGCGACACCCCCGCGGAAATCCTGAGATCCATGCAGCAAAACCGCCGGAAAAACCAAAGACTGGACGCGGAAACCGCGGCCAGCCTGTACGGTCAGGTTCGTTATGGCGACAGGGAGCCTTTGCCCGAAGACGTGGAACGGATGAAAGGCGCACTGTGACAGCCGTTCCCAAATCTCACGGCTCAGCGGAACCATCGCGGCGAAATGACGGGAACCTCGCGGAAGCCCACCGGCACGCGGCTCAGCGACCCCGCCGGCATACGGCTCAGCGACCCCGCCGGCACGCGGTTCAGCGGTCCTCCCGGAAATAGGCCAATCCCAGACTGGCCGGTGTGGCACGTCCGCGCAGTCGGCCAAACGTGGCAAACACCAGAATCAGGATGGTGGCCAGATACGGAATGGCGTCAAAGAAATACGGTGAAATGCCCAGCTCGAATTTCTGAATCCGCACCCCCAGCACATCGAAGCAGCCGAACAGGAACGCGGAAAACAGTGCCCGATACGGGGACCACGCGCAAAAGATGACCAGTGCCACGGCAATCCAGCCGCGGCCGGCCGTCACATTTTCCTGCCAGTTCGGGATATACGCCAGGGAGAGGTACGCGCCGGAAAGCCCGCACAGCGCGCCGCCCGCAATCACATGCACATACTTGTATGCCGTGACGGAAATGCCGGCCGCGTCCGCCGCGGCGGGATTTTCACCCGTCATGGTCAGGTTCAGGCCCGGCCGGGTCTTGTGCAGGTAAATCCCCAACAGTACGCTGAGCACATACCCCAGGTAGACAAAGACGTTTTGCTTGAAAAAGATCGGTCCAATCACCGGAATCGCGGACAGCAGCGGAAAATCCACCGCGGCAAAGAAGCGGTTCACATTTTCCGGCACGCGCAGGCCCATCAGTCCCTGTCCCGCAAACGATGCAAAGCCGGTGCCGAAAATGGTCAGGGCCAGGCCGGTGACATTCTGGTTCGCGCGCAGACTCACCGTCAGGAAGGCATAGACGGCTGCCCCGAACGCGCCGGCCGCCATGGCGCCCAGGACGGACAGCCAGGGGTTTGCGGTGGCCAGGCTTGTCATGAAGCCTATCACGGCGCCCATGAGCATCATGCCCTCCACGCCCAGGTTCAGGTTTCCCGCCTTTTCGGTCAGAATCTCGCCCAGCGTGGCGAACAGGAGAATGGTGCCCACCTTGACGCCCGCTGTCAGCAAATCGATCACAAAGGTCATGTCCATCAGCGCAGGTCCTCCGTTCCGGCCTTGCGGGCCCATTGCACCCGGTATTGCACAAAGAATTCCGCGCCGAGCACAAAGAACAGGATGATGGCCTGCAGCAGCTTCGCGACGGACGCGGAGATGTTGAACGCGGTCTGGATGTAATCCCCACCCTGCACCAGCATGGCGAAGAAGAAGGAAACCACCACGATGACCGGCGCGGACAAGGCGCCAAGCCAGGCCGTGATGATGGCCGTGTAGCCGACCCCGCCGCCGATGTCGCGCATCAGGGTCTGGCTCACACCGGACGCCTGGATCATGCCGGCCAGCCCGCACAGCGCGCCGGAGAGGAAGACGGTCACCAGCATCACGCGGCCCACGCGGATGCCGGCGTACCGCGCGGTGTTCACACTCTCCCCCACCACATTGATTTCGTAGCCGAACGCCGTATGCCGCACAAAATAGAACAGGAACGCGGCCAGGCCCAGCGCAATGACCCATCCGGCATGGATGCCCAGAAACCCGGGCAGGATGGCGTTGTCCCCGAAGTTGGCGATTTTGGGGAAATTGAGCGCCTTCGGATCGCGCCAGGGTCCATATTGCAGATACGTGATCCAGTGCAGCGCCACATAATTCATCATCAGGGTGATGATGGTCTCATTGACGCCGAAGCGCACCTTGAGCACGGCCGTGACAAACGCCCACAGGCCGCCCATCACCATGCCGGCCAGCGCCATGAGCGGCAGCAGCAGGGCCTTGGGAAGATTCGGGGTGAACAGCGCAAAGAAGGAGGCGGCAAACGCGCCCATGATGATCTGCCCTTCCGCGCCGATGTTCCAGAACTTCATCCGGAACGCCAGGGAAATGCCCAGGGAGGTGATCACCAACGGGATGGCGCGGATGACGGTCTCCTTGAAGTTGTAGCCCGACCCGATGGCCCCCTTGACCATGGACGCGTACACCTCAAACGGATTGTATCCCAGCAGCAGGAAGAGCACGGCGGCCGTCAGCAGCGCGAGCAACAGTCCGGTTCCGCGGATGGCGGCAGCCTGGAGCGGCGGCATGCCGCTGCGCTTGGTCATCGTTGTCATACGGCATCTCCTTTCGACGGGGCCACGGGGGTCTGACCCCATGTCTGCCCGGCCATCATGAGCCCCAGTTGATCCTTGGTCACGCCCTGCGCCGGCACGATGCCGGTGACACGGCCCGCGTGCATCACCATGATGCGGTCGCAGAAGGCCATGAGCACGTCGAGATCCTCCCCGACGAACAGGATGCCCACCCCGTTCTGTTTCTGCTCGTTGAGCAGCTGGTAGATGTTGTGGGAGGCATTGATGTCCAGTCCCCGAACGGGGTACGCGGTGATCAGCACATGCGGGTTCGAGGCGATTTCGCGGCCCAGCAGCACCTTTTGGATGTTGCCGCCAGAGAGATTCTTGACCGGATGCAGCACGCCGGGCGTCATGATTTCCAACTGCTCCACGATCCGGTGGGCGCGGGAGGTCGCCGGCTTTCGGTTGAGGAACATCCGGCCGTGATCCCGGTAGTTCTTGAGCATCATGTTGTCCACGATGCCCATCGAGGCCACCAGGCCCATGCCCAGCCGATCCTCGGGCACAAAGCTCATGCTGACGCCCAGCCGTGCGATTTGGCGGGGGGACATGCCGATGAGCTTGTTGCCCAGCATGTCGATGTCTCCCTCCTGCACCTTCATCAGGCCCGCGATGGCCTCGCACAGCTCCTTCTGGCCGCTGTTGGCCACGCCGGCGATGCCGAGCACCTCGCCGCCCGCCAGGGAAAAACTGACCCCGTCGAGCAGCTTGCGATGCCCCAATCCGTAACAGGTCACATCCGTGAGCTGCAACACGGTGTCGGCACGGGTGCCCTCCGGCCGGCTGATGGACAGATTGACCGCGCGGCCCACCATCAAATCGGTCAGCTCCTGCGCGGTGGTTTCCCCGGTGACACGCGTGCCCACCGTCTTTCCCCGCCGCAGCACGGTGACCCGGTCGCTGACCTCAAGCACCTCGGTCATTTTGTGGGTGATGATGATGATGGCGCAGCCCTGCTCCTTCATGCGCTGCATGATGGCGAACAGCTGCCGTGTTTCCTGCGGCGTCAGCACCGCCGTGGGCTCATCCATGATCAGGATGTCCGCGCCGCGGTAGAGCACCTTCAGAATCTCCAGCGTCTGCTTCTCTCCCACCGACATGTCTGCCACGCGCCGGTCCGGGTCGATGTGCAGGCCGTATTTCTCCATCAGCGACACCACCTGTGCCCGGATGGCCTTTCGGTTGAGGAAGAACCCACCCTTCTGGCCGCCGACAATGTTGTCGAGCGCGGAGAGCACCTCCACCAGCTTGAAATGCTGGTGAATCATCCCGATGCCTGCCGCGATGGACTCCTGGGGGGATCCGAACCGCGCCGGCTTGTCATGGATGCGGATGCTGCCCGCGTCCGGCGCATAGATGCCGGACAGCATGTTCATCAACGTGCTTTTGCCGGAACCGTTCTCCCCGAGCAGGGCAAGAATTTCGCCGCTGTACACGGTCAAGTCGACGCCGTCATTGGCGGCCACATCCCCAAAGCGCTTGGTGATGCCCGTCATGCGAACCCGTTCCGCTTTTTTGTTCTGACTCATCTTCATCCTCTCCAGACAACTCCGGTCCAACAAAGCATATCCTGTCCCATCAAGGGCACAAGCCGTGCGGCTACCGGTGCAACCGGGCCACACGGCTCATGCGTAAACACATCCAGTGCAAGGACAAGGCTGTGTCTGAATCGGGAGCAGGGCTTCTCTTTGCCGGGCGGTTGGGTCAGGTCATCCGTCCAGCCGATCCGTTCAGGCGATCAGTCTTTTTCAATGACGCCGTTGACACCCTTGACAAACCAGTCCATGGACAGCTGGCCGGCATCGTCCACAGCGGAACCGGCCGGAATCTTCTCGTTGCCTTCCTGGTCATAAATGGGTCCCTGGAAGACGTTGAAGGAACCGTCCTTGATTTTCGGGCTCAGCTCGTCGATTTTCGCCTGGGCATCTGTGGGCGCAAGCGAGGTCAGCGGGGCCAGGCCCACAACGCCGTCATCCATGCCGCCCCAGTAATTCTCAGCCTTCCAGGAACCGTCGAGAATGGCTTTGACCTGGGCGGCATAGTACGGACCCCAATTCCAGATGGGCGCGGTGAGATAGGCCTTGGGCGCGGCCGACGCGCTGTCGGTGTTGTAGCCGATGGCGAAGGCGCCCTTCTCTTCCGCGGCAACCTGCGGGCTGGTGGTGTCCTGGTGCTGGGCGATGATGTCACAGCCCTCGTCGAGCAGCGCCATCGCGGCTTCCTTTTCCTTGGCTGGATCGTACCAGGTGTGTGTCCAGCGGACGCTGACGGTGACATCCGGGTTCACGGACTGTGCGCCGAGCGTGAAGGCGTTGATGCCACGCACCACTTCCGGGATGGAGAAGGCGCCCACATAGCCGATATGGTTTGTTTCGGTCTTCAGGCCCGCCACGATGCCGGAAAGGTAGCGTGTCTGCTCGATGCGGCCAAAGTAGTTCACGAAATTTGTTTCGTTGGACATGTAGCCGGAGCAATGGAAGAACTTCACATCCGGATACTCCTTGGCCACCTTGTCCACATATTCCATGTAGCCGAAGCTGGTCGCGAAGATGGCCTTGGCCCCCTGCGCAATCATGTCCTTCATGGCTTTTTCCACGTCCTGGGACTCAGGCACGCTTTCACGGTAGATGGTCTTGATTTTGTCGCCCAGTTCGCGTTCCATGTACTGGCGGCCCTGGTCGTGCGCGTAGGTGTACCCGCCGTCGCCAATCGGCCCGACATAAATGAAGCCGACCGTCAGCGGATCGTTCGCGCCGGAAGCGGCCGGTGTGCCGCCGCAGGCGGTGGTGGAAACGAGCAAGGCAAGTGTGAGCAGCAACATGAGCAGTCTTTTGGTTGCGGTCATGGTTCCCCCCTGTGTTCCTTCTGTGTTCCTTGTGTCCGTTTGTGTGGTTCTGTGTGTCCGTGTACCGGATGTCCTTATTCCTCGAAGAAGACGCCTTCCTCGGAAATGGCACGAATGCGGGCAAGCGACTCCACGCGCAGACCGGAGGCGCGCAGCTCGCGTCCCCCGTCCTGGAATGCCTTCTCGATGACGATGCCGATGCCGGCCAGCGTGGCGCCGCTTTGACGGAGAATGTCCGTCAGGCCCTTGAGCGCGTTGCCGGTTGCCAGAAAATCGTCTATCACGAGCACATGATCCTCCGGCCGCAGGTATTCCCTGGCGACAGAAATCTCATATTCGGTTTTTTTGGTGAAGGAGAAGACGCGACTTGTAAAGACTGCGCCGGACATGTTGGCGGATTTGTGTTTCTTCGCAAATACGACAGGCACCCCGAAAGCCAGCCCGGTGGTCAGGGCCGCGGCGATGCCGGAGGTCTCAATGGTCAGGATTCTTGTCACCGGCACGGCCCGATACCGGTGGTGAAACTCCGCACCAATGTCACGCAGGAGCATCGGATCGATTTGGTGATTCAGAAAGGAGTCCACCTTCACGATGCCTCCAGGGAGGATTTTGCCATCCTTCCGGATGCGATCCTTCAAAGCCTGCATGTTGCCAAACCCCACTTGAACAGAGGACGATGCTGATTTTTATATCAAAAGATATGATTCATTCTAATGCATGGGACGTGGATTTACAACCGAAAACCCGTGCCATTTTCCCCAATCTTTCCGGCCCGATGCAGCACAACTTCAGGCAACTTGCATGATGCGCCACCATTCCGACTCCATGACGGAGCACAGGGGGAACATGTCGGCGCGGGCGCCGCCACATCGGCCATGGAAGCCTGAAATCAGGATGCACTTTGGTTCGGGACGAAATTTTGATATAATTGTCATGCAATCACATCATGATTCCAGTGCAAAAAGTCGCTCTGCGACTTTCAACGACAAGTTTGCAAGCAAACTTGTCGTTGCTGAAACAGCCTTTGGCTGTTTCAGTTGCCGGAATCAGTGATTCAGTGTCCTGAAGGCACGATATCGTGCCTTCAGGCTGCAGGAATTCAAGAATTCCTGCAGAACAACTCTCAGAAGCTAGTTGTTACACTGGAATCACATCAATGGCCGGCTTCCCAAAAGCCGGCCAATTGCGTCTGCGGGAGTGTTGCATGAGAGAATCCCAGCCTGGCAGGGGTGCCCTGCGCTCATCACAAACCGAAACAGCCATCCGGCTGATGGCCATCGAACCGGCTTCGCACCGGGCCGCCTGGCGTGGCGCGAAGCGCAAACGGCGCGCCTGGCATTGGCTGTGGCTTGCGGCCGGGCCGCTGGCCTGGCTTTTTCAACGAATCGCCGCCAACGCGCCCACGCTTGTGGAATCCTGGTATGCCCGTGGCTTTTATCCCGTGGTTGTCGGAGCCTGGAGCCGTTTCACGGGATTGTTCCCGTTCTCCCTCATGGAGATGCTCGTCATCCTGCTGGTCCTGCTGGCACCCGTGCTGCTGTTCCTGTGGATCCGCGGCATGGTGCGCGCCCCCGCAGGTACCAGGCACCGCGCAGTGCTGCGCCCGGTGGGACACCTGCTCCTCATCCTCTCCGTCTGGTACGCCCTTTCCATCCCCATGTGGAACCTGCATTACAGCCGGCCCGCCTTCCTGACCCTGTCCGGCATGGAGGCTGTCCCTTCGGATACCCAAACCCTGTCGGCCGCCACCCTGTGGCTGGCCCGGGAGGCCAATGCGGCCAGGGAAGCCATTGTGGAAGACGCATCCGGGCAGATGATTCTGCAGGACGGCGCCCGAAGCACATTCAACAGGTCGTCATCCGGTTACGACGTCCTGTCGGAACGATTCCCCTTCCTCAAGGGAACCTATGGACGCCCCAAACCGGTGATGCTCTCGCGCCTCATGTCCTGGACCCGCATCATCGGCTTGTATACGGTCACCACGGCGGAAGCCAATATCGACGTGGACATGCCGGCAGTGGAAATCCCCTTCACCGCATTGCATGAAATGGCGCATCAGCGCGGCATCGCGCGGGAGGACGAGGCGAATGCCGTCGCCTGGTTCGCCAGCCGCGCGCATCCGGATCCCGAGCATCGGTATTCCGGCGCCGTCCAGGCCTACCTATATGCGTCCAATGCCCTGTATGGCTCGGATCCGGACGCGTGGGCGGCCATTCGGGAGCAGCTCTCACCCGGCGTGCAGCGTGATTTGGCGGGTCAGGCGGCATATTGGCGGCAATTCGACAGCGTCGTGGACAAGGTGGCGGAAAAGGCCAACGATGTCTGGCTCAAGTCCAACGGCGAGACCGACGGCGTGAAAAGCTACGGCCGCATGGTGGATCTCATGCTGGTGGAATACCGGCGTCTGGCCGCCGAGGGTACCATTGATGAAATTTCGCTCATGGCAGTTCCCGCAAGGTAACGTCAGCACTGTGTCATGCCGGCCCGCATGGGGTAAGATCCCATCAGGTTGTGTACGCACCCTGTTCAGCGCAACCACGACACCAACCGCAACATAAAGGAGACCCTATGAAACACTGCACCCTCGTCATTTTCGGTGGCACCGGTGATCTCACCAAACGCAAGCTCATTCCGGCGGTGTACCGCCTCATTTGCCAGCGGAAGAGTCTGCCGAACCTGCATGTCCTGGCGGTGGGACGCCGCGAAAAGACAGACACCGCCTTTCGGGAGGAAATGCGGGCTTCGCTGCGCGCGGATGCCGGCATGGATCTCACGGACGGGCAATGGGATTGCCTGTCACCGCACATCGGTTATGAAACACTGGATTTTGCGAAGGACCGGGACGGTTTCTCCCGGCTCGAGGCCAGGATTCAAAACCTCGAGGGCGCAAGCGGCGCGGAAGGCGGGGACCGCATGTATTACCTGGCTGTGGCGCCGGAGCATTTCGGCACCATCGTGGAGCATCTTGCCCACGCCAACATGCTTGGCGGGGAAGACAACGGTCGGGGGTTCCGTCGGGTGCTTGTGGAAAAGCCTTTCGGACACAGCCTAAAGGACGCGTCCGGGCTCAATGAACGGTTGCTCGCCCACCTGCGGGAGACCGACATTTTCCGCATCGACCATTATCTTGGCAAGGAAATGCTGCAGGACATTCTGGCAGTCCGTTTCGGGAATGCCGTGTTCGAACCGCTTTGGAACCACCGGCACATCGATCATGTCCGCATTCTGTCACATGAGACATTGGGTGTCGAGACCCGCGGCGGCTATTTCGATCATTCCGGCATTCTCAAGGACATGGTGCAAAACCATCTGCTGCAGATGCTCACCATGATCGCCATGGAACCGCCCATCCGCTTGGATCCGGAATCCATCCGGGACGAAAAGGTCAAGGTGCTGCGCGCGCTGCGCCCGTTCACCCCGCAAACCGTCGTCACCGACGTGCTCCGCGGCCAATATGGCGCCGGCAGCCGCACAGACCGCTCCGGCCAAACCCTCCGGATGCCCGCCTATCGCGACGAGGATCGCGTGCGGCCGGATTCCAACACCGAAACGTATGTGTCGCTGAAAACCTGGGTGGACAATGTCCGCTGGGGTGGTGTGCCCTTCTATCTGGAAGCCGGCAAACGCATGAAGCGCAAGCTCACCACCATCATCATCCAGTTCAAGCCCTTGAGCGGCATGCAGCCATACGAGGAATTCGGGCAGACAGCCTGCAACCGCCTTGTCTTCGAAATCCAGCCCCAGGAAGGGTTCCATTTCATTGTCAACGGCAAGCGGCCGGATGCCGACTGGGCCATGGATGAGGTGGCCATGGAATACTGCCAGAGCTGCCGGTCGGACAACAATTCCCCGGAGGCTTACGAGCGCATTCTGCTTGAGGCCTGGCGCAACAACACCTCGTTGTTTGCCCGATGGGACGAGCTGTACCATTCCTGGCAGTTCATCGATTCCATCCGCCACAACTGGACGGACCTCACACCGAATTTCCCGAACTATCCCGCGGGAACAGATGGTCCTGAAGGCACCCATCCCGAAATTGCCACGCTGTACACCGACATGGGCACGCTCAACACCACCGCCATCACCATCGGCGCGGCCTGCCCCCTCCCCCGGGATTGAAAGCGTTTTCACGAGATCACAAAAGCGGTTGCGCCCCATCCTTTCCGATGGACGCGCAACCGCCTTTTCATCTGTTTGTATTCATGACGCCTCATGCCATCGGGATTCGTCCGATGGTTTCATCCATTGGGTTCATCCGCGCGGCATCCGTCAACGCGCCGTTTCCGCGCGCACCTGGTTGAACTCTTCCTGCAGTGCCGGATCCGGCTGTTTCGACAGCAGGGAGAACACCACGATGACCACGCTGGAGAACAGGAATGCCGGCAACAGCTCGTAGATGCCCAGCACGCCGCCAAGCGGACGGAGCACCAGCTTCCAGAAGAAGACCATGCCGCCGCCGGCGATCATGCCGGCCAACGCGCCGCTGTGCGTGGTGCGCTTCCAGAACAGCGAGAACAGCACCAGCGGCCCGAAGGTGGCACCGAATCCGGCCCATGCGAATGAGACCACCTTGAAAATCACACTGTTCTCATCGAGCGCGATGATGATGCCAATCAGGGTGATGGTGAGCAACACCACACGCGTCACCAGCATGATCTGCTTGTCTGTGGCGTCTTTTTTCACCGCGCCCTGGTAAATGTTCTTGGCAAAGGCGGAGGCGGCAATGAGCAGATAGGAATCCGAGGAACTGATGGTGGCGGCCAGGATGCCAGCCATCACAACCCCGGCCAGCAACGCCGGCAACAGGTTGGATGACAACACAATGAAGATGTTTTCCGCCTGTCCCGCGGTCAGCAGTTCGGCCGGATACAGGCTGCGCCCCACAAGCCCCACCATGGTGGCGGCAAACAGGGAGATGACACACCAGACAGTCCCGATGCGGCGGGCTTTCTTCAGCTCCTCCGCCTTGCGGATGGCCATGAAGCGGGTCAGCACCTGCGGCATGCCAAAGTATCCAAGGCCCCAGGACATGGTGGAAACAACGGTCAGGAATCCATACGTGCCCGCCTGTCCAAACAGCGGCTTTCCGGCCGCATCCAGCTGCTGCGCACCGTCCGCCATTTCAGGCTGCGCGATGCCGAAAAAGGCCAGAAACCCCGGAATATCCCGAATGTTGGCGACAACGGCGCCCACACCGCCCGCTGCGACGACGGCAGTGCCGAGCACGGTCACCAGCGCGAAGATCATCACGATGGCCTGCATGAAATCCGAGGCGGTCTCTGCCAGAAACCCGCCAAGAATGGTGTAGAGAATCACGAACAGCGCGCCCGCGATCATCATCCACTGATACGGCAGCCCGAACAGCGTGCTGAACAGTTTGCCGCAGGTGACAAAACAACTTGCGGCATACACGGTGAAGAAGATGAGGATGAACAGCGCGGAAACTGTCATCAGCACCGGCTTTTTCTCGCGGAACCGTCGGCTGAAGAATTCCGGCAGCGTGATGGCGTCACCCGCCGTTTGTGAATAGGTCCGCAGCCGTTTGGCCACGATGAGCCAATTGACATAGGTGCCAATCGCCAGCCCGATGGCGGTCCAGAACGCGTCCGCCAAGCCGAGAAAATACGCGACGCCCGGCAGGCCCATCAACAGCCAGCCGCTCATGTCGGATGCCTCCGCGCTCATGGCCGTGACCCATGGCCCGAGCGTGCGTCCCCCGATGAAATAGTTGTCGCTGCTCGCGTTGGCGCGCTTGGCAAAGAAAACGCCAATGCCAATCACCAGCAGCATGTACACGGACATCGCAAGGAGTATCTGCAGTGTATCCTGACTCATTCTTGTTCCTCCCCTGTGTGGTGCTGTCTTTTCTGTGTTTTTGCCAGTATATCAAAGGAATTCATGCATCGGAAGCCTTTCCCGGACTTTTTTGACAGAACAGACTAAACCGCCTCCGAAACCGGAGACGGCTTTGCGGGAAGATCCTTTCATCCATGCGGCTGCCTGAACCTGTCATGATACGGTTTCCACGGCGGCGCCGCCGGCCGGGGCCGTTGCCCGCCACAACCCGCGCGTCAGCGCTGGCTCATGTCGTACGGGATGCCCTCCGCCTTGGGCGCGCGGGACTTGCGGGACGTGAACGCCAGCACCACCATGGTGGCCAGGTACGGCAAAATCTTGTAGAATGTCTGATTGATGTTCAGCGCGGCCAGGAACGGAATGAGCGCGACCGAATACGCCACGGTGCGCAGGAAGGCAAAGAACAGGGCCGCAAAGAAAATCTGGATGGGCTTCCACTGGCCGAAAATCATGACCGCCAGGGCCAGGAAGCCGAAGCCGGCCACCCCGGTATGCCCGTTGGCATTGCCGTCCATGACGCCCACGGCGTAGAAGAAACCGCCGATGCCGCCCAACACGCCGGAAAGGCCGGTGCCCAGATGCCGCATGCGGTAGACATTGATGCCCACCGAATCGGCGGCGTGGGGATGCTCGCCGCAGGAACGCAGCCGCAGACCGACTTTGGTCTTGTAAAAGACAATCGTGGCCACAACCAGCAGGAACAGTCCCAGATACACGGTGATGTAGGTGTTCTGGAAAAACAGCCTGCCCAGGATGGGGATGTCGCCCAGCCCGGCCACCTTGCGCAGGTAGAAGTTCATGTTCGTGGTGATGCCGTCGCTGTTGAAGGTCATCTTCGAGAACAGCAGCACCGCCGCGGGAATGAGCATGTTCATCGCCGTGCCGGTGATGGTTTGGTTTGCCTTCATGTTGACCGCCGCAAACGAGAGCAGCAGCGAGTACAGCAGCCCCGCAAACGCGCTGACCAGCATGCCCAGCAACAGCACCACCTGCGGGTTCAAGCCGGTTTCCTGCACGAAGAAGACAAACAGGCTGCCGAAAAACGCGCCACACAGCATGATGCCCTCGAGCGCGATGTTGATGACGCCGCTTCGCTCGCTGAACATGCCCCCCAGGGCAACCAGCAGCAGGGGAATGGCGACAGGAAGCGTGTTTTGAATCAAGTAGAAAAATGTATCCATGATTACGCCTCCTCCTTCGTTTTTCCGGCTGAAGCCGCATCGTGGGGTTGCGCCGCTTTCGCGGGTTCCGTCACGACGACAGGCTCGGGTTCCTTCTTTTTCCGTTTGAACATCCGGATCACAGCGGCGTTCATCAGCATGGCAAAGGCCGAGAAGTAGATGATGACCGCGATGACCACATCAATGATCTCCGGCTTGTAGCCGAACAGGCTGGCCAGCGTCCCACCCCGCTGAATGTAGGAGATGAACAGCGCGGAGAAGATGATGCCGATGGGACTGGAATTGCCCAGTAGTGCCACCGCGATGCCGTTGAAGCCGTTGGCCGCTATGATGCTGACCGGTTCGTAAGTCATGGAGCTGCCGGGGATGGTGGACGGCGCCAGGATGGCGAAGGCACCGCCAAGACCGGCGAAGCCGCCCGCGATGACCTTGGTCAGGATGATGTTGCGCTTGCCGTTCATGCCGGCATACAGCGCGGCATGCTTGTTGAAACCGGTGGCCTTGAGCTCGTAGCCGAAGGTGGTGCGGTTGAGCACAATGTGCAACAGCACCGCGAGCAGGATGGCGATGAGGATTGACACATTCACGCTCGAACCGGCGACGCCCAGGGTGGGCAGCTGCACCGAGGCCGGCAGATAGGCCGTCCGGGTCTTGGTGGACACATACATCACGCTGTTCTGCTGCACCATCATGTCCACCAGATACATGCCGATGTAGTTGAACATGATGGACGTGATGACCTCGTTGACATTGAGCAGCGCCTTGAAGATGCCCGGGATGAATCCCCAGACCATGCCGCCCACGAGGCCCGCGAGTATGGCGGCCACCCAGTGGATGCCGTCCGGCAAATCCCACATGAAGCCCACATACAGCGCGCAAAACATGCCGGAGGTGTATTGTCCGGACGCGCCGATGTTGAACAGGCCCATCCGGAACGCAAAACCCACCGCCAGGCCCGTCATCATGATGGGCGTGGCAAAGTACAGCACATCCCCCAGGCGGCCCAGGCCGCCCAGCAGCAGCATCTGGAAGCCGGAGAGCGAATTGGGCGGACTGGAGACAATCATCACGATGAATCCGAAAATCAGCCCCAGCGCGATGGCCAGCAACGCGGAGGTGAAGGCGGTGTATCCCGCCGATTTGGTGATGGTCTTGAGTGAGAACCTCCCCGCAGGAGGCGTTGTTGGATTGCTCATCTGCCGTACCTCCTATGCGACACCACGTTTGGCACCGGACATGTACAGGCCCAGTTCCTCCACCGTGGTCTTTTTCGGGTCGAGCTCGCCTACTATCTCACCCTCGTACATCACCAGAATGCGATCGCTGACATTCATGATTTCCTCAAGCTCCAGGGACATCAACAGCACGGCTTTGCCGGCATTGCGCCGTTCCACCAGCTGCTTGTGGATGTATTCGATGGCGCCGACATCCAACCCGCGCGTGGGCTGAACCGCCACCAGCAGCTCGTGCTTTTTGTCGATTTCCCGCGCGATGATGGCTTTTTGCTGGTTGCCGCCGGACATGCTGCGGACGGGCGTGAGCGGCCCCTGTCCGCTGCGGACGTCGAACTTCCCGATGAGCCGGTCGGCATAGTCGCGGATGGGCTTTCTGCGCAGGAACCCATTCTTTTGGAATGTCGGCTCCCAGTACCGCTGCAACACCATGTTGTCTTCGAGCGAATAGTCGAGCACCAGCCCGTGCTTGTGCCGGTCTTCCGGAATATGGCTCATGCCGGTTTTGGAACGGGTGCGGATGGGGGACTTGGTGATGTCCACCCCGCAAAGGCTCACCGACCCGCCGCTCGGCTTTTCAAGACCCGTGATGGCGGAGATGCATTCGGTCTGCCCATTGCCCTCAATGCCCGCCAGACAGACAATCTCTCCGGCCCGCACCTCGAAGGAGACATTGCGGACCGCGTTGTTGTGATGCACCTTGGACGGCACCACCAAATCCTTCACGGACAGCACCACCCCGGCAGGGGTCTGCGCCTGCTTCTCCACCGTGAAGTTGACGTCACGTCCCACCATCATGCGGGACAGTTCTTCCTTGGTGGTTTCCGCGATATCCACCGTACCCACATACTTGCCTTTGCGCAGGACGGTGCAGCGGTCTGATACCGCCATGATTTCATTGAGCTTGTGCGTGATGAACAGGATGGACTTGCCCTCCCTGGCGAAATTCCGCATGATGGCCATCAGCTCGTCGATTTCCTGGGGTGTCAACACCGCGGTGGGTTCATCGAATATGAGAATCTCGTTGTCACGGTACAGCATCTTCAGGATTTCCACACGCTGCTGCATGCCCACGGAAATATCCTCGATGAGGGAATCGGGATTGACTTTGAGCCCATACTGCTCGCTGAGCCTCACAATTTTCCCGCGCGCCTCCCTGCGCTGCAGGAACCCCATTTTGTTTGGTTCCACGCCAAGGATGATGTTCTCGAGCACGGTGAATATCTCCACCAGCTTGAAATGCTGGTGCACCATGCCGATGCCCAGCGCGTTCGCGTCATTGGGATTGGCAATGCGCACCGGCTGCCCGTTTTTCCTGATTTCTCCCTGTTCGGGCTGGTACAGGCCAAACAACACACTCATCAGGGTGGACTTGCCCGCGCCATTCTCACCGAGCAGTGCGTGGATTTCTCCCTTGCGCAGCCTGAGGGTGATGTCGTCGTTGGCGCGGATGCCCGGGAATTCCTTGGTGATGTGAAGCATCTCGATGATGTAGTCTTCCATGGTCACCTCTTCTTGCGTCGGCGGATTGCCCCCGACGGCCACGCATGATTCCTCACCGGCGTCGCATGCCGGTTTCTCCGCTTTTTCATTATCCATCAACCGCAGCCGGAAAACAAGAAAGGGAAAAGACTTGCCGCCTTTCCCCTTTCCGTTTTTCACGGAGATGTCAACTCCCGCTTATGCGATTATGGATGGTGCGGCACACGTCCTCAGCGGACGGTCACCGCCACTTTCGCCAGGCCCAGGCCGGACGCAAGCTCTTCCGCGGTGGCATTGCCGTTGGCGTCCGCCACGGCGATGGTGCGGACCGGCTTGATGGAACCCGAGGCCAGCTTGGCGTACAGGGCGTCATAGTCGGCCTTGGAGAAGGTCTGGAAGCGGTGCATGTCGCTGCCGCCGGTGACGCCTTCAAGCTTCGCGGTCGGCAGGCTCACGCCGCCGTTCGACGCGTTGAAGTACGTGGTCTTTCCGGAGAACTTGTCCCAGGAATTGGTCTTGTAGATGGCTTCGAGCACCTGCTCAACCGAGGTGCCGAGGCCCTTGGTGGCGGCGGTGATGACGGTGTCGCTGTCGTAGCGCTGGTCAACGTCCACGCCGATGACCTTGGTGCCGGACTCGGAAGCAGCGGACATGACACTCTTGCCGACAGAACCGCCGCAGGCGAAGATGACTTCCTTGCCTTCCTGGTACATGGTCTTCGCGGTGGCCTTGTTGGTGTCGTTCTCCTCGAAGTTGCCGGTGTAGTGGTAGGTGACTTCAACGGAACCGTCCGCCATGCCGAGCTCGGCCGCGGCCGCCTCGATGCCCTGCAGATAGCCGTATCCGAACGCCTGAACGGCCGGAACCGCCATGCCGCCCATGAAGCCGAGCTTGGTGAATCCGTCCTTCACCGCGGCATAACCCGCGAGGTAGCCGGACTCTTCCTCGGCATACATGACGCTGGCCACGTTGGCCTTGGTCTCGAAGGTGCTGTAGTCTGCCGTGTGCGGCGCGCCGTCGAGCAGGATGAACTTCACGTCCGGGTATTTGGTCTGTGCTTCGTACACAGCCACTTCGAACAGGAAGCCGGGGGTGACAACCACTTTGGCGCCGCCGGTGACAGCCAGATCGATGGACTGCAGGTAGCCGGCGTCGGAAGCCTCTTCAGGCTTGTAATACTTGTGGGTCTTCTTGTTGGCTTCCGCAAAAGCCACAACGCCTTCCCATGCGCCCTGGTTGAAGGACTTGTCGTCGATGTTGCCCTTGTCGGTGATCAGGGCGACCTCGAAACCGCCGCCCGCGGCGCCACAGCCGGCAAACAGGGTAGAAACCAGCAGAACCGCCAAAACCAGTGCCAATACTTTTTTCATGTATCTCTCCTCCTTGTTGATGGTTGGTAACCCACCTCACTCATTTTACCACCACGACCAGACTTTGCAACACGAAAAAAGAGAGCTGAAACCCTCACCATTGACGGATTCCACGACTTGTGGACATATGTGTTCCAAGGGCGGCTTGCCGGATTCCCCCGCTGCCGCGGACAGGGAAACGCCCCCTGAAACCACATGGAAGCGGGTTTCAGGGGGCGGTCATCGGAACGGTGTCACTTCAAGCCGTAAGTCTTGCGATACAGCGCTTCGAGCTCCGTCACCAGTGGCTGGCGCGGATTTGCGCCCGTGCACTGGTCGGAATAGGCCAGGTCGGCCAGCGCGGCCACCTTCTTCTCGAAGTCAACCTTCGGCACACCCATCTCGGCCAGGGTCAGCGGAATGCCCACGGTTTTCATGAGCGTGCGGATGGCTTCCACCAGGCTCCCCACACCCTCCTCCGGGGTGGCGGCCGGCAGCTTCAGGAAGGCCGCCACCTCCTGGTACTTCTCATCGGCGATGAAGGATTCATATTTCGGGAATGAGACAAACTTGGAGGGCTTCGTACCGTTGTAGGCCACCACATGGGGCAGCAGCACCGCGTTGGCGCGGCCGTGCGGAATATGGAACTCTCCGCCGAGCTTGTGCGCCAGGCTGTGGTTGATGCCCAGGAAGGCGTTGGTGAAGGCCATGCCGGCGATGCACGACGCGTTGTGCATCTTCTCGCGGGCCAGCTTGTCGGCGCCATTCTCCACGGCCCTGGGCAGGTACTCGAACACCAGCTGGATGGCCTTGAGGGCCAGCGCGTCGGTGTAGTCCGAGGCCAGCACGGACACATAGGCCTCCAGCGCGTGGGTCAGCACGTCCATGCCGGTGTCGGCGGTGACGCTCTTGGGCACGGTCATGACGAACTCCGGGTCGATGATGGCCACATCGGGCGTCAGCTCGTAGTCGGCCAGCGGGTACTTCACATTCTCCCGCTTGTCGGTGATGACCGCGAAGCTCGTCACCTCGGAGCCGGTGCCTGAAGTGGTGGGAATGCAGACCATCTGGGACTTGCGGCCAATCTCCGGGAATTTGTAGATGCGCTTGCGGATGTCGGCGAACTTCAGCTTCATCTTGCCGAAGTCGGAATCCGGCTGCTCGTAGAACAGCCACATGCCCTTGGCCGCGTCCATCGCCGAGCCCCCGCCCAGCGCGATGATCACATCCGGCCGGAAGGCGCGCATCAGGGCCACGCCGCGTTCCACGGTGTCCACGGACGGATCGGGCTCCACGTCGGAGAAGATTTCGCAGTGCACATACGGGTCATGGCGGCGCAGGTGCTGCAGCACGGTTTCCACATAGCCAAGCTTCACCATGTATTCGTCCGTGACGATGAAGGCGCGGCTGATGTTGGGCATGTCGGCCAGGTACTGGACGGATCCGGCCTCGAAATAGATCTTCGGCGGAATCTTGAACCATTGCATGTTGTTGCGGCGCTTGGCCACCCGCTTGAGGTTCATCAGGTGCACGGTGGTGACATTCGACGTGGTGGCGTTGCGGCCATAGGAACCGCAGCCCAGCGTCAGGGACGGCATGTTGGTGTTGTAGATGTCCCCGATGGCGCCATGGGTGGACGGTGTGTTCACAATGAGGCGGCCGGCCTTGATGGTGTGGCAGAACCGGTCGATGACCGCCTCGTCCTCAGAGTGGATGACCGCGGAATGGCCCAGGCCCCCGAACAGCACCATTTCCTCCGCCCTGCGGATGCCTGCCTCCGCCCCGTCCACAATGTAGTAGGCCAGAATGGGGCTGAGCTTTTCCCGGGACAGCGGGAATTCCGGGCCCACGCCCTTCTGGGCGGCCAGCAGAATCTTGGTGTCCTCCGGTACGGAGATGCCGGCCATTTTTGCGATGGTGTACGCGCTTTGTCCCACCACCTTGGGATTCATGGCGCATTTGGCGGCATCGATGGCGGTGGCCTCAAGCTTCTTGATGTCCGCGTCCTCAAGAAAGACGCAGCCGTTGGCCTTCATGAAGGCTTCAAATTCGCGGGAAATCTCGCGATCCACAATCACCGCCTGCTCCGACGCGCAAATCATGCCGTTGTCGAAGGTCTTGGACAGGATGAGATCGGTGGCGGCGCGGCGCAGGTTTGCCGTTTTCTCGATGTAGCAGGGCACATTGCCGGGGCCGACGCCGAGCGCCGGCTTGCCGGTGGAATACGCCGCCTCGACCATGCCGGCGCCGCCGGTGGCCAGGATGAGGGAAACACCGGGGTGCTTCATCAGCAGGTTCGTGGCCTCCAGGGACGGCGTCTCCACCCACTGAATCACGCCTTCCGGCGCGCCGGCCGCCAACGCCGCCTGCAGCAGCGTATTGGCCGATTCCGCCGAGCACTTCTGCGCGGAAGGGTGAAATGCGAAAATGATGGGATTGCGCGCCTTCACGGAAATGAGGCACTTGAACATGGTGGTGGAGGTGGGATTGGTGACGGGTGTGACGCCGGCCACCACGCCGATGGGTTCGGCGATGACCTCGTAATCGTCCAAATCATTGTCTTCAATGACCCCGGCGGACTTGACCTTCTTGATGGAGTTGTAAATATACTCGGTCGCAAAAATGTTCTTGGTGATCTTGTCCTCATAGACGCCGCGGCCGGTTTCCTCAACAGCCATCTTCGCCAGCTCCATGTGTCTGCCCAGGCCGGCCAGCGCCATGGCTTCCACGATGGCATCGGTCTGCGCCTGATCCATCCGGCTCATGATTTCAAGGGCCTTTTGGGCCTTCACCACCAGTGCGTTGACTTCAGCGGCCGCCATGGCTGCCTTGTCCGGTACTGCCTGCGTCCGGGCCTGTTCGGTTTTGGCCGCGCCTGTTTTGGCCGCGGATGATGTCTTTGTGTCCGAGAGGTTCTTCCTGTCTTTTTCCATGATGATGGTGCCTGTTGCCATAATGGTTCCTCCCTCTTGTCGTCCCGACGGTGTCTGCCGATTCCCGCCGAAAGCGGATGTGCCGCTTCGTGCATCCGGCTTGGTGAAACAGGTTCGAAATATTGTAAATTATTTGACAACTTGATTGTACGATATCGTTAATTGTTTGTCAATCTATTTTTGATAAATTTTTAACACTTGTGTTTGCAACCTTTTGCCCTCTCCCCGATAGGGTTTTTTGTGTTTTCGGTTGCTGCGAAATCTTGGAGAAAAGAATCACGCAAAACAAGCGGCTGCCCTGGCATCCCGCTTCATGCAGTTTCCGCCTGGTTTTTACGCCGCGCGTTCCAACAGTTTCCGATACGTCGCGTCGATGCCAATCGCGCCGAGCGGCGCCGTGACCAGAATGGACAGCACCGCGACCGTCAGGATGAGATTGCCCGCGCCCACACCCGCAGCCAGCGGAATGCCCCCGATGGCTGCCTGTACGGTCGCCTTGGGCAGATATGCGAGTCCGCAGAACAGGCGCTCCTTCAGGTTCAGTGACGTGCCCGTCACACTGAGGAACACCCCCGCCATGCGGAAAACAAGCGCCATGCCGACAAGCGCAAGCGCGGCGAGGCCGGCCTGCGTGGCATAACGGACATCCACGGTGGCGCCGACCAGCACAAACAGCAGCAGCTCCGCCGCCACCCAGATCTTCGAGAATTTTCCCGACAGCCGTTTGGCCAACACATCATATTGCTTGAGGATGGTGCCACCCAGCGCCATGACGGCCAGCAGGCCCGAAAACGGCACCACGGCGGACAGGACATCCTCCAGGGTCACCAGCACAAAGGAAACCGCCAGCAAGATCAGCATCTTCACGGTATCCCGCATGTGAATCCAACGGAACAGCTTCACCAGGCCGATTCCCAACAAGATGCCGCCCACCACGCCCAGCACGATGGAGACAGGAATGCGCAGCAAACCACCGGCATCGAACCGGCTGCCGCCGTACATGCCCAGAAACGAGGTGAACAACACAATCACATAAATGTCGTCCACGGATGCGCCGGCCAGAACCAGCTGCGGAATGCTTCGTTCCCGGCCATAGCCGTTCTCCATGAGTTTGAGCATCCTTGGCACCACAATCGCCGGAGATACCGCGCCCAGAACCGTTCCAAGCAAAGCCGCCTCCAGGTATGTGATGGGAAACAGCAGGGGCGCAAGAAGGGTTGTCGCAATGATTTCAAAGGTGGCCGGCACAAAGCACATCAGCAAAGCCGGTCGCCCCACCCGTTTGAGGTCCTTGAGATCCAGCGCCAGACCGGCGCGAAAAAGAATGACAATCAGCGCCATTTTCCGCAAATCCGGTGAAATGCGCAACAGCTCCGGATCCATGATGTTGAGCGCGTACGGACCCATGATGATCCCGGTCAGCAGCATGCCCACCAGTCCGGGGATTTTCACTTTTTGAAGCAGGCCGCTGAGCATGAGTCCAAACAGCAACAGAAGCGCGATACTGAACAGCATGGTGTACCCCTTTTCAACAGGCGCAGGCATGAACCGGTTTGCCCGTGGCGGACGCGAGATGCTTGACGAGCGCCTGGGATGTCCCTTCCACGATATCGGACTTCTGCAACGCTGTCACTTGTTTTTCCCAAATGAAAACCAGAAGATGCGGGGTCTCCACCAGCAAATCAATCGTGCTGTATGGCGCCTGCGCGCCGTCAGGCAGCATCATGCCGTTTTCATTGAAGCAGACAACGCGCGGGGCGGCCTGCGGTGTGTCGACGGAACACAAGCTTTCCAACAGTTTGTCCGCAGAAGCTTCGAAACGCTGTTTCATGCGATGTGATGCTTTCCCACGGCGTGATCCCGCCTTCAAATACACAACTCCCAACAGGCTGGCAAGCAGTTCCGCAACGAGGGGAGCAGCCAGCTCCTTCGGGGACATCAAACCCGGTATCAGCAGGAACAAACCCAGGCTATCGCCTGGGGCAATTATGGCGCAAAAACCCGCTCCCGCAACTTGCTTTGCAAGTTGCTGCCGCTCGCCCCGCCTGCGGCGGCGCGGTTTTCGCTATGTGAACAACCCAGGCTTTCGCCTGGGTTGTTCACTGGATAACTGCCTTTGACTCCGCTCGGCGGGCCGGATGCTTGCATCCGCTTGTGGCAGTAAACATCATTAAAATACAACAAAATGCCGGGTTCTGCAAACACCGGATTTTTCACAGTGGCAACCTGCTCTCAGGGTTTCCTGCGGGAGCCCTGGGGAAACAGGTTGTCTGTCACCGTGATATCCGCGAAGGAATCAACCGCAGTTGCTGGCTTGGCCGCCGGTGCACCGTCGCCTTTTGAAGCGGCATCACGTGATGGGGCACATGATGGGATGTCTGTTGGGCTGACGGTTCGTTTGCGTTTGCCCTCTTCCTGTCTTTCTCGTATTCAAACAGCCGCATTGCCAGATTCAGACTTCCAAGGGTGTCCAGTGCCTGCGAATGGCCGCAATCGACGCAGAGGAAATACAGCTTGTTCATCCGGTTATGGGGCGAGGCCCTGCCGCATTGCGGACATGTGCGGAACATGTTGTTCGGGCTCACCTGCACAGGCGCCGGCAGGCCGCGCATGGGCAGCTTGTAGCGCAGCAGGCCCAGAATCCGGTTCCAGTGGCTGCCGTCAATCGGCGGGCCATGCAGCACATCGGCCGCATCCACCCAGTGGAGATGATCGCCCTTGCGAACCAGCGGTGCGACCACCGCCCGGGCATTGTGACCGAGGGCCAGCGCCGCCATGCGATTGGCCACGTGATGCAGCGCGTTGGCCGTCCATGACCCATTGTCCCGGACAGCGTGCGGTGGCAGGGGTTCCAGGCCGCCGGCGATCACCCGGGCGTCGGGGCCGGTCACCGTGTACGAAAAAGCAGCCTGCATTGCCCTGGAAAAGCCTATCCGGTTCACCGGATGAACCGGCGGCACTTCCGCCATTTCCAGGCTGCACGCGAGATACCACGCGCCATTCCTGTACAGCAGACGCGCACAGCGGAAGCGTTCCGGGGATGCGACGGCCTGCTTCAGCAGCATCTCCTGCCGCTTGCCGAAGGCCAGCGGAAACAACAGATACCGCACCACACGCAGATTGTCGCACAACGGCATTCTGTCCCGATGCACATGCACGAGCCGGCTCTGATCCCGATGCGCGTTGGGAAGGCTTCCCTCACGGTTGGTCAGATACAGCTTGGCATAGAAACGATCCGTTTCCGGATTGTAGACCAGGCACCAGTCACGCTTCGTGTCATAGCGGCAGAACAGCACCGCGCGCTGACGGGGCGGATTGAATCGGAGACCCGGTTCCTGCTCCCGCCGCGCCAGATAGCCGGCCATCCAGGCCGCAAAGTCATTTTTCAGGGAATCCTTGAAGGGTTCCACCCCAAAACGGTTCAGGGCGAGCCCCATGCCCTTGTCCACCCACAGGCGCAGCTGTCGGGACGACAATCCTGTGGCGGCAGCTTCAGACTGCGCATGAAACGCTTCCAACTGCCCGCCGGCCTGTGTCAGCAGCCAGTGGAAGGCTTGGGCATACCGGTCCGTCGCGGTTTGAAGATACGACTGTTTGATGCGGCTCGGCCGGTGCAGTTTCAGTGTGACAGTGATGTGCCCCATGCCCTCCCCCTCCTTGCTGCGGATTCACCAAAAGAAGCAAGCAGCCCTCGGTTCCTGTTCTCCGTTCCGTGTCATTGAACCGCGGAACCATTCACCGGCATCGCACGTCCACCTGTTTGTCGGATTGTCGGAACGATTCAGTGGTATCGCACGTCCACCTGTTTGCCGGCCTGCCGGAGCGTTCCGGCGATTTCCTCCACCAGCTTGAGCTTCAAACCCAGATTCAATGGAAAATCCGGATTCTGATGGGCCGGGTTCATCGCGCGGCCCACCCAGAAGCAGACATCCGTGCAGTCCTCCAGCAGCATTTTGGCGAGCCGGGAGGCCCCGTCGCGGTTGCCAAGCGCCAGGTACGCCTGCATGGAGCTGCCGTCGGCCAGACAGGCCTGCAACTGCTCCAATGTCTTGCGCAGGGTCAGCACCCCTTCAGTGGCCAAATCGATGCCGCGAATTTTGGCGATCGGAGGAATGGCCGGATTCACATAGTCAAACTGTGTTTCCACCTCCGCGCCAAGTTCCCTGGCCACAATCTGCGAGGTGGTGCCGCCACAGACCACATGCGGGCCCTCCCGCATCAGAAACTCGCGGACAACCTGCGTGTCCTCCTCCGCCTGCACCGGCGGCCCCACCAGCACGGACAGGCTCACCGGCTTTCTGGCCAGGATGGACACCACGGTCGTGTCGTCTCCGGGAACCCCCGCATACAGGCCGTCGCAGACTGAAATCAGCAGTTTGGAAACGGTTTTCGCGGACAGATCCCCGCGCCATGTTTTCTGGAGATAATCCGCCACATGCTCCCATTGCCAGCCCAGATTCAGGGATTGGCCCACCCCGGCGTGGATCACCCCGTCACTGACCAGGACGAACAGATCGCCCGGCGCCACCTCGAACCGCGATTCCCGGATGCGTTTGCCGGATATTTCACGTGTCTGGCTGTCCAGGGGCAACACCCGGCCCTTGCGCAGCCGGAACATCGCGGGATTGTCAAACTCGGCCAGATAGCCCGAGCCGTCGTGATGCAGCTGCAAAATGGAAAAGGTGGAATAGGCGATGTCCCGTTCCCGGCATACCGGCAGGGTGTCCACGATGGTTTCCACCGCCTCTTCCATGGGAAAGCCGTTGGTCATGAGCGTGGCGAGGATTTTCGCGGTCAGCTTCGACAGGATGTTCGCCTTCACCCCGCTGCCAAGCCCGTCCGCCAGCACCACGATGGTGGAATCCCCGTTTCTCACCACCTCCACATTGTCTCCGCACAATTCCTCATGATGCTTGTTCAGCCTGTCGATGCCGAGGTCCACGTGCAGGTTCATGCGTGCATCCCCTCCCCGGCCAGAATGGATTTTTTCAATCGCGTCAGCGCCACCTTCGTTTCCGCCGTGGTCTCCCCAAGCAGGCTCGCGATTTCCTGCGCCACCCGCATTTGCTTGTCAATGACCTTCTGGGCAATCTCCACCGTCTGCTCGCGCACCTGCTGCAGCCTCTCCTGATTGGCGATTTCCTCGGTCACATTGCGCAGAATCAGCACGGCAAGGCGTTGTTCGGGCACAAACACAAGCGTCTGCTCCACCATCAGGCCATGCCGGTCATAGCGGATGAGCCGATCGTGGACATCCTCCCCCGCGTCCATGGCCAGGACCAGCTCCGGCGCGTCCAGATAGTGGAACACGGATTTCCCCACCACATCCTCGTTCGACATGCCAAGCAGCGTACGCGCCGCGCGGTTCACCTCCTGAATGGTGCCGTCGGCATCCAGCGCCAGAATGGCGTTGGGCGTGGTGTTCAGGATGAGGTTGCCCATCGAGGCCGCCCGCTCCTGCATGTAGGGCAGGCACATGGTCAGCTGGGCCTTGTTGCGGAACACGGCAATCGCCTTTTCCCGACAGGTCGGGTAGCCGCAGGCCCCGCAGTTGAGTTCCTTTTCCGGAGTGAATTTGCCGATGCTGTGCAGGATTTCGGTGATCTCGGCATCGGAGGGCATCGGTTCGAGGATCTGCTTGTTGGAAAACCGCCTGGCCATTTGCACGCCGGATTTCCCCGACTTGACGGGAACCGTTGTCTGCAGAGCCGTCTCCCGGGCGGGTTTGCCGCCCAGACTGCGCCAGGCGGAGACCAGCCGGTCCCGACCGTCCAGGTAGCCGCCGGGCTGCTTGCGCTTGCAGGGGCCTTCGAGACAGCTGCCCGCACAAGCGCTCATCTCAATGAAGTAATGCTCCGGAGAACCTGTGCGCAGGGAATCAAGGATGGCACGGCATCTGTCCATGCCGTCGATGGCGATGCAGGCATAGCCCTTGCGATCCTTCCGGTCCAGCGTTTTGAGGATGCCGCCGGAGGCGGGATACAGTCGCGCGACATGGAACGGATCCGGCACACTTGGACGTGAAGCATCCGGTCCCGACGCATCTGAACGCGACGCAACCGGTCCCGACGCATCTGAACGCGACGCATCCGGTTCCGACACCTCCGGATTGGTGGCATCCGGATCCAACCCTTCGGCATGCAGCCAGGTCTCCAGCTCCTCGAAGGTCAGAACGGCATCCACGGCCCCGGCATGAATCACATCGGATCCCTCCTCCTTTTTGGAGAGGCACGGGCCGATGAACACCACGCGGATTCGGGGGCCGTAGGTGGCGCGCAGCATTCTTGCGTGCGCCACCATGGGAGACACCACCGGCGCAAGAAACCCGATGAGGTCGGGGTAGTGTTTCTCCACCAGCGAGACGACGGTGGGACAGGCGGTGGTGATGATGTTGGGCATGCTGCGGGCCTTCAGCAGACGGGTGTATTCCCTCGAAACCTCGGCCGCGCCCACAGCGGTTTCCTCGACATGGGTGAACCCCAGGCGTTTGAGCAGCGCTGTCATTTTCAGTGGATCCGCATGTGCGAATCCGGAAATCCAGGAAGGGGCCAGGCTCACATACACCTTTTCCCGGCGCACAATCCATTGGCGGATCCTGTCGATGTCATCCCGGACGATTTTTGCGTTCTGGGGACACACGGACAGGCACGCGCCACACAGGATGCAGGCCTTGTCAATGACCTGGGCCTGTGCCGCGCCGGTAAAGGAAATCGCCTTGACCGGACAGCTGCGCAGACATTTGTAGCAGTTTTTGCAATCCGCCTCGCGAAACCGGATGATGCTGTTCATGATGTCCCCTCCTCTCCCTTTTGCTGCAGCACATACCGTTGGAACACGTCTTCGGCGTTCTGTACGGTCAGTCCGGTCACAGGCTTGCCATCAATCCGCATGGCCACTCCCCGGGTGCAGTCTCCAAGACAGAAGGCCGCGCGCAGTTGTACCTTATCCTCGAGACCATATGTTGCGATCCATCCCTCGAACAGCTTGATGATGGGATAGGATCCCTTCATGTGGCAGGAACTGCCCACGCAGATTTGAATGTCCATGCCTGCTCCTCCATTGACGTTGCCCTCATGGCACGCACCGGAACACATCCCGGGATGGCTTGTGTACCGGCTGTCGCATTTTCGTTAATTAATTAACAATACCAATATAGCGTATGAGGTCTCCGTCTGTCAAGTATTTTGTATACAGCACGGCAGGATTTCCCGGAGAAAAAACGCCTCCGTTTCCGGTTCCATCAGGCCAACCACCGGGCCGTCCCCCACCCGCACCGACACCTTGCCAGAACAGGCTCCCAGACACAGCGCGGCCTTCACGGTCACCTCCGCCGCCACCCGATGACGCGCGATGAGTTGCTGGAACCTGTTGATGACATTGTACGAACCCCGAATGTGGCAGGCGCTGCCCACACAAACCGTCAACTCAATCATGCGCGTGCGCTCCTTCCCGATGCAGCAGGTGCTTCTTGCCCTGGAGCAGTCCGTTGTAGAGGGCAAAAATGGCTGGATTCTCTTCGGACCGCTTGATTTGGGCCCGGCCGTCCACCTGATGGATGCCGTGACGGCGTTTCTCCCGCGCGTCCGCCGTTGCCGGCAGCGGCTGTCCGGCCCCGCAGATGCAGCCGCCCGCGCAGGCCATGACTTCCACGAAATCATACCGAACATCACCCCGGCGAATGGCGCGCACCAGGTTGTCCGCCTGCTTCAGGCCATGCGCAATGGCCACCTTGACGTGCCGCTCTCCCACCCGGGCTTCGGCCTCCCGAACCCCTTCGAGTCCGCGCACCCCGGAAAACTGGATGGCCCGCAGCCCCTTCATCGACTTGTCGGTGTCCAGGTGGCGCAGGACCGCCTCGGTCACCCCGCCGGTGGAACCGAACAGCTGACCGGCCCCGCTGGTCAGGCCCAGCGGCATGTCCGCCGCCTCGTCCTCCAGTTCGGCAAAGGCGATGCCCGCCTCCTGGATCATCAGTGCCAGCTCCTGCGTGGTGATGACGATATCCGTATCCCGCACGCCATCCTGTTCGTATTCCGGCCGGGCCGCTTCCCCCTTTTTGGCGGTGCACGGCATGATGGCCACCATCACGGTCTGCCGGCCGTCCAGCCGGTCCAGTCCCCGGCTCTGCTCCTTGAGCACCGCGCCGAACATCATCATCGGCGAGCGGCAGCTCGACACATGCGCCAGCAGATCCGGATGACGCTTCTCCACATGATTGAACCAGCCGGGACAGCAGGAGGTGAACAGGGGCAAATCGGTGCCGCTGTCCAAATGCCGCAACAGCTCCGCCGACTCCTCGAGAACCGTCAAATCCGCGCCGAGACCGGTGTCGAACACCTGATCGAAGCCCAGTTTCCGCAACGCGGCCACCGTCTTTCCAAAAACCGGTTCGCCCGCGGCAAACCCGAATTCCTCTCCCAGCGCAACCCGGACGGCCGGCGCAATCTGTGCCACCACCCTTTTCCCGGGATCGTGCAACGCCTGCCAGACGGGATCCGTGTCCTTGCGGATGGTCAGCGCGCCGGTGGGGCACACCAGCCGGCACTGGCCGCAGCCCACGCAATCCGTCTGCGCCAGCGGACGGCCGAACGCGGTGGACACCTCGATGTCCGCGCCGCGCCAGGCGAACCCGAGCGCGCCGACCCCCTGCACCTCCGCGCACATGCGGACGCAGTCCCCGCACAGAATGCATTTGTTGGGATTCCGGACAATGGCCGGGCTGCTCAAATCCAGCGGGCGGATCGTCCGGTCGTTGTCGAACCGCACCTCCTTGACCCCGAACCGGATGGCCAGCTCCTGCAGCCGGCAGCGGCCGTTCTTCTCGCAGACCGTGCAGTCCCGGTCATGGCTGGCCAGAATCAGCTCCAGGATCATGCGCCGGTGCTTGCGCAGCTTCTGCGTGTTGGTGCGGATTTTCATGCCATCCTTTGGCGGCGTGGAGCAGGAGGTCATCAGGGTGCCCCACTCGTCCTCCACCATGCACATGCGGCACGCGCCATACACGGACAGCTCGGAATGGTAGCAGAACGTCGGCAGATCGATGCCCGCTTTTCGGATGACCTGCAATATCTGTTTCTCATCGGTGAACGGCACCGGTTGGCCGTCAATGATCATGGTTCCCATGCGATGGTTCCCCTTTCAATTCGCGACTTGTCTGGGATGATGGCTTTGCGGTTGCAAGTGTTTCATCAATGGTTCCCGGCCTGTGCCGGCGCGGCGCGCCGGGGACAGGTCACACCGCGGCAATGGCGTGGAAGGAACAGGCTTCCTCACAGGCACCGCAGCCGATGCAGCGCGCCTTGTCGATGACATGCGCCTCCTTCACGCGGCCGGAAATCGCGCCCACCGGGCACACGCGCGCGCACTTGGTGCAGCCCTTGCACAGCGTCGGTGCCACGGCATACCGGGTCAGCGCCTTGCAGGTTCTGGTGGGACACACCTTTTCCCGGACGTGCAGCAGGTACTCCTCCCGGAAATACCGCAAGGTGGAGGTCACGGGGCCGGCTGCGGACTTCCCAAGCCCGCACAGGGCGGTGGCGCTGATGGTGTCCGCCAGCTCCTCCAGCAACTCCAGATCCGCCTCACAGCCCTGTCCGGCCACAATCCGCTCCAGAATGGCCAGCATGTGCTTGGTGCCCTCCCGGCAGGGTACGCATTTGCCGCAGCTCTCGTTCTGGGTGAAGTTCATGAAGTACCGGGCCACCTCCACCATGCAGGTGTCCTCATCCATGACCACCAGCCCGCCGGAGCCAATCATGGCCCCGACCGATTTCAGCGAATCGAAATCGAGCGGCAGATCCAGATGCTCCGCCGTGAGGCACCCGCCGGAGGGTCCGCCAATCTGAACCGCCTTGAACGCCTTGCCGTTTGGCAGACCGCCCCCGATCTCAAAGATGATCTCGCGCAGGGTGGTGCCCATCGGCACCTCAATCAACCCCGTGTTGCAGACATTTCCCGTCAGCGCGAAGGCCTTGGTGCCCGGACTTTTTTCCGGCCCGATTTGCCGGAACCAGTCCGCCCCGTTCGTGAGAATGAGCGGCACATTCGCGAAGGTCTCCACATTGTTCAGCACTGTCGGCTTCTCCCATAAACCCTTGTCCACCGTCCGCGGCGGTTTCACGCGCGGCATGCCGCGCTCCCCCTCGATGGAGGAGGTCAGGGCACTGCCCTCGCCGCAGACGAAGGCGCCGGCGCCCTTGCTGATGCGCATGTCAAAGCTGAAATCGGTGCCCAGGATGTGCTCTCCCAGCAGGCCGCAGGCCCGGGCCTGGCGGATGGCGAGATCCAGCCGCGCGATGGCCAGCGGATACTCCGCCCGCACATACAGGAACCCTTCCGTGGCGCGCACGGCCAGCGCGGCAATGAGCATTCCCTCGAGCACCCGGTGCGGATCGCCCTCCATGATGCTGCGATCCATGAACGCGCCCGGATCTCCCTCGTCCCCGTTGCAAACCACATATTTCACGTCGCTGACATTGCGCAGCACCTGCTGCCATTTGCGGCCGGCCGGATATCCGCCGCCGCCGCGTCCGCGCAGGTTCGACGTCGCCACCTCCCGGCAGATGTCCTCCGGCGTCATGTCCACCAGGGCCTTTCTGAACGCCGCGTAGCCACCCTTGGCCAGATACTCGGTCAGGGACTCGGCGTCAATGCTGCCGCAGTGCTCCAGCACCACGCGTGTCTGCCGTTGATAGAACGGGATTTCCTCCTGCACCGCGAAGGTTCCCTCCCCATTGGTGTACAGTAGCCGGGAAACAGGTGCCCCCCGCAATACGGTCTGTTCGATGATCTCCTCGCAATCCGCTTCCGTCACTTTCACATACAGCCAGTTTTCCGGTTCGATCCGCAGCAGCGGGCCCATTTCACAAAATCCGTGGCAGCCGCTTTTTTTCAGACCGACACCGGCCCCAGGGTCATGGCCGGCATCCTCATGGCGATCCAGCACCAAATCAATCTCCAATCCGTGCGCCTGGAGCAATGCCTGCAGCCGCGCGTGGATGCGCAGCGCGCCGCCGGCCACGCAGCCGGTTCCCGCGCACACCAGCAGCTTTCGCGGCTGCCCGGCCAGCGCTGCCGCCGCCTTGTCCGCCATCAGGTCAAAGCCTGCCAAATCCATCTTCTCCGTCATCATGCCGTTTCCTCCTGCCGTATCGCCTCAATGACCGCCCGCGCGGACGCGGGCGTCATTTTCCCATACACCTGGTCGTTGACCGTGAATACCGGGGCCAGCCCGCACGCGCCCAGACAGGAGACGGTTTCGAGCGTGAACAGCCCGTCCGGGGTGGTATGCACGCCATCCTTCAGTTCAAGCACCTTTTTCAGTTCCTGCAAAATGGGGATGGATTTGCGCACGTGGCACGCGGTTCCGTCACAAATTTTGATCACATACTTGCCTTTTGCCTCAAGGGAAAAGTTTTCATAGAAGGTCGCCACCCCGTAAATCTTGGCCTCGGGGATGCCGGTGGCCCGGGAGACCACTTCCATGGCCGCCTCCGGCACGTACCGGTACACCTGCTGAACCTCCTGCAGAATGGCAATCAGCGACGAGGGATGATTGCCATGCCGATTGACGATGTCTTCCACGAGCTGCGCGCTTACAACCGCTTCCATGTCCAACCTCTTTCGTTATTGTTATTTTTTTGACAATCGCATTGTACGATGGATGAACCGAACCGCGCAAACAGAAAAGAGGCGCAAAAAAAGCGGGCCTCGCGACCCGCTCATGATAGATAGGGTTTTTGGGAGAACCCTCAAAGTATAAACAGGGCTTTCGGTAAACCCCTCTAAAGTATAAATAGGGCTTTCGGGAGACCCCTCAAAGTTCTAAAACGGAATCCACTGTGCGGTGGGACGCGCGCGGAACATGTCGCAGAACAACGGTTGGGCCGCCTCCTGACGCCATTCCACCATGTCCGCGGCATTCGCGTCGGCACCGGACAGAAAGCCGTATACCAGCTGTGACAGGCGCTGGATGGACACCACACAGTCCGGTTCGCGGTCTTCCACACGGGTCGCGCCCAGTCGGCCCCCTTCCGCCTGGACCAGCCAGTTGCCCTCGTTCCAGGGAGCCGCCTCATCAAGCACCTTCATGACCAGCTGGCCGGAAACCGACGGAGACAGCCGCATCGCATTCAGCGCGGCAGGGACATCCACCACGCGGACCATCATGCCGGCCGGCGAACGCGTGGGCACATATGCGTCCTCGAGCAGCATGGGCAGCGTGTCGTGTTCCGGCACGGTGAGCCGCACGGCGGAAGCCTGCGCGTTGTGCCGGTGGAAGAAGTGGAGCAGCTTGCGCTTGGCCGCATGGTTCACATAAAAGAAATCACGGCAGCGCAACTGATCGGCCTCCAGATGGAAGGTGACATAGCCCTCCAGCGCCCCCGCTTCATTTCGGACACCATACGCAGTGCGCTTTTTGGGTGGAAAGTCCTCGGCACCGCTGTCGGGATCCTGCCACTCCGCACCATTGAACCGGCTCCCATGCACGTTGCGCACCCGGATGGCCTCCGCGCGGTGTTCCTTGCCCAGCGGCACAAAATGACCGGTGTCACCCTTGAACCGCGCCAGCTCCTTCATGGGAATGGTGAGCTCCTGCCAACGGAAGCCCCACTCCCAGCCGTATTTGCGATAGAAGGCAAAACTGAACGGCGCCAGCTCGGAGAAAATGCAGCCGCGTTCCCGCATCAATTCCAGCGACCACCGGAGCAGCTGGGCCACGCCGCCGCCATACCGGTACTCCGGCCAGGAGGCCACGCCGCCGATGCCGCCCATCTTGTACAGGTTGCCGTCAAAATGGATGGTGTGGGGCACAATCTGCACATGCTGGCTGATTTTCCCGTCATCCTCCTCCTTGAGCAGCACCCATTGCAGGTTTTCCTCCCGCGCGCGCAGCTGCGCCGCCGTCTCGGCCGGCGCCGTGCCCGCGGCCTCCTCGGCGCGGCGGCGTTCCAAATCCGGGCGCATGTCCGCAAAGCAGTAGGCCAGCAAATCCTCGATGTCCTTTTTGTCCTGGAGTTTCGCAAATCGTAGGGACATGGTTACCTCCCCGGGGCCTGACCCCGGTCTGTGTCATGGGGTCTGACCCCCAGTCTGTGTCATGGGGTCTGACCCCAGTCTGACCCCCGGTCTGTGCCATGGGGTCTGACCCCAGTCTGACCCCCGGTCTGTGTCATGGGGTCTGACCACAGTCAGATTCCCAGTGTACGCTTGTAGGCGGAGGGCGAACAGCCCTTCAGCTGCCGAAACACGCGATTGAATGTCTTGGCGCTGTTGAACCCGGACTTGAACACAATCTCCGTGATGGTGTCATTGGTGTTGATGAGGGCATCCACCGCCTTTTCCACCCTGAACTGGTTCACATACTGGCCAAACGTCATGCCGGTGGTCTCCCGGAAGAACCGGGTGAAATGAAACACGCTGAAATTGGCCAGCGCGGCCACCTCCTCGAGGGTGAGCGTCTTGTCAAAATGATTCTCCACATACCGCAGCACCAGTTCCAGCCGTTCGAGCCGGCTCAGGCGGCGATTCTTCTCGTGCGGGGAAATCTGCTCCATGGGTACCCGCCGCAGCAGCAGAATCAGCAGATCGTACATTCTGGCCTTCAAGGCCAGCCGGTATCCCTCCTGCTTGTCGTGAGACTCCTTCAAAATGGCCAGCAGCTGGGTTTCCATATCGGCATGCACGCTGGCCGCCCCCTCCACCATGGGGTCCACATTCTCGCGAAGCAGGGCCACGGTGAACCGCTTGTCCCGGAACAGCGCCGCAAAGGATTCAAAAAAAGCCAGGTCGAACTGGATGATCATCCGCTGCACGGGCCGGGTCTGCGGCGGAAAGAAATGCACGTCGCCGCCGCCCACCAGCAGAATGTCGCGGGCCTTGAGGCTGTGGATTTCATGGTTGATGCCCACCCGCAGGTCGTCCTCGAGCGCGTAGATCACCTCCACCGCCTCGTGCCAGTGCGGTGGAAATTCCTGGGCATCCGTGATGAACACATGCAGGGGAAACTCCTGCCCCATTTGGAATTTCTGGTGTATGGCCTGCAAGCTATCCCTCCTTCACACCCGTTTTTGCAACGGTTTCCGCACCCGTTTCCGCAACAGTATCCGGGAAATGCCGTGACAGCAGCTCCCGCTTCTTCTCCACCATCTCGTCAATCCGGTCCACATAATGGCGAAGCTCCCGCACATTGAACACTCGTTCGAGCTGCCGGCCGTTGTGCGACACCTTTGTGATGGCGCCCGAACCGGCCGCGAGAATGGTCTGCCGTTCCGACATGGTCTCGACGTTGTACCGGCAGCCCATGCCCGGCCGCGCGTACCCGATGTTCTCCAGATTCGCCAGGATATTCTTCTGGCGGTACAGATAATACGGCCGCAGCCCCTGTTGCGTGGCGTACGTGGCCGCCTCGGCCACCATGGCGGCCACCGTCGCGTCGTCGGTGCGCGCCGGCCCGGCCGCGCCGCTTTCCTGTTCATGCAGCCGGGACGCCCGTTTCACGGCCAGCGTGTGTACGGTGAGGCTCTCGGGCGCCAACGACGTCATGCGCGCAAGGGTACGCTGGAAATCGGCCAGCGACTCACCGGGCAGTCCCGCGATGAGATCGGCGTTGATGTTGGAAAAGCCTGCTCCCCGCGCCATGGCGAACGCGCGGGTCACATCCCCGGCGGTATGGGCGCGCCCCACACGGCGCAGGGTGTCGTCGTTCATGCTTTGCGGGTTGATGCTGATGCGCGTCGCGCCGGCCGCCTTGATGCGCCGCAGCTTTTCGGGGGTCAGCGTGTCGGGCCGCCCGGCCTCCACGGTATATTCCAGGGCTTCGCCAAGCGGCAGATGATCCGCCATCATGGACAGCAGCCGGTCCAATGCGGCCTCGTCGAGCGCGGTGGGCGTGCCGCCGCCGATGTAGACGGTGGACAGCCGCGTGCCGCTTTGTGCCAGCCACGCGCCCAGGAACATGAGCTCCCGCTCCAGCGCGTCCAGATACCCGGAGACCATGTGCCCCATGCGATGGATGTCGTACGCGGGAAAGGAGCAATACAGGCAACGCGTGGCACAAAAGGGAATGCCCACATACACGCTGGCCGAATGGTCGGGAATCTGCAGATAAGGCTGCTCGTGATGGGCCACCGACAGCAGCAGCGCCGCCTTGTCCCGCGACATGCCCGTACGTTCCTCCAGCAGCGCCTGCGCGGCCGCGTCGTCATGCGCCGCGTCGTCATGTGCCGCGTCGTCATGTGCCGCATCATCATGCGCCGCGTCGTTATGCGCCGCCTCCAGCAGGCCGGAGGCCAGCTTCACCGGACGGACGCCCGTGAGCGATCCCCATGGCAGGGTCTGGTTGAACGCTTCCGCCAGCGCGTGATACAGTGCCGTCCCCGCGGCCAGCTTCGCGCTGCCGAGCAGCAGCGCGCCCTTGTCCGTCTTGTTGGCCAGCCGCACACGCAGCGCGCCCCGGCCGGACAACCGGCCATGATGAAACACCCGGGCCTGCGCGTCAAACCAGCCGTCCTCCCGCGTCACCACCAGCCGGATGACCCACGGATATGCGGGCAAAACCGTCTCCCGCCACTGATCCGGCGCGGGATCCGGCACCGGCTCGGCCGCGTGGAACAGCCGGATGAGCCCGGACGCCTCGAAGGCGTTGTCGATGCCGAGAATGGACAGCAGCAGCGGTTCAGCGGATGGCAACATACGGATTGTGCATCCTTTCTTCCCCGATGGTGGTGTCCGGTCCATGCCCTGGATGGACCACCAGGGAGGCCGGCAGGGCGTACAGCTTGTTCCGGATGGACCGGACCAGCGCAGCCCCGTCCCCCGTGGGCAGATCGGCCCGTCCCACCCCGCGGTGGAACAGCGTGTCTCCCGTGAACAGATGGTTTTCCACCCTCAGGCAGATGCAGCCGGCCGTATGCCCCGGCGTGTGAATCACCTCGAAGCGCAGGGTGCCCACCTGCAGCGGCTTGTCCTCGGTGAGCGCGAGGTCCGTTTCAGGGAAAGGTTCAGGGCGGGGATACCCGAACAGGGTGTATCCGCTGGCATCAGGATCGGCCAGCAGGGCCTGTTCCGCCGTGTGCGCGCACACAAGCGCGCCGGTTTTCTCCTTCAGCGCGGCCAGCGAGCAGGTGTGATCCACATGGCCGTGCGTGAGGATGAGATGGGTGATGCGACAGCCCATGGCTTCGGCAGTCGCAATCACATCCGCCGGTGGTGCGCCGCAGTCGATGACCGCGCAGGACGCGCCATCACCCACCAGCCAGGTGTTTGAATCGTTCAACCCATTGTCCAGCACGCGGATTTCCATGTGTCACATCCTTCTGCCCCAGGACAGGCCCATGGCCGGTCCATCTTTTGTCACCAGCGGCACGAACGCCGCCAAAACCGTTCAGAACGTCTTTTTGCTGTCCACCAGCAGGGTGACCGGCCCGTCATTGACCAGCGCCACCTTCATGTCCGTCTGGAACACGCCGGTTTCCACCGCCAACCCGGAATCCCGGAGCAGCGTCACCACTTTTTCGTACAGCGGGATGGCCAGCTCCGGCCGCGCCGCGTCGGAAAACCCGGGCCGCTTGCCCTTGCGGCAATCCCCGAACAGGGTGAACTGGGACACCACCAGCAAGCCGCCCTCGATGTCCGCCACCGAGCGGTTCATCTTGCCGTCCTCGTCCTCGAAAATCCGCAGGCCCAGCAGTTTTTCCGCCATCCATGCGGCATCCGCCTCCGCGTCGGCCGTTCCGACACCAAGCAGCACCAGCAGACCCGCGCCGATACGGCCCACAGTCTGCCCCGCCACCCGGACGGACGCCTCGCTGACACGTTGCACCACCGCTCTCATGACTTGCTCCCCGTATGGCTTGTTTCTCCCATTACTTGTTCCTCGATATCTCATACACATCACGAACGGAGGACAACCGGTTGATCATGCGGTCGAGCTGGTCGGCATGCGTGATCTCCAGGGTGAGATGCACCACGGCAATGAGATCCTTGCCGGTCCTGGCGTTGATGGCCCGCAACGGAACGCGGGACTCGCCGATGACATTCGTGATTTCAATGAGCAAACCGGAGCGGTCGTGCGCCTTGACCGTGATTTCCGCCAGATACGCCACGGTGTGGCTGGTGTGGCGGTACCAGCTGACATCGATGAGCCGCGCGTCGCCATCGATGAGGTTGTTCTTGACGTTGGAGCAGTCGGCCCGGTGGACCGAAACGCCCCGACCCCTGGTGATGTAGCCCACAATGGCGTCTCCCGGCACGGGGTTGCAGCAGCGGGACAGCCGGACCAGGCAATTGTCGATGCCCTTGACGACCACACCGCTTTCGGGCACCACCTTCTTCTTCTTGCGGCTTTCCTTCTCGATGTGTTCCAGCAGCAGATGCGTCTGCTCCTCGGGCGGCAGGCTGTGCCGGTACTCGTCCTTGAGCTTGGACACCACCTTGGCCGGGGTCAACGCACCCAGGGAGAAGCCCGCGTACAGATCCTCGAGGCTGTGGAACCCGTATTTCTTCAGAATGGGGTCGATCCACTCGTTCTTCAGCAGCTGCGCCGCGGTGTAGCCGCTGCGCTTGATTTCCTTGTCGAAGAGCTCATGTCCGTGCTGGACGTTCTCGTCACGCTTTTCCTTCTTGTACCACTGGTTGATCTTGTTGCGGGCCTGGGCGGTCTTGGCGATTTTCAGCCAGTCACGGGAAGGCCCGTTGGAAGCCGCCGAGGTGATGACCTCCACAATGTCGCCGTTCTTGAGCTCAAAGTCCAGGTTGACAATGCGGCCGTTGACCTTCGCGCCTATCATGCGGTTGCCGATGGCGCTGTGGATGGCATAGGCAAAGTCGATGGGGGTTGAGCCGGCCTTGAGGTTCTTCACATCGCCCTTGGGCGTGAAGACGAACACCTCGTCCGTGAACAGGTCGATTTTGAGGTTCTCCATGAACTCGTCCGCGTCATGGGTTTCCTTCTGCAAATCCACCAGCTGGCGCAGCCAGTTGAGCTTCTCGGCCACCTCCTGGTCCGCCCGGACAGAACCGGTCTGCTTGTACTGCCAGTGCGCGGCGATGCCGACCTCGGCGGTCCGGTGCATGTCGGCGGTGCGAATCTGCACCTCGAACGGAATGCCCTCCGGCCCAATCAGCGTGGAATGCAGGGACTGGTACATGTTCGGCTTGGGCATGGAGATGTAGTCCTTGAACCGCCCCGGCATGGGCTTGTACAGCTCGTGAACCAGGCCCAGCAGGGCATAGCAGTCCTTCACGGAGCCCACGATGAGCCGGATGGCAAACAGGTCGTAGATTTGCTCGATGGACTTGTTCTGCTTGAGCATCTTTTGGTGGATGCTGTACAGATGCTTGGCCCGGCCCTCGATCTGGGCCTCGATGCCCACATCCGCCGATTTTTCACGCACCTGCCCGATGATCTTTTGGATGTACTCCTCGCGCTCCCGGCGTTTCTTGGCGATTTTCTCGACCAGATCGTAATAGGCCGCCTCGTCCATGTAGCGGAACGCCAAGTCCTCCAGCTCCCATTTGATGCGGTGCACACCAAGGCGGTGCGCCAGCGGGGCGTAGATTTCCTGGGTTTCCCTGGCGGTCTCGATTTGCTTCTCGCGCGGCTTGAACTTCAGGGTGCGCATGTTGTGCAGCCGGTCTGCGAGCTTGATGATGATGACGCGGATGTCCTTGGCCATGGCCAGGAACATTTTGCGGAAGTTTTCGGCCTGTTCCTCCTGCTTGGAGGTGTAGGGAATCTTGGTCAGCTTGGTGACGCCGTCCACCAGTTCGGCAATCTCCTCGCCGAAATCCGCCTTCAGCTGATCGTAGCTGCAGTGGGTGTCCTCGATGGTGTCGTGCAGCAGGCCCGCGGCCACAGTGGTCGCGTCCATTTCCATCTCCGCCAGGATGCAGGCCACCGCGACGGGATGGATGATGTAGGGGTCCCCGGAAACACGGGTCTGCCCCTCATGGGCAGCCTTCGACAGCTGGTATGCCTTGTCGATGACATCCAGATCGGCATTTGGATCGTGTTGCAGGATGAGCTCCCTGAGCCGCTTGTACTCATCTATCACAAGTCTACCCCGATGCGTCCGCTACGATATGTGTTGGTGTCCGCCGCACTTGTCGCGGCATCACTGGGATTCGCCGTGTTTGCCGCAGCATGTCCGGGATTCGCCGTGTTTGCCGCGGTACAAACCGGTGTCCGCCGCGCCTGCTGTGTCATCCGCTCCGCCACCTCCCGCAGGAACGCGAGCAGCTCGGAGATCTCCAAATCAACCTTTTCCACGGTTTCCGGCTGCCCGAACCGGTAGCTCCCGTCCGGACGCAGCGTCACGGACAAAAGGCCCAGCTCGTCAAAGACCATCAGCCCCGTCATCATTCGGAAAAAGCCGAGTGAACCTCCCGACGGGCCCGACAGCTTGCGGGCCAGCAGGAACAATTCCCCCGGCGTGCAGATTTTTTCCGGAAACGGACGGAAATACCGATACACCGCGGCAAGGTCCTCCCTGGTCGGGAAAAAGGCTTCCCGCGGCTGTCCGGACAGAACAATCCCATTATAAAGCCATTCCTCGTCACAATCAAGGGATTCCACCTGCCGGGCGGCTTCGAGCATGAACCGGTTGAAGCCGCGCGCCGGCTGCGCAAGGCGAACCCCGGCAAGCCGGAACTGCACGGAGACCCGGCCCTGCCACTCGTTGAGCGCCAGGGAGCCCGACACATCCACCGTATCGCCTGGCATCAGATGTTCGGCCAGCGCGCCATGTCCAAAGCCGATGCAGGTCAGCGGAACGCCGTCCTTCCACCCCGAAATCCGCAAATGCCTGCCCTCGGACAAGGCCCGGACCTCCGCGATCTCCAGCTGCCGAATGACAAACAACGGCGCGCGGTTGCCCTGTCCCGTGGGTTCGAGGGCCTGCAGCTGCCGCGCCGTTTCCACCGTCAGCAGCGAACCGCCAAGCTCCGCGTCCGCCAGCAGGGCGGGCATGCGCATCTGTTCGGTGATGAGGGGCGCGGCGTACCGGTTGAGCGCCTCCCGGAAATCTTCCAACTGGTCCGCCGCCAGGGTCACCCCGCCGGCCTGGGCGTGTCCGCCAAACTTGCGCAGGCGTTCCGCCTGGGCCGAAAGGGCCTCGAACAGGTTGAACCCGTCGACACTCCGCCCCGATCCCACCGCTTCACCGTCCGAGACGGACAGCACCACCGCGGGCTTGTGAAACCGGTCGACAAGCTTGGACGCCACGATGCCGATGACGCCGTGATGCCAGCCCTCTCCCCAGACAACGGTGATGGCGTCCCGCGTGTGGGCCTCCCGGGTTTCCAGCATGGCCAGGGCCTGTGTGAGCACGGTCTCCTGCTCCTGCTGGCGGTCGCGGTTGACCTGATCGAGCTCCTGTGCCAGCGCGCGGGCCGCGTCCAGCGATTTGCTGGTCAGCAGCCGCACCGCGCGTTTGGCGTCGCCCATACGGCCGGCCGCGTTGACCCGCGGGGCCATGGCGAATCCGATGCGGGTGACGTCGATGGCGCCCTCCTTGCCGCCACACACCTCGTGGAGCGCGGCAAGGCCGGGGTTCGGCGCCGTGTTCATGCGGGCGATGCCCTCTGCGACGAGCACCCGGTTCTCACCGGTGAGCGCCACAATGTCGGCAATGGTGGCAAACGCCGCCAGGTCGATCCAGCGCATGGCCAGCTCCGGCTGCCCCAGCAGCGTGGAGACCGCCTGAACCAGCTTCCAGGCAAGCCCCGCGCCGCACAGGTGTTTGAACGGATAGGAGGCATCCGGCAAATGCGGATCCACCAGCGCATACGCCTGGGGCAGGCTGTCCGGAGAGGATTGGTGGTGGTCTGTGATGAGCACGTCGATGGGCTTGCCGCGCGCGGCCCGTCCTTCGGTGATGGCCCGCACCTGACGGCCGGCGGTGATGCCGCAGTCCACGGTCAGCAGCACATCCACCTCGGAATCGATGATCCGCTGCACGGCGGCTTCCGAGATGCCATAGCCCTCGTCCGCGCGATCCGGAATATAGAAGGATACCGGGAACCGAATCTCGGCGAAGAACAGCTTGAGAATGGATACTGCGGTGACGCCGTCCACGTCGTAATCACCATAGATCAGCACATGGGCTTGTTCCCGGATGGCCCGCACGAGCCGTTCGGCGGTTTCGCGCATGCCGTCGATGAGAAACGGATCGTGCAGATGATCCACGGAAGGGGACAAAAACACGTCCCTTGCCGCCATGGGCACATCCCGTTCGGACAGCAGGGTCGCCATCAGATCGTCCATGCTTGTCTGTGGTTGCCAATGCAGTTCTTCTTCCACGCCGGCCACCAGCCAGCGTGCGCCTTCTCCCGTATAAAAATCCAGCATGCGCCTTCTCCCTTGAAATACAACAAGGGACTGCCTCCTAACGAGACAGCCCCCTGGGGTTGCGCGGTTCTTACTTCGCTTTTCTCTTTCTCGCGGCTTCCGACTTCTTCTTGCGCTTGACACTCGGCTTGACGTAATGCTCGCGCTTGCGAACCTCCGCAAGAACACCCGACTTCGCGCACTGCCTCTTGAAACGGCGGAGCGCGCTGTCAAGTGTTTCGTTCTCCTTGACTCTTACTTCAGACACATCTATCCCTCCCCTCTGTGACAAACGTCCAGTTGTGCCGGGGGATTTATCCACTGCGTGAACGGATGAATACCATATAACAGCACACCAAATATTATAAGCCCTGTGGACAGGATTCGTCAAGTTCTTTGTGGATGCCGATTCCTGCCATTGACAGTCCATTGATGATCCATTGACAACCCATTGACAACCCATTGACAGCCCATTGACAGCCATCAGAGCAGCTTTTCTCCGAGGGGCCGTCCGCCGATGACATGGTAGTGCAGATGCGGCACGGTCTGTCCCGCGCCTTCTCCGCAGTTGGCAATGACCCGGTAACCCGTGTCGGCGATGCCCTCGCGGATCGCCACCTCCCGGATGGCCGCATGCAGCGTCGCCACCAGCGGCAGCGTTTCCGACGTCAGCGCCTGGATGCTTTCCACATGGGTCTTGGGAATGACCAGCACATGGACGGGCGCAACCGGATGGATGTCGTGGAACGCCAGCACGTCATCCGTCTCGTAGACCTTGCTGCTCGGAATTTCCCCGGCGATGATTTTGCAAAAAATGCAGCTCATGGATGCACTCCTTTCATGGGGCGCCACACCTGTGGGGTCTGACCCCGTTGTGCATGGGGGTCTGACCCCTTTATGCATGGGGTCTGACCTCGTTATGTATGGGGTCTGACCCCACTGTGCGTGGGCTCTGACCCCGGGCTCACGCGTTGAGCATCCTGGTGATTTCTGTCTTGGCGACCTGAAGAGCCTCGGGAATGGCCGAGACATCCTTGCCGCCCGCCTGCGCCATGTCCGGACGTCCGCCGCCGCCGCCGCCGCAGGCCGCCGCCGCCGCGCGGATGACATTGCCCGCGTGAACACCGGCCTTGACCGCGTCCGGTGTCGCCGCCACAATGAGGCTCACCTTGCCGTCCTTGGCCGATGCCAGCACCAGCACACCGGAGCCCAGCTTGTTGCGCAGGGTGTCCGAGGCGGTCCGCAGGGCGTTCATGTCCAGATCGTCCAGTCTGCCGGCCACCACCATCAATCCGTTGATCTCCGTGGCGTTGGCCATCAGGCCGTCCATGCCGCTGCCGGCCAGCTTCTGGTTCGCCTGTTCCACCGCGCGCCGCAGGGTCCTGATTTCATCGGTCATGGCCTCGAGCTTGCGGGGCAGGTCTTCGGGCTGCGCCTTCACCGTGTCGGCCACCTGGCGCAGCAGGCGCTCGTTGTCGTCGTACCAGCCGATGGCGCCAAAGCCTGTCATGGCTTCGATCCGGCGGATGCCAGACGCCACGCCGCCCTCGGACACGATCTTGAGCAGGCCGGCCTCGCCGGTCGCCGACAGATGCGTGCCGCCGCACAGCTCGCGGCTGTAGTCTCCCGCGGAAACCACGCGCACCACATCGCCGTACTTCTCGCCGAAAAGCGCGGTCGCGCCGGCCTTCCGGGCTTCCTCCACCGGCATTTCGCGGACCTCGACCGGCAGGTTCTCCAGAATCTTCGCGTTGACAATCGCGGTGATTTCGCGCAGCTGTTCCGGTGTGACCGCGGAAAAATGCGTGAAGTCGAACCGCAGCCGCTCGGCATTGACGAACGAGCCGGCCTGATTCACATGATCGCCCAGCACGGTCCGCAGCGCCTTGTGCAACAGATGCGTGGCCGTATGGTTGCGCGCGGTGGCCTTGCGCCGCGCCACATCGATTTGCGCGGTCAGCGTGTCGCCGACCATGATGCCGCCGGACACCACACGCCCCGTGTGCAGAAACTTGCCATCGGCGGTTTTCTGGGTGTCCTGGATTTCCATCCGGAACTGGTCGTTGAACAACACGCCCGCGTCGCCCGCCTGTCCGCCGCTTTCCGCGTAGAAGGGCGTCTGATCGAGCACCAGAATGGCCTCGTCGTCCTGCTGGGCTTCATCGGTCAGCGCGTCTCCGGCCACAATCCACAACACTTTTGCCGTGCACGAGGTCTGCCCGTAGCCCACAAAACGGGTGGACTGGGATTTGTCGGTTCCCGCAAACAAATCCTTTTCCCAGGCCGAGCCTTCCCGGTTGCGGTGCGCCTCGCGCGCCTTGTCCTTCTGCTTTTTCATTTCGTCGTGGAACCCGGCCTCATCGATTTCCAGGCCGCTTTCCAAGACAATTTCACGGGTGAGATCGAGCGGGAAGCCATAGGTGTCGTGAAGCCGGAACACCTTGTCCCCGGCGAGCGTGGTGCCACCGGCCGCCTTCACTTCCTGAATGAACCCGTCCAGAATGGCGCTGCCCTGATCCACGGACAGGTGGAATTTCTCCTCCTCAAGCGTGATGACCTTGAGAATGTAGTCGCGCTTCTCGCGCAGGTTGGGATAGGCGGCACCAAAGCAGTCGATGACCGTGCCGGCCACTTCGGACAGGAACAGCCGGGTGACGCCGAGCAGGCGGCCGTGACGGGCCGCGCGGCGCAGCAGGCGGCGCAGCACATAGCCGCGGCCCTCGTTGGACGGGAGGATGCCGTCGGAAACCATCATGGTCACGGACCGCACATGGTCGGTGATGACCCGGATGGAAATGTCCTTGTGCTTGTCCGCGCCATAGTCCACCCCGGTGATGCGGACCACATGATCCAGAATGGCGCGGATGGCGTCGACCTCGAACAGGTTGTCGACGCCCTGCATCACACAGGCCAGGCGCTCGAGCCCCATGCCGGTGTCGATGTTCTTGGAGGCCAGCTCCACATAGGTGCCGTCGGCAAGCTTTTCGAACTGGGTGAACACGTTGTTCCAGACCTCGATGAAGCGATCGCAGTCACAGCCGACCGTACAGTCCGGCTTGCCGCAGCCCTTTTCCGGACCGCGATCAAAATAGATCTCGGAGCAGGGGCCGCAGGGGCCCACGCCATGCTCCCAGAAGTTGTCCGCCTTGCCCATGCGGAAGATCTTCGATTCCGGCAGCCCCACATCCTTGTGCCAGATGTCATAGGCCTCGTCGTCCTCCTCGTATACGGATACATAGAGAAGATCCTCGGGAATGCCGAGTGTGACGGTGAAGTATTCCCAAGCCCACGGAATGGCTTCCTTTTTGAAATAGTCGCCAAACGAGAAATTGCCGAGCATTTCAAAGAAGGTGCCATGCCGGGCGGTTTTTCCCACATTCTCGATGTCCGGGGTGCGGATGCATTTCTGGCAGGTGGCCATGCGCGGATGCGGCGGCTTCTCCTTGCCGGTGAAATACGGCTTGAGCGGCGTCATGCCGGCGTTGATCAGCAGAATGCTGGGGTCGTTGCGCGGCACAAGCGAAAAGCTGGGCGCGCGCAGATGCCCCTTGCTTTCAAAGAAGGAAAGAAAGGATTCTCGCAGTTCATCAAGTCCATATTTCTTCATCACGTTTGACCCCATTCCGCCGTCAGGCCCTTTCCTGTGCGGCGGCGACGCGTCCCCAACGGGGCGTCCACCGTCCGCGGATGCTGAATTTCAGTATATCGAACGCCGCCTCGGGGCGTCAAGCAGGGGCTTGCGGCTTGTCCGCACCCTCTCCGCCGAGCGTGTTTCCCATTTCAACTTGTTCTGCCGCAAGGCTTGTGATTAAATGGAAAGGAATTGATACAAAGGAAAGACACGCATGCGTCCCCGGGGGAGCACCAACAAAGGAGATGCCGTGAACAATACCGGTCGCATTTCCAGAACGCGCCTGCCGCGCCAGGCCCGGCAGTTGTCGGCCCCGCGGCCTTTTCCCGCGCGGGTCGAGGAGGCTTATCCGGATCCGCTCGCCAACCGCAGCCGGTGGACGGGAGAATTCCGGGACGCCGCGCTTGAAAAGGAGTACCGGCGCGCTTCCTTCTTCTCCGCGCGGGCGCATGTCCGGGTGCTCGTCACGCTTTTGGCCATCCTGCTCGTCACGGTGCTGGCCGCGGAGCTGATGTTTGTCACCGCCGCCTCCCATCACTGGATTGGGCTGGTGCTGCGCCTGTTGTACCTTTCCGCGGCCGTTCTGACGGTCATGCGGGTCTGCTCCCTGTCCGATTTTGCGCCGCTTGCGTCCACCGTCACCTCCTTCGAGGTGCTTTCCCTGATCGTCTGGCTCTATTTGTCCTATCTGTCACGCAATGCCTATCATCCGCTTGTGCTGCAGACCGGCACCCTGTCACTGGCCCTGCTGGTGCTGCTGATTCCCAACCGCTGGCTGCATACGGTCATCCTGAGCGCCGCCGCGTCCCTGACCGCCCTGCTCCTCGCGCCCTGGGCGTCGGATCCGGCCACGCGCCTGAACCTGCTGGTGTTCATGCTCTTCCAGACCGGTGCCCTGCTTGCGGCCGCCATGCTCACACGCCGAAGTGACACCGATCACCGCGCCCAGTACCTGCGCCAGGAAAAGCTGTTGCGGGTCTCCCTCACCGATCCGCTGACCGGCATCGCCAACCGGGGCCGCTTCAACGAGGCCCTGCAGGACTGGGTGCGCTGCGCGCACCAGTATCATGTGGCCCTGTCGCTCGTCCTGTTCGATTTTGACGATTTCAAGGCCGTCAACGACACCTACGGCCACCTCATCGGGGACCAGGTCATCCTGCAAACCGTGAATCTGGTCGATGACGCCATCCGGCGTCGCGACATTTTCGCCCGCTGGGGCGGCGAGGAGTTCACCCTGCTGTTTCCCGACACCCGCCTCGAGGACGCGGTGGAGATCGTGGAACGGCTGCGGCAGACGGTGGAATCACACAAATACCCGCGCTGTGGGCAGGTCACCGCCAGCTTCGGCGTTGTGCAATACCGACCGGGAGAATCACCCGAAGCCTTCATGGACAGGGCGGATCGCCTGCTTTACCGCGCCAAGGCGGATGGCAAGAACTGTGTCCGCACCGCCGGCTGACGGCTCCCGCAACAAAAGGAGGCACCCATGCAATCACAACACGGCCAGACACAATCCAAACAGGCAAAGCGCGCATCCCTGGACGACCTTGGGCTGCGCACCGACGGCATCCTGCTTCCCGCGTCCACCGTCGATCCCGCGAAGTGGGCCGTTGTGGCTTGCGACCAATACACCTCGGAGCCCGAATACTGGCATCGGCTGGAACAACAGGTGGGCGACGCCCCCTCCACGCTTCGCCTCATTTTTCCGGAGGTCTGGCTCGAACGCGAGTCCGGGTCGGAAAAGGCCGCGCGCATCGCGCGCATCAACGACACCATGCGTGCCTATCTCACGGACAACCTGCTTGTTCCCGTGGGCGGCCCGGTGCTGACCGAACGGGTCACCCGGCAGGGAAAGACACGCGTTGGGCTGGTGGTCTCCATCGACCTGGAACAGTACGATTTTTCGGTTGGCTCACAAAGCCTGGTCCGCGCCACAGAAGGCACCATCCTCGACCGGCTGCCGCCGCGCATCCGCATCCGGGAGCACGCCGCGCTCGAGCTGCCGCACATCATGATTCTCATCGATGATCCTGAAAAACGCGTCATTGAGCCCCTCCACGCGGCGGCACGAGGCACCGGCGCGGACGGGAAGGACGGCATGCGTCCCGTCTACGACTTCGACTTGCTTGAAAACAGCGGACACCTGCGCGGCTGGGCCATCCAGGACGACGCGTTGATTCAGGAAATGACACGGGCTCTTTCGGATCTCGCCCGCCCGGACACCTTCCGCAGCCGCTACGCGCTTTCCGGTGAGGCCGGGGTGCTGCTGTATGCCGTCGGTGACGGCAACCACTCCCTCGCCACCGCCAAATCCTGCTGGGAGCTGCGCAAGCAGACACTCAGCGAGGCGGAACGCCAGACACACCCCGCGCGCCACGCGCTCGTGGAACTGGTCAATGTCCATGATGACGGCCTGCTGTTCGAACCCATCCACCGGGTGGTCTTCGGCGCTTCCCGCGAATCTTTCCTCGAGGACTTCCACGCCTGGCACGCGGAACGGGGCCTTCGGGTCTCTGTCGGCGGCACGGATGCCGATACGCAAGGCGACGCGGGTGCTTCCGTCCAATCCTGTATGATCATTTCCGGAAACAAAGAGGAATCCCTGCTGTGGCACAATCCGCAGCAGCAGCTGGCGGTCGGTTCCCTCCAGGCCTTTCTGGATGCCTGGCTGCCGGCGCATCCGGAGGCCGCAATCGATTATGTCCACGGCGACGATGTGGTGCGCAGGCATGCCCAAACGCCGGGAAACCTCGGATTCCTGCTGCCTGTGATGGGCAAGGAGGAACTCTTCCCGACCGTCATCCGCGACGGCGCGCTGCCCCGTAAAACATTCTCCATGGGGGAAGCCCATGAAAAGCGGTTCTACCTGGAATGCAGGCGCATTCTGCCGTGACCCGGATTGTGAATCAAGCCAGACTGTGAGCCCTTGAAAAAGGCAGCGTATCAGCTGCCTTTTTCGCGCAATTGCGACGCCATCTGCTCCAGCTTGCGCAACCGGTGGTTCACGCCGGATTTTGTCAGCGCGGGGCTGAGCATCTCGCCCAGCTCCTGCAGGGACACCTCGGAATGCGCCAGCCGCAGCCGGGCAATTTCCTTCAGTCCCTCCGGCAGGGCATCCAGCCCCACATGCGCATCCAGATACCGGATGCTTTCCATCTGGCGAAACGACGCGTTGACCGTCTTTTCAAGGTTTGCGGTCTCGCAGTTGACGATGCGGTTGACCTGGTTGCGCATGTCCTTCATGATGCGGACATTTTCAAATTTCATCAGCGCGCCGTGCGCCCCGGTGATGTTCAGGAAGTCGACAATTTCCTGCCCTTCCTTCAGATACGCCAGCAGATGGCCTTTTCTGACGATGTCGCGCGCCTCGATGCCATACTCGCGCAGCAGGGCCCGAAATTCCTCGAACAGCAGCCGGTTGGGAAACGCAATCTCCAAATGGTACGAGCGATCCGGATCGGAAACGGATCCGCCTGCCAGAAAGCAGCCCCGCAGGTAGGCGCGGCGACAGCACCGCGCCTTGGTCTTCCATGGCAGAAACTCCAGGGTGCCTGCCTGCGGCAGAATGCCGCAATCGCGCAACAGGCTGCCCTTCTCCGGTTCATGGATCATGGCGGAAAAATCGAGCCGGTAGACGGCATGATCGCGAAACCTGTGTGTTTTGAGCATCAGCACGTCCGGTCCGCTGCGGTACAGCTCCTTCACCGCGGAAAAGACATGCCGCGACAGCAACGCGTTCTCCGAGACAAACAACAGCCGCTTCTCCCCCTCCACACGCCGCAGCTGCAGGCCGTTGCGCAAAAGCGCCGCCAGCTCGCTGCGCCGGCAGCAGGGGTGATGCTCCTCAAACCGGCTCAGTTCCTCCTTGACATCCGATGAAAAAGACACAATTCTCCTCCAGACACAGCCAGGCTGCGATTGACGGGTTCATTCAGGGCGACGGCGGGCGGTTGTGCAGCATGTCCATTTGCATGCTCCCGCGATCCACCACCTCGGCCAGATAACCGCGCAGCACCTCGGCCACGCTCCAGGCCTGCGAGACACATCCGCGCGGCTCATGCGGAAAATCCCCATCCGCCAGCTCGGCAACCGTTCCCAGACAACCGTCCTGCAGATGATCCCGAAGCGGCGCGAACATCTCCCGCAACACCTCGTCCACGTCAGGATCCGCCAGATGGGTGCGGCGCCAGGCGGTCGCGAAGGGCCCAATCAGCCAGGGCCATACCGTCCCCTGATGCAGCGCGCCCTCACGGGCGTACTGGTCTCCAAGGAAACGCGGCTTGTACCGGCTGTCCCCGGGCGCCAGGCTGCGCAGGCCCATGGGCGTGAGCAGGCGCTGAAAAACCGTTTCCATCGCGACCCGCGCGCGTTCACCCGTGAACACGGGAAACGACAGCGAGCAGGCCAGTATTTGATTTGGGCGAATTGCGGCATCCGACGTGCCATCCGGGGACGGCGGGCCATCCACCACATCGTACAGGCATTGGCCTTCCGCGTGCCAGTACCGGTCGGCAAACTGCCGGGCAATGGCCTGCGCGAAACGGTCCGGTGCCTGCAATGCTTCCGGTTCCGGCAATGCCTCCGGCGACTGCAGCGCTATCGGTGACTGCAACGCTTCCGGTGCCTGCAACGCGTCCGGCGCCACCGCCAGTTTTTCGCGCAGGGCGGCCAGCACACAAAGCGCATTGTACCACAACGCGTTGATTTCCACCGGCTTGCCTGTCCGCGGGGTGACAATCCAGTTGCCCACCCGCGCATTCATCCAGGTCAGGGCTTGCCCGGTCGTGGTGACGCGAAGCAGGCCGTCCGCGTCGCAGACCATCCCCGGCACACGCGACTGCGCGTGGGCACGGACAATCTCCTCAAGCTTCGGCAGCAGGTCGGCCGCCGTCTGCAGGTCCCCGCTGGCGCGCACATGCCACCACAAGGCTTCGAACAGCCACAACGGGGCATCCACGGCTTTTTCCGCGCCGAGATGCCGTTCGGGCAGCAGGGGATTGTCCAGCAGACCGCCATTGACCCGAGCCGCCATCTGCCGCAACAGCCGGCCCGCTTCCCGGTACCGGCCCGTCATCAGCAGCAATCCCGGGATGGCCACGAGGGAATCCCTTCCCCAGGGACCCACCCAGGGAAAGCCCGCCATGATGGACATGGCGCCTTCCCCAATCTCCGCGCCCCCCTTCGCCAACGGCGTGAGGGCGCCGCAGCTGATGCCCCAGGGAGAACGGAACCGGCCGTCCTCGCCGGTTTCCACATCCAGCTGAAGCTGCTGCCCCACTGTCGGTCCGCGCGAATCCCCGGCATGGGCGTGTTCGGTCGCGCAGGTGAGAAACTGATCGGCGGCCTGTGCGAGCGATCGGACAAAGGGATCCGGATGCCGCCGCAACGGCAGCGCTTCCAGCCGCGCGGTTTCCGCTTCCACGGCCGCGTCGCCGTCCAATGTGCCAAACGGCTCGTTCAGGCTCACACACAAGGTGATGGTCTTCGTAGTGTTCGCCTCGATGGGAATCTCATAGGTGCCGGGCAGAAAATGGTCTTCCGTGGCAGCCTGCCCCCGCTGGGAATCGAGCGGGTAGTCCATGTTGTAGAACCAGGCGCGCTCAAGCCTGGTGATGGTGCCGTCGCTGCAGTCCACCCGGATGACATCCGGCGAGCCGAAGGGATGAACGCTCATGCGCCGTCCGCAGAAATCCGTCTTGAACTGGGTGTACTGGTTGTAGGACAGGAAATGGTGATTCCTGAAATTGAGCAGCGGCGTGAGATGCAGGGATACCGGGACAGGGCCGTTCCAGACACGATAGCGGATGACCGCCTCGTTCTTCCCCTGTGTCAGGACAACCTGCTTTTCGAGCGTGAGCCTTCCGATGCGATAGCGCCACACCGGCATGCCCTCCCATCGAAACGCCGTGAGGAACTCCTCCCCGCGATAGTATTGCTCGCGCGTGTGGAAGGCCAGCAGCGTGCGGTACGCATCCCCCGCGACCACCGCTTCCGATATTTGGGACAGCACCAGATGGCGTTCCCGGCCATTGCCGGGAGCGGCCACCAGCAACCCGTGATACCGCCGCCCGTTCGCGCCGGTCACAGCCGTGGAGGCATACCCCCCCAAACCGTTCGTCAAGAGCCATTCCCGCCGCAGCCCAATCTCCGGGGTGCGCCAGGCGGATGGACCCAGTGTCATGTGCCTCTCCTTGCCGTCAGCATGCCTGCTGCCGCTTGTGGGACATTCCTTTGTTGCCGTATGCGTCATTCAACGCGGCCACTGCGCGCGTGTCCGCGCGCCTGCCGCCTGCAAAAAACCTCGGGATTCAGTGGATCCGCAGAATGTCCATCACCGCCTGCGCCAGCCTGTCCGGATCATGTCGCACCAGCTGGTCACGGATCTCCACCAATTCACTTTCAATTACCTTGATACCCATTTTTTTGAGTCTTGATAGATCAATCATCACGGTTTCCGCGCCATCGCGCAGATATCTTTCGCGCACCCCGTCCCCGATTTCACCGCTGTTGACCAGACAGTAGTCGAACAGCGCCTCTCCGGCATGATCCAGGAGCACCTGCGCGTGGTCTGCCACCGTATAGCCCTCCGTCTCCCCCGGCTGCGTCATGACATTGCAGACATAAACCCGCGCCGCCCTTGCTTCGCGAACGGCCTCCGCCACCCCGTCAACCAGCAGGTTCGGCAGGATGCTGGTGTAGAGGCTGCCCGGACCGAGCACAATCAAATCCGCCGTGCGGATGGCTTCGAGCACCTGCGTCAGGGGCTTGGCCGTGGACGGTTCGATGGCCAGCGTGCGAATGCGGCCCGGATGGGTCTGGTGATGCGTGCCGATGACCGACTCACCCCGGACAACGGTGCCGTCGTCGAGCGTGGCCACCAGGCGCACATCCTCTTCCGTCACCGGCAGCACCCGTCCCGTGACCGCCAGCACATTGCCGGTGTTGTGGACTGCCTGCTCAAAATTCTCGGAGATGCCATTCATGGCTGCCAAAAAGAGATTGCCGAAGCTCTGCCCCTTGAGCCGTCCTTCCGGGAACCGGTACTGCAGCAGCCGTTCCATGACCGATTCGGTTTCGGCCAGGGCCATGATGCAGTTGCGGATATCCCCCGGCGGCAGCATCCCGAGATCCTCCCGCAGCGTGCCGGAACCACCCCCGTCATCCGCGACGGTGATGACCGCCGTGATGTTGCTCGAAAACCGCTTCAATCCGCGCAGCATGGTGGAGATGCCGGTGCCGCCGCCAATCACCACAATCCGGGGCCCGGCGGACAGGAGCTTGCGCCGGTAGAGCACATCCCCGACCTCCTCGAAATTCTCGGGCCGCTTGTAGATGCCGGTTGGGTAGACATGCAGAAATTTCATCAGGATGGTGCGGAAGCAGAAAGCGATGCTCACAATGCCGCCCGCGGCCAGCGCGATGGCCACCCATTTCTGGATGGGCCCCACCACCCCGTCCTTGAGCAGGATCGCAAAGGAAAGCAACAGCAGCACGCCGCCAAAAATGGCGCCGGTGAGCCATTTGCGGAACCGGAAGCCAATGAGGAACCATTTGAGTGTTCTCATGCCTTCGCTGCCTTCCCGTCCCGATCGATGTCGCGGTGCTCAAGCACCACGGTTGCGTCCATGGACTGCAGCAGCCCCGCCAGACGGATGGCCAGGGTGACCGAACGGTGCTTGCCGCCCGTGCAGCCGATGGCGATGACCAGCTGGGACTTGCCTTCCTTCACATAATACGGCATCAGAAAGGACACCATGTCGCGCAGCTTGTCGAGGAAGGTGACACTTTCCGGCTGGGCCATCACATAGTCGGACACTTCATGGTCGAGCCCGGTGAGCGGCTTGAGCACCTCAATGTAATAGGGGTTGGGGATGAACCGGACATCGAAAACCAAATCGGCGTCCAGCGGAATGCCGTATTTGAATCCGAACGACAGGATGTTCACCGTGAGCCCCGTGTGGGTCTTCCCCTCGACAAAATGCCGGAGGATGGTCTCCCGCAGCTGGCGCGGCAGCATGTTTGACGTGTCGATCAGCACATCGGCACGGGCGCGCACGGGCTTGAGGATTTCACGTTCCTGCGTGATGCCGTCCTGCACGCGGCCGTCCTGGGCCAGCGGATGCATGCGCCGCGTTTCCTTGAAGCGCTTGATGAGCACCTCGTCACCGGCATCCAGAAAGAGAATGCGATAGGGAATCTCCAGCATGGTGAGCTGTTCCAACGCGGGGAACAGCTCCTGGAACATGTCCCCGCCACGGATATCCACAATCAGGGCCACCTTGTCCATGTTGCCGGATTGGCGGCTGAGCATGGCGAAGGTGGGAATCAGCGAAGGTGGCAGATTGTCCACGCAGTAAAAGCCGATGTCCTCGAAATACTTCACGCAATGGCTTTTTCCCGCGCCGGACATGCCTGTGATGATTAGAAACTGCATAGCTTGTCTCCCTTCAGCAGCTTCACTTCCGGCTCGAGCACCACGCCGGTCTGCGCGAGGACGGTTTCCCTGATTTTTTCGACCAGGGTGATCACGTCGGTCGCGGTGGCCTCGCCCGTGTTCACGACAAACCCGGCATGCTTTTCTGAAACCTGGGCCCCGCCCACACGCAGGCCCTTGAGTCCGCAATCCTCAATGAGCCGGCCGGAATAGTAGCCGACGGGCCGCTTGAAGGTGCTGCCGGCACTGGGGAAATTGAGCGGCTGCTTCTCCGCCCGCCGCCTGGCGAGGTCGCGCATCTCCTCCTGAATCTGCGCGGGGTCGCCGGGTACCAGTTCAAGCCTGGCGGACACAACCACCAGCCCGTCCGTCTGCACGCGGCTGCCCCTGTACGCGAACTGATGCGCTGATCCGCTCAGGAGAACGGGTTTCCCGTTCATGTCAAGACAACGTGTTGTCAGGACGACATCCTTCATTTCCCGCCCGTAGGCACCGGCATTCATGGCCACCGCGCCGCCCAGGCTTCCCGGGATTCCCGACGCGAACGCCAGACCGGCCAGGCCGTTCTTCAGGGCAGTCTGCGCCACAGCGGCCAGCGAGGCGCCCGCCTCCGCGGTCAACCCGTCCGCCTCCCGTGTGATGGCCGCCATGGCGGCACCAATCCGCAGAATCACGCCCCGGTAGCCTTCATCGGCAACCAGCAGGTTGGACCCGTTGCCCATGATGGCAACAGGCACCTCCCGTGCGGCAAGCCATGCCAGCAGGGCCCCAAGCACCGCCTCACCGGACACCTCGACAAAAAAATCCGCCGTACCGCCAACACGCATGGAGGTGTACGGCTTCATCACCTGATCCGGAAACACGGCGGCGTGGCCGGCCATTTCGGTCAGCGCCCGTGCCACTTCCTGCTTCTGCTGTCCGGTCATCAAAGGGTTTCCTCGTTGTGGAGCGGCAGGTTCTGCTGGATGCTGATGCGCTGGGAAAACGCCTGCGCCGCATTGTAGCCCATCTTCTTCTGCCGGTTGTTCATCGCGGCCACCTCGATGATGATGGCCAGGTTTCTTCCTGGACGGACCGGAATGGTCAGCGAGGGAATCTGGATGCCGAGAATTTCCGTGAACTGCTCGTCCATCCCAAGCCGCTCGTACTGCTTCTGGGAATTCCACAGCTCCATGTTCACCACGAGGTTGATATTTTCGGTCATCTTGACCGAACCGACCCCGTACAGATGCTTCACGTCCAGGATGCCGATACCGCGAATCTCAATGAGGTGGCGGATGATCTCCGGCGCGGAGCCCACCAGCGTTTTGCTGGAGACCCGTCGGATTTCCGTCAGGTCGTCGGCCACGAGGCGGTGGCCGCGCTTGACGAGCTCCAGCGCGGTTTCGGATTTGCCGACCCCGCTCTCCCCAAGGATGAGCACGCCCTCGCCGTAGACCTCTATCAGCTCGGCGTGCCGGGTTTCCATGGGTGCCAGCTCCACATTCAGGAACGAGATGAGGTTGCTGGAAAAGCGGGATGTCACCTCGGCGGTCACAAACAGCGGGGTGTTGAACTCGCGGGCCAGCTCGATCATTTCCGGATGCGGATCCATGCCGCGCGCCAGCACCACGCAGGGCACGTTCTTGCTGAACAGGTCGTGCAGCGCGTGCCGGCGCTCCTCGGACGTCATCTGGTCAAGATAGGTCATTTCCACCTTGCCGATGACCTGGATGCGGTCGTTGCCGAAATAGTCGAAAAATCCCGCCAGCTGGAGCCCCGGGCGGTTGATGTCCGTAGAGGTGATGTGAATCTCCGGGATGCGTTCGGCACAAACAATCGGTTCCATCACGCAGTCGCGCATGAGCTTGTGCAGCGGCACCGAGGGGGTGCTCTTGTCAGGCATGGGCGCCTCCTTCCTCGTTGAGGGCGAGCAGATCCACCACGGTCTGCCGCATCCGGTCCGCCTCACAATGCAGCTTGTGAAGGACAGGCCGTGTTTTCAGGCTTTGAAGCCCCTTGGGAACCGGCCAGCCGGTTTTTTCGGCCAGCAGTTCGAGCAGGGCGAACTCATCCCTTCCATTGAGCGCTTCCGGACCGAACAGCGCGGACACTACATGATCACTGAACTTGAACGGACTCGCGGTGGAGGCGATGACGGTCGGCGTGGTGTCGCCGGTGCTTTGCGCGTACCGCTTCCAGACATCGAGCGCCACGGCGGTGTGGGTGTCTGAGACATAGCCCCAGCTTTGCCACGCGTCCACAATGGCCTGGCGCGTGGCCTGCCCGTCGGCCCAGTCGCCATGGAACAGGTTGCCGATTTCAGACTTCATGGCCTCACCCACATCATACCGGCCGGTTTGCCCCAGGGATGCCATCCACGCCGTCACCTGCGCCGCGTCGCGGCCGGACAGCTCGAAGAGGAGCCGTTCCAGGTTGCTCGAAATCAGGATGTCCATCGACGGTGACGCGGTTTTGTGGAACGGCCGGTTTCTGTCATAAATGCCGGTATTGAGAAAATCGGACAGGACGTTGTTGTCATTGGAGGCACAGATGAGCTTGCCCACGGGCAGCCCCATGGCCCGGGCATACCAGGCCGCCAGAATGTTTCCGAAATTGCCGGTGGGCACCGCGAAGTTGACGGGATCGCCACACCGGATGTCTCCGGTTTTGCACAGGGAGGCATACGCCGAGAAGTAGTAGACAATCTGCGGCACCAGCCGCCCCCAGTTGATGGAGTTCGCCGAGGAGAAGGCCAGCCCCTTGCGCGTCATCTGTTCGGCGAGCGCGGTGTCGGAAAAGATATGCTTCACACCGGTCTGGGTGTCGTCGAAATTGCCCTCCACGGCCACAACGTGGACATTGCCGCCGGTCTGGGTGAGCATCTGCCGCTTCTGCACCTCGCTGACCCCTTCGGACGGGAAAAAGACCGCCATGCGCGTGCCATCAACATCCGCAAATCCCTCGAGCGCCGCTTTTCCGGTATCGCCGGAGGTGGCCACCAGGATGACGATGTCGCGATCCTCGCCGGTCATGCGCATGGCACGGGTCATGAACTGGGGCAGAATCTGCAGGGCCACGTCCTTGAACGCGCAGGTGGGGCCATGCCACAGCTCCATGACATGGAGACCGTTGGAAAGCTTCACGAGCGGGGCGACGTCACCGTTTTCGAACCGGTCAGGGCCATAGGCGGCCGCCACGCATGCCTGGAGCTCGGCCTCACCGTAATCGGTGAGGAAGCGCGACAGGATGCGCACCGCCAGCTCCCGGTAGGAAAGGGTTGGGAAGGAAGCCAGTTCGTCCGGGGACACCCGGACCGCCTCCACGGGAACAAACAGGCCGCCATCCGGGGCCAGCCCCATTTTGATGGCTTCCGCCGACATCAGTGCGGGTGATCCGCCGCGTGTGCTGACATACTGCATTGAAGCGCTCCTTTACGCGGGATGCCGTGGCCTTGCCGGCAGACATCCTTATTGGAAAACAAGCCGAATGGCTCTCTCCATTCTACTGTAATTCCGGGAAATTGACAATTTCACCTGCATTGCGCGACAGGGAAGAATCGTTTACAATGGCATCGGGCGCGCATCGACGCCCCGTCCGTGAGGAGCAGATGAAACAGCGAAGCCAATCCGGCACAACAACCGGCCTTCAGGAAACGGAACCCACAAGGGGCGCATGGGCAACCTGGCGGCCCCTTCTCCTGATCGCCCTTGCGCTGCGGCTGGTCCTCACCGCGCTGCCCCCGTACACCATCGACATGTCCGGCTATATTGCCTGGAGCCGCCATTTGGCGTCAATCGGGCCAACGGGCCTCTATGAACAGTTCCACGTCGTCTACGCGCCCCTGTTCCATTACTGCCTGTGGCTCACGGGCGAATGCATCGAAGCCTTTCATCTGAATTTTTTCATGCACGGGTATGCCATCAAGCTCTGGTCCGTGGCCGCCGATCTCATCGGCGCCATGCTGCTGCTCCGGTACGCCGCCCGTGTCGGCAGGGCACATGCGGGAATGCCCTTTGCGCTGCTGTATCTGCTCAACCCGGCGGTGGTGTTCAACGCCTCGGTCTGGGGCCAGTTCGACGGCATTCCGGCCGTCATGATGCTGGGCGTGATGCTGCTGTTCCGCTCACAAAAGCCGGTTCCCGCCGCATGGCTGTTTGTCGCCGCCGTGCTGGTGAAGCCGCAAAGCGGCCTGCTGGCACCGCTGGTGCTGCTGCTGTTCCTCCGCGCCACCCTTTCGCGTCCCTGGAAACGGGCCTTGACCTGCTGGTTCGCCGCTTTCCTGGGCGGCATCGCCATCTACCTTGTGGTGGTGCTTCCCTTCTACGAGCCCACCGCACTGGCGGCGACGCTGCCCCGCTGGGTCGATCCGTTCTGGTGGCTGTTCGACCTGTATCTGCGCAGCGTGCAGGACTACCCGTTCGGCACCGCGAACGCATGGAATCTCTGGTATGTGCTCGGTGCGCAGACGCTCCCGGACAGCGGGTTGTTTCTGGGACTGTCCCACGCGGGCTGGGGGCTCACCCTGCTGGCGCCCTTTGCCGTCTGGTCGCTGTGGCTGGCCGGGCGGGCCGCCGCGCCATCGCAGAAATCCACGGCACAAGGCATCCCCGCGCCAGCGCGGGAATCCACGGCACGGGACATCCCCGCGCCCGGAAACGCGAAGGCGCGCGTTCCGGTGGGCCAAACCATGCTGGCCGCATGGCTGCTGCTGTTTGCGGCGTACCTGTTCATGACCAAGATGCACGAACGCTATCTGGTGCCTGCGCTCCTGATGGGGTTCGCGGCCACCCTGACCCATCGCCGGCTGCTGGCACCGCTGCTGGGCGCCTCTCTCCTCTCGTTTCTGAACATGCTCTGGCCCTATCTCATCAGCTTCTCGGAAGTCTATTGGCTGCCCCCGAATCACCTGCCCAGTCTCATCGGCTCGGCTGCCATGGTACTGGTCTTTGCGTGGACCTGTGTGTCTCTCATGATAAAGGATAGACCTGGAGCGTCCCCGGGGGAGCACCAACAAAGTCCTCTATTTGCTGCGCAAATAGAGGATAAACCCGATGAAAGGCGGATGACATCATGACCGATCTCTCCACGAACCCCGCCCGCATGAACCGGTTGGATCACCGGCGCGCCTGGCTCATCGCGGGCGTCTATCTCATTGTCGCTTTTATTTGGCTCGGATCCTTCAAGTCTCCCCAAACCGGCTGGGTGCCGCAGAAAAAGGGAGACAGCTTCGTGGTGGATTTCGGCCGGCCCGTCACCATTGACCGGACGCTGCTGTTCGGCGGTCTGGGCCCCGTGTGGGGCTGTTTTGGCTCCCTGAAGATGGACGCCTGGCAAGACGGGGCCTACGAACCGTTTACCGTGGTGGACATGGAAGCACTTTTCCGCTGGCACAACAGCACCGACACGGTCACCACCGACAGGCTGCGCGTCACCACGCAGGCCCAGCTGCCGAAAAAGGACGGCACCGCGCCAAATTACTGGCAGGCGGAATACCGGGAGCTTGCGTTTTTCAGCGGCAAGGAACGAATCACCGGCTTCACGGTCTCCGAGGTTCCCGGCGCGCCCGGCATCTCCGCCCTGTTCGACGAACAGGAACTGGTGCCATACCGTCCCAATGTGCTGCACAGCACCTATTTCGACGAGGTGTATTTTCCCAGAACAGCGCTGGAGCAGCTGCTGGACTGGCCCGTTATCTACGAGAACACACACCCGCCGCTGGGCAAGGACATCATGCAGGTCGGCATCGCCATCATGGGGATGACCCCGTTCGGCTGGCGGTGGCTGGGCACCCTCACGGGCGCGCTGATGCTGCCCCTGATGTACGCCATGGCCAAGCGGTTGTTCAAGGACAGCTACTGGGCCACTTTCTGCACGCTGTTCCTCGCCGTGGATTTCATGCATTTTGTCCAGACCCGCATCGGAACCGTGGACAGCTATCTGGTGCTGTTCATCATGGCGGCCTACCATTTCATGCTGGTGTATCTGGACGAACCTGCCTGGAAAAAGGGCTTCTGGCGCTCCCTCGCGCCGTTGGCGCTCTCCGGTCTCTTTCTGGGGCTGGCCGGCGCGGTGAAGTGGATTGGCTTTTTCGCCGCGTTCGGACTGGCCTTCCTGTTCTTTCTCTCCCGGGTCACCGAAGGCATCGCCCACGGACGGCATGTGGCGGAACAACGCCTGCCGCTTCAGGACGCGCGCCGCGAAAAACGCCGCTGGTTTCTCCGGTATGTCCTGCTCACCTGCCTGGCCTGCGTGGCGCTGTTCATCGTGGTGCCGGCCATCGTCTACACACTGAGCTATGTGCCGGTGCCGAAGAACGACGACACCAAAACCTTCCTCAAATGGGTCATCGACTCCCAGCCCCACATGTTCAACTACCACAAGGGTGTCACCGCGCCCCATCCCTATTATGCCTATTGGTATGAGTGGCCGCTGAACCTGCGCCCCATCTTCTACTATGACGCCTCCCTGCTCACACCGCCATGGGACGAGGCCATCGCCTCCTTCGGCAATCCCCTCGTCTGGTGGTCCGGCCTGATTGGCATCTTCGTTGTAATGGGGCTGCTGGCGCGTTCCGCGTTCCGGCTCAAAAACCCGGTATCCGTGACCGTGCGCGGCATTCAGACAGCAGGCGGAAATCCCTGGCTGCGCAACCGCCTGCTGTGGTTCCCGCTGGCCGGCTGGCTGGCCCAGTATGTGCCGTGGATTGTCTCCCCCCGGAAAATGACCTTCGCGTACCACTATTTTTCCTGCACGCCGTTCCTCATTCTCGCGGCGGGCATCCTGTTCCAGACGCTCGAGCACAAGGGCCTCATCAAGCGCAGGGGCCTGAACATCGTCCTGTGCGTCGCCATCGCGCTGTTTGTGGTATACTATCCAGTGCTGTCGGGCATTCCGGTACCGCGCGCTTGGCTCACCGGGCTGCAAATCCTGCCCAGATGGGAATGGTAGGCCAACATGAAACAACTGGCTGACAAACTGCTCACCACCCTGTATGCCTGGCTGGTGAAGGTGCCCTTTCTCGCAAAACGCATCTCCCGCGAAACCCTGGGACAATTCCTGCGCTATCTGGTGGTGGGCTTCACCTCCTTTGGTGTGGAGTACACGCTGTTCATCGTGTTCCGGCACCTGCTGCCACTCCCGGAGCTGGTTGTCAACATCGGGGTGTACACGGTCATCTTCTGGCTCAACTTCACCCTCAACCGCCTGTTCGCGTTCCGCTCAAAGGCGCCGCTGCTGCCCCAGCTGCTGGCATACGGGTTCCTGTTCGCGTTCAACCTTGTGGTCGGCAACATTCTGCTGTTCAGCGCCATCCGGCATGGCCTGGTGCTGCTGGCCGGCGAAGGCAGCTGGCCGGTGCTCTACCTGCCCAAAATCCTCATCATGGTCTTCATTGTTTCCTGGAACTTCATCCTGTACAAGAAGATCATCTACAAGTGAACCGACGCCAAAACAGGAACTCAACCCAAAACCGCGCCCAATGGCACGGCACTCTCCGCCACCGCACGGCACACCCCGCCACTGCACGGCATTCCCCGCCACTGCATGACACACCCGGAAAGGAGACGTTCGCATGGATCCCATCATCTGTTCGGTCATCGTCCCGATGTACAACGAGGAGGAAGTGCTCTCCGAAACGGTCTCCCGCCTGCGCAAGGCGCTCGAGGCCGCCGGCATTGTCTGGGAGGTCGTCTTTGTCAATGATGGCAGCCGGGACAAGACCGGCCCCATGCTGCGCGCGGTCTGCGAGGCGGATCCCCGCTTCCGGCTGGTGGATTTTTCGCGGAATTTCGGGCACCAGGTGGCCATCACGGCCGGCATGGATTATGCCGGCGGGCAGTGCATGGTCATCATCGACGGCGACCTGCAGGACCCGCCGGAGCTCATTCCAGACATGATTGCCAAATGGCGCGAGGGCTACGACATTGTGTACGGCAAGCGCATTTCCCGCGAGGGAGATTCCCTGTTCAAGAAGCTGACCGCGAAAGCCTACTACCGCCTGCTGCGCATGGCCACCGACGTGGACATCCCCGTGGACACGGGCGATTTCCGGCTTATCGACCGGAAAGTGGCGGACACCTTGAAGCAGGTGCCGGAGCGCAACCGCTATGTGCGCGGCCTCATGGCCTGGATTGGCTTTCGCCAGACCGCGCTGGAGTTCGAGCGCGCGGAACGCTTCGCGGGCACCACAAAATACCCGCTGCGCAAAATGCTGAAGCTGGCGGCGGACGGCATTCTCTCCTTCTCCTTCAAGCCATTGAAAATCGCGACCATCCTCGGGTCATTCATCTCTGTCGGCAGCTTCCTGTACCTGATTGTGGTTTTGCTGCAACGGTGGCTCAGCCCCGAATCCGTGACCTCGGGCTGGTCCTCGCTCATCGCGGTCACCCTGCTGCTCAACGGGCTCACCCTGCTCATTCTGGGCATCATGGGCGCGTACATCGGGCGCATTTACGATGAGGTGAAAAACCGGCCCCTGTACATCGTCCGGGACGCGGTGAATCTTGACGAACGCAAAAGCCCCCGGTTCGACAGCCACCTCAACTGAGCCTGTCCGCCCGTCGCGGATCCTGCTCCAGATGGCTGTTCAACAGCCCGTCACGGCCACCGCTCCAAGTGGCTGCTCAACAACCGGTCATAACTACCACTCCAGGTGGCTGGTCATCAGCCCGCTGCGCATCGCCAGATTCCGCAGAAAGGGCTGGTACAGGAACGGCACCTTCAGGGTCTTGCCCACAATGTTGCGCTTGAGCGGACCGGTCATTTTGGCATAGCGTTTGCCAAGCCCAAACACACCCTCATCCAGGGCACCCGCCAAAATCATGGCACTTTTGACCGCATAGCTGATGCCTTCCGCAGAGCTGGGGCTGATGAAGCCGGCCGCCTCGCCCACCAGGGCCACCCGGTCGTTGCCCGTCACAATCTGCTTCGGGCCCGTGGGGCGGTTGATCCGCGTCCCCTCCCGCCGCAGCGGCGTTCCAAGCTTGAACCCCACCTCCGTGAGCTTCTGCCGGAACCGGCCGAACTTTTCCATGATGTCCGGCCCTTCCTCCAGCGCGATGCCGATGACCAGCTGGCCGTCCTTGGAGATGGTCCAACCGTAGAAATCGGTGAGGCTGCTGTCAAAGATGGCCCCGAAATGCGGGATGGTGTCCTCGTATTCGTACCACTCCTGAATCGCGACATAGCGCCGGATGGCCGTCTCCGGGAACGCCTGCTTGCGAACCCGTGACCAGGCGCCGTCCGCACCGATGAGCAGCCTGGCCTTGACGGTATGCACACGCCCCTGATGGGTCAGGGCAAAGCTGACGCCCTCCCTGTCCTCCACAAACCCCGTGAACCGGCAGCCAAAGGCCAAATCCACGCTTTCCGGCACCAGGGACACCTGCCAGGCGTCGAACCGGTTTCTGTCCATATTGAAATAGAAGCGCTGATAGTGCCGTTCCAGACCGGTGTCAAAATCGATGGTGCGGACCAGGAACAGTTGCGGATCCACCAGAATTCCCTTGGGAATGGCCAGCCCCATGCGCCCGAAGATTTCCTGCGCGTCCGGCGCCAGCAGTCCGCCACAGCATTTGCCGGGGCCCTGTGGATCCGGTTCGAGCAGATCGCGTCTGTCGAGCAACAGGACATTGAAGTCCGGGTGCAGTCTTCTGGCCAGCGTGGCCCCTGCCGGGCCCGCTCCGATGATGGCGATATCGTAGGTCATGGTTCCCTCCGCGCGGGTAAAAAAATACGATGTGCCGCGCACATCGTATTTTGGTGGGAGATGGTGGATTCGAACCACCGAAGTCGAAAGACAACAGATTTACAGTCTGCCCCCATTGGCCGCTCGGGAAATCTCCCATGTTTTGTTTTCACGGATTCCGGAGTGTCCACCAGCTTGCGCCGACCGGTTTTCCGAACCGCATAGACAATGATACAGGAGGTGAATCCTTTTGTCAAGCGCATTCACGGCATTATTTACAAAAGCGGTCCAACGATTGCCACAAGCGCCTCCCACGAGTAGGCACGGCCATTCTCCAGTCCCAGGCGCTCCGGATTGTCCATCATGGGCAGCACCCATTCCGTGCCGTCTGTTTGCCAGACGACCCAGAATCCACGTCCGCCGTCAATGTCGATCACCTGCCAGTTGGTCACCGGATTGCCACACACCTCGTCGATGAGTTGTTGCAGCCGGTCGCGACGGGTCAGCGGATTCACCCAGCCGTCCTCATTCAGGACGGGCAGCGGCATGTCGGCCACAAGGACACTGCCGCCGGTTTCCTGCGCGACCATCCGCAGCGGAACAATCTGCGCGCCCTGCCCGTTCAGCACCGGCAGCATCCAAATGCCAAAGGACTCGTCGGCCTCGCGGGCTCCCTCCGACTGCTTGTTTTCCCCTGCATTGACGCCCACAAGCAAATCCTGCCATGACGAGGCGGCACCCAGTGTCTCCCCCGAGAGGGGCTGCGACAGATGGCGCACCGGCAGCAGCGCCTGTGACAGCGACGCGGGTGCTTCCGCTTCCGACATGCCCCCATACAAGGCATCCGGTTGCTGACCCTGCGTGGTCAGCGCGGCTGCCACCTGCGCGGCGGAAGGCGGCGCGGACAGGATCTGCGGGCCATCGGCGGCAGGGTAGGATGCCCACTGCGACATGCCCATGGTGTACATGAGCGCGGGCGCTTCCGCCATTTCCCCTTCAGGCGTGACAATCTGCACATCGGGGTTCGGATCCGCGCTTCCGGACGCGGCTTCGCCGTCCGGAGCGGCGCTGTTGTCTGAAGCGGCCTCTCCAGCCTCCGCCATCGCGCCCGGATCCTCCTCACCCGCCACCGCCATCACGCCCTGATCCGCAGCGGCATCTCCCGCGCCACGTTTGGCTGAACCCGCCGTGTCCGCCGTGGCGGATTCGGAGAACGACACGGACAATTCCGGAGCCGCCGCGGCGGCCGAGGCTGCCGGTACTGCCGCGGCATCCATGGAAGATTCCATGGCCGCGCCTGCCGCCTTGTCGTTGCGGGCCAGCGCCGCCGGGGCGTTGGCGCCCATGCGCGGCATGACGTCGAGCACCATCAGGAACAGCAGCACGCCCGCGGCCAGTCCGCCGGCAATGCGGAAGAAGGTGGCGTGCCGGCCGGCAAACGGCAACAGCCGGCGCGGCGATTCCACCCCGCGGGGTGTTGCCGTGGTCATGTCCGACACACCTGCCGCATCCGCCACACCAGACACATCAGCGACATCGGTCACTGCCACCTGTTGAGCACTTTCGAGATATGCCCGGCACGCATCGAGGGTTTTGTCGCGCAAGGCAGAGGACACCTGCACTTCCTCAAGGGTTTCGCGCAGCTGCGAACGGAGCAGTTCTTCATTCAATCGGTTGTTATTCGCCACGCGCGTCACCCCCCATCAGTGCGGCCAGTTTGCCTCTGGCCTTGTGCAGCCGGCTCTTGACAGTTCCTTCCGGAACGCCTTGCAATGAAGCAATTTGCCGGACATCAAAATCATGATAGTAAAACAGGACAATAGCCTCCCTGTGTGCCGTGGACAACTTGTTCAGCGCCTTCATCACATCGCTGCGCTCCGTGAGGCGATCCATCTCCCGGTTCGAATGGGTGTCCGGCAATGCGCCGACCACCTCGTCTGAAACGGTGACGCGCCGCCGCCAGGCACTGCGCATCATGTCACGGCAAACATTGATGGCAATGCCGGTGATCCACGTCTTCTCGCTCGCGTCTCCACGAAACCTGTCCCACGCCTTCAACACGCGCAGAAAGGTCTCCTGATGGACATCCTCCGCCAAATCCCTTGACCCGAGGATGGTCGTGGCCAGACGCAGCACGTCATTGCCATACGTCGTGACCAGACGCTCTATTTCCTTCATGGTGTCTGTTGTGTTGGAAGAGGGCAACGTTCGGCACCCGCTTTCATAAAATTGGACGCGCCAGCCGGGGAATAGGTTCATCATGATTCCGCGCGTGACAGTTTCCTTGGCAAAGGGGGGTTCGCGGCATCAAAAGGACACGTCAGAATGGCGCAACAAAAGCATATCACAGGTTGCATGCATCGCCAACAACACCGGAAATCATCGTGTTGTTGAATCCATCGCCAATAAGGGATAAAATGATCCGGATAACACAGAACCGCAAGGCAAATCGCCTGAAGGAGAGACATCATGGCTGACAAGGTCCGTACCCGATACGCCCCAAGTCCCACCGGCTACATCCACATCGGCAATCTGCGCACCGCGCTGTACGAATACCTCATCGCGCGCGTCCATGGCGGCGCATTCATTCTGCGTATCGAGGACACGGATCAGGAGCGGCTCGTCCCCGGCGCCGTGGACGTCATCTACCGCACCCTCAAGCTGTGCGGCATGCAGCACGACGAAGGCCCGGATGTGGGCGGTGACTATGGCCCCTATGTGCAGAGCGAACGCAAGGACAGTTACCGGCCGTATGCCTGGGAGTTGGTGGACAAGGGCCATGCCTATCCATGCTTCTGCACGAAGGAGCGGCTCGATACCCTGCGGGCGGATTGCGAGGCGCGCGGCGTCGCCTATGAATATGACCGCCATTGCCTTTCCCTCTCGAAGGAGGAGGTGGCCGAAAAGCTGGCCGCCGGCACACCGCATGTCATCCGGCAAAAAATGCCGAAAGAGGGCACCACCACCTTCCATGACGCCGTGTATGGCGACATCACCGTTGAAAACAGCGGTCTGGAAGATCAGGTGCTCCTGAAGTCCGACGGATTCCCCACCTACAACTTCGCCAATGTGGTGGACGATCATCTCATGGACATCACCCATGTGGTTCGCGGCAGTGAATATCTGTCCTCCGCGCCCAAATACACCCTGCTCTACGACGCGTTCGGCTGGGAAGCGCCGGTGTATGTGCACCTGCCGCTCATCGTCAAACCGGACGGCTCAAAAATCTCCAAGCGCAAGGGAGACGCCACCTTTGAGGATTTGCTCCGGGACGGATTCCTGGTGGAGGCCATCCTGAACTATTTGGCGCTGCTGGGTTGGTCACCGGAAACCAACCAGGAAATTTTCTCCCTGGCGGAGTTGGAAAAGGTGTTTTCCGTGTCGCGCATCAGCAAGTCCCCTTCTTCTTTTGACATGGCCAAGCTCCGCTGGTTCAATGCCGAATACCTGCGGGCCATGACCCCGGAAAAATTCCACGAAGTGGCAAAGCCCTGGATTCTCAAGGGCCTCACACAGCCCCTGCCGACCGAACCCATTGCGCGGATTCTGCAGGCCCGCACGGAGGCGCTGTCTGAAATCCCCGACAAGCTGGGCTTCCTCAACGAACTGAGCGATTACAACCTGGACATTTATGTCCACAAGAAAATGAAAACCACCCTTGAAAATTCCCTGAGCAGCCTGGAAGCCGCATTGCCCGCGCTGGAGGCGCTCCCGGAATGGACCGCCGCCTCCCTCCACGACACCCTGATGGCGCTGGCGGTGACCCTCGGCATCAAGAACGGACAAATGCTCTGGCCCATCCGCACGGCGCTTTCGGGCTGGGAAGTCACGCCGGGCGGCGCGATGGAAATCGCGGAAATTCTTGGCCGTGAGGAATCCCTGCGCCGCATCCGAGTCGGCATCGACAGGCTGCGCGCGGCACAGCCCGCCGCGGAGTAAACCCAACGCGAGGTGCCATGCCCCTGGACAAAACCTTAGCAAAACCTGGTCAAACCCTGGTCAAACCCTGAACAAAAACCTGTACAAATATCCGGACAAATATCAGTGCCCGTGCCGACATGGCGCGGGCACTTGCTGTTCCAGGCCTATTCCTCCGGACGCCAGGTCGCGTAGGTGCCGGTACAGACAAATCCAAGCTTCAGATACATGGCCAGCGCCGCCGGGCTTTTGGCAAACAGGCAGGGGGTTTTCCCCTCCCGCAGCAAATCCCGGCACAGTCTGGAAACCAGGCGTGCCGCATGCCCCCGGCGCTGCGCCTCCGGCCGCGTGGTGACACCGGATATCAGGGCGAACCCCGGCAGCTCCGCCGTGGTGTTGGCGTGGGAAACGATGCGTGTTGTGCCGGCCGCATCCACCGCGCGCAGCACCAGATGGCGCACCCCACCGGCGCGCAGCCGGGATCGGATGCCCTCGGCCACTTCCCCGGCATTGTGATAGTTGCGCCGGAAGGCGTCCGTGCCGAAAATGATCTCCCCCATCTCTCCGGCGTCCTGCTCCGAAGCGTATGCCAGCTGGCCATCGGCATCCTGTTTCGTCGCGCGGATCGACAGGCCATCGGCGTCCTGTTTCCCCGCGCAAGCCGGCGTCCCTGAGTCAGCCCCTGCCGTCGGCAGGCCGCTGTCTGAAAGGAGCTGCATGCAGGCGGATTCCTCCCAGGTGCCCGGGGTGTCCGCGAGCACCGCGCGCATCGTATCAGCCCGTCCCGACACGGAGCCGGGATTCGAGAACTGCAGGAAGAAGCGGATCTCCTCGGGTTCACGCATCGGCGCTCCTTCGGGAGCATAGACAATGTAGTGCTCAAAAAAGCGGCGCACCACGGTCTGCCAGGTCCCTGCGTCATCCACCTGCGCCCAGAACTCAAGAAACGGCGCGGCAAGACCATACCGCCCCAGATCACCGAGCATCGGCAGATTCAACGGCACATCCCGCTCCAGCCAGCCTTTCAGGGCCGGCAAATCGGCTGGTTCCAATCTTTTGATCATGACTTCCCTCCCGCCACACCCGGCGGTGTGATTGTACAGGCGCGGGAACCGTCTGTCAATCCGGCATTCGCTGTTTCAGCGCGGGATTTGCGGATACCAATATAACAAGAGATGGCCCCACAAAAGAACCGACGAAAATTGCGTCAAGGCCACAATCGGCCGGAGGAGGAAACATGGCAGCATATCATCTGATGGGCATTCTGATTCAAAAGCGCAAGGATACCGCCGCCCAGGTTCAGGACGTGCTCAGTGAACATGGCTGCATCATCAAGGTCCGGCTGGGGCTGCACGAGGCCGGCGACGCCTGTTCCGAGGAAGGGCTCGTGGTATTGCAGCTGACAGGGTCCAGGGATGAAATGGATGAACTGTACGCGGATCTCAACGTCATCGACGGCGTTGTGGCCGAGCATATCACCCTCTCGAACTGAAGCCAGCCAAGGCAATGACACCGCCCACATCATCGGGGAAGCAACATGCGTTTTGTGCCTTTACACTGCATCCGGCCCGGCATGACCCTCGGCAAGACCATTTGGGGCTTGCGCAACGAGGTGCTGCTCACCGCCGGCACGCAGCTCAATGAATCCTATATTGACAGCCTGCAACGGCTTGCGCTCAACGGTGTCTACATTGAGGATCAGATATCCGGAGACGTGGAAATCGCGTCCCTGATATCGGATACCTTGCGCGCGGAGACCGTCAAGGGCATCAAGAATCTGTTCGTGCTCAGCGAACGGACCGGCTCCGCGCCGCCGCTGAACCTGATGCGCGAACAGATAAGCCGCATCGTCGACGAGATTTTGAGCAACCGGAATCTCATGATCAACATGATTGATCTCAAGGCTTTCGACAATTATACCTATGCCCATTCGGTCAATGTCGCGGTGCTGTCCATCGTGCTGGGCCTGGCGGCCGGCCTCAACCGCGACGCGCTGAACCGGCTTGGCATGGCCGCGCTCCTGCACGACATCGGCAAGGTCTTTGTTCCGCTGGAGCTGCTGAACAAGCGCACCCCACTCACCCCGGAGGAGCACGCCGTTCTCATGAGCCATGCGGAGCGTGGCTTCGAGTATGTGAAGTCGCATTATCCGGAAATTCCCGTGAGTACCTACATCGCCATTTTGGAGCATCACGAGCGGTATGACGGTTCCGGGTATCCCATGGCAAAACCCGGGGCCCGAACCACGCAGTTCGGGGCCATTCTGGCAATCGCGGACGTCTACGACGCCATGACCTCCGACAGGCCATACCGCAAGGCGCTGCCGCCCTCCGAAGCCGTGGAATACTTCATGGCTTCCGGCGGCAGTCTGTTCCATCCCGAGCTGCTGAGCCTGTTTCTGCGCAAGGTGGCGCCCTACCCCGTGGGAACCTGTGTGCGGCTGAGCAACGGCTGGATTGGCCTGGTGCTCGAAAACTACGAGTCCTTCAGCCTGCGCCCGCTGATCCGGGTGTTCCGGAAGGGAGACACGGAGGTCACACCGTTTCCGGTGCATCTCCGGGATGATTTCAGCTATACCAACGTCACCATCACCGGGATTGCGGAAGTGTAGCACAAAGGGGTCGGGACAGCTCAAGCCGTCGGGACCGCTCAAGACGTCGGGACCGCTCAAGACGTCGGGACAGCGAAAGGTGTCCGTTGTAACGATGCCTGCCTATCCCTGCGCCATTGGCGCGTGCCAGGTCCAACCGTTGCGGCCGGCCGCCTTGGCGCGGTACATCGCCTGATCGGCCATCCATTCCAGCAGATCCGGCTCCATGGCATCCTCCGGGCACAACGAAACCCCGGCGCTCCCGGACAGGGATAGCTGCTGCTCGCCGATGCGCCGCTGCACGCCCAGCCGCGCGAACAGGTCTTCCAGGTACCGTTGCACGTCGACCCGCGTGGCATGGGGCAGCACAACCAGGAACTCATCACCGCTTTTCCGGAAGGCAAGGCCTCCCTTGGGCAGGGCATCCGCCAAATCGTTGGCAAAGCTGCGCAGCAGCATGTCTCCGGCCGCGTGTCCCCATCGGTCATTGAGTTCCTTGAGCTTGTCAACATCCAGAAAAATCAGGGCATACCGCTCGCAGTCCTGCCCCATCCGTTCAAGCCGTTCCGCAAACCGCCGATAGGAAAGCAGGCCGGTCAGCGCGTCGCGTTCCACATCGCGCTCAAGCCGTATTCGTTCCTGGCGCGCCGCCTCGGAACGGATGCGGATGTCCACGAACTGCTGCCGCATGTGACGCGTGCACGCATCCGCCTGCCGCATCGCCTCGACGAGCCGACGTTGGGCCGCCAGCCCCTCCAGCGGACTCGCGGTGACCGGCAGGAGTTTTCGCAGGGCCTCGATTTCAAGCTTCCGATAGCCCATCGCGCCGCTGATTTCTGCCGCCTGTCCGTAGGCCTCGGCCGCCTTCGCGTGCGCCTCCTGCCCCAGATGGATGTCTCCGAGCAACAGCCACGCAAAGGTGGCGCGGTAGGGATCCCGATAGGTTTGATAATGGGAGATGGCCCGGTGCAGATGCCGCACAGCCGGCGCCAGCGCGCCCTCCTGATACCGAATCCAGCCGGCGAGCTCATGGGCACGTCCCCGCATTTCCCATCCCGGCTGGGTTCTGCCCTCCCGCCAGATACGAACCACACGCTGCCAGGCCTGTGCCATTTCACCGCGTGCCACCAGCACATACACCATGTTGATGTGAAGCTCCGGCCTGGGGTCCCCGGCAATTGACGCGGCATCCGTTGAGCCGGCCACAGCGGTACCCGATGTGGCGGCTCCAGCGACGGTCCCCACGCCTTGTGACCTGGCCGCCATGGCCTCCTCGCCAAGCCTTTCCGACTCCTCAAGATAAATGCCGGCCCGCTCGGTTTCACCCATATCAACCAGCAGCTCCCCGATATTGGCAAGCACGGAGGCCGCGCGCGCCTGGTTGCCGGCCGACTCAAAGGCTTCCAGTGCGGGAATGAGCCGATCGATGGCAGCCAGCGGATCGCCGGCCTTGACAAAGAACACGCCATAGGTGTTGTTGGCGCAGCCTATCCAGTGATGCTTGCCGAACGCTTCCGCAAGCTCCATGAGCCGTTGGATCCATGGAAGTGCCTCGTCCGCGTCAAACCGGATGGTCGCCTGCCAGCAAAGCTCGTCAAGCAACAGCAGGGCCACCTCCGGGTCGGCGCCGGACAGCGCCGCTGTTGTGGCCTCGCGAAGCTTGGCATGCGCCATTTCAGCGTCCTGCATGTACGCGGGAGTCAATTCCGTGATGAAGGCTTGCGCATGTGCATAATCCAATTTATGCCTCCCCCCGGTTCGCGATCACATACCGCATCCGTCCCAGCTGCTTGGCCTGAAGCATTGCCAAATCCGCCTGTTCGGTGAGGCTTCCGGCATCCCTCCCGCCTGAGGGGTCGAGCGCGACGCCAATGCTGCAGGACAGCGGCAGGTGTACATCCTCTATCTGACGTTTTCTTGCCGCCTGAGCCAGAAAATGCTCGCAGAACAGGCCGGCCTCCGCTTCCCCGATTCCCGGGAGATACAGCACAAACTCGTCGCCAGCTTTCCTCGTAGCCACCGCGTTCTTGGGTGCCTGCTCCCGGATGAGCCTGGAGAACGCCAGGATGAGCTGATCGCCAATGGCGTGTCCGTACCGGTCGTTGACTTCCTTGAGGTTGTCCAGATCCAGAAAGAGCATGGCCCCGGGCTCCGGACACTGCTGCCGCAGCGTCTCAACCCGCTTGTCCATGACGCGGTAGCTTTCAAGCCCCGTCAACGGATCGATGGACAACTCGTTCTCGAGTTTGCGCCGCACACGGCCGTGATCGAGCAGATCGAGCTCCATGTCCATCAGGATGCATGAGCGCGTGAGCTCGTGGGCCTCCCGCTCCATCAGAAACAGCGCGTATTCCTGCGCCGCCTCCCAGGCGGCAGTTCCGTCTCCAAGCAGTTTCCATGCATCCACCAGCAACTCGTAGGCGCGCGCGGTTTCGTCGAGCATCCCCACGGATCGGCCATAGGAGATGGTTTCACGGCATCTGTCAATCGCGGTGCCCATGTTCCCGGACGCCAGTTCGAGCCGGGCCAACACCAGGGCGGCACGCACCCCCTCTTCGTGAATCTCTCCTTCCAGGGAAGGCGCAATGCCCTTTTCAAGGCAGTGGCGCGCGGAATTCGGCCGGTTGCGATGGTAAAACAATATACCGGCCAGGCACGAGAAGCCCGG